>REAZ01000001.1 GCA_004294445.1 Cytophagales bacterium
CCCTGCAACTACTTTAACGACAAAAGATTATGTAGATGCCCGCGCAATTCCTGCTACCACAGATGCACAAATCATTGTTTCTAATGGTACTACGCCAACAGCAAGAACCATGAGCGGTGATGCAACAATAGCTAATACGGGAGCTATTACGATAGCTGCGAATGCAGTAACAATAGGAAAAATTGCAAACTTGGCAGTAGATAATACAAAATTGGCGGCAGATGCAGTAACAACGGGCAAAATCCTCGATGGAACGATTACAACAGCCGATTTAGCCTTCACCCCACTGACCAATACTTTAGCAAGTGCTAATATTTTAGTTGGTAATGCAGGTGGAACAGCCGCCGCAGTGTCAATGAGCGGTGATGCAACAATAGCTAATACAGGAGCTATTACGATAGCTGCGAATGCAGTAACAACAGGAAAAATTGCAAACTTGGCAGTAGATAATGCAAAATTGGCGGCGGATGCAGTAACAACGGGTAAAATCCTTGATGGAACGATTACGACAGCCGATTTAGCCTTCACCCCACTGACCAATACTTTAGCAAGTGCTAATATTTTAGTTGGTAATGCAGGTGGAACAGCCGCCGCAGTGTCAATGAGTGGTGATGCAACACTCTCAAATACAGGAGTATTGACCATAGGTGTAGGAGCAGTAACAACGGGAAAAATTGCAAACTTGGCAGTAGATAATACAAAATTGACGGCAGATGCAGTAACAACGGGCAAAATCCTTGATGGAACGATTACAACAGCCGATTTAGCCTTTACCCCACTGACCAATACCTTAGCAAGTGCTAATATTTTAGTTGGTAATGCAGGTGGAACAGCCGCCGCAGTGTCAATGAGTGGTGATGCCACACTCTCAAATACAGGAGTATTGACCATAGGTGTAGGAGCAGTAACAACAGGAAAAATTGCAAACTTGGCAGTAGATAATACAAAATTGGCGGCGGATGCAGTAACAACGGCAAAAATACTTGACGGTACAATAGCTCCGCTGGATATTGCGTCTGGAGGCAATGACAAAGTTCTTACGACTACAAATGCAGGAACTGTATTTTGGGACGACAAGACAAATTTTGCAGCCCCAGTAGATAATATCTCTGTAGATAAAAATGTAGGCAATCAAATTCAAATCAAAGACTTGGGTGTTACTACGGCTAAGATAGCGAATGATGCAGTAACTACTTCACAGATTTTGGACGCAACAATTTTAAATGCCGATATTGCAGATAACGCAATCAATAGCATAAAAATAGCTGATGGAACTGTGGCTACGGCAGACATAGCAAATTTGGCGGTGGATAATACAAAATTGGCAGCTAATGCCGTAACAGCAGCTAAAATAGCTACAGGTGCTGTTACTACTACGCAAATACTCGATGGAACTATAGCCACTATAGATATTGCAAATTCGGCAGTAGATAATACAAAATTGGCAAATAATGCCGTAACAGCAGCTAAAATAGCTACAGGTGCTGTTACCACTACGCAAATAGCAGATGGAACCATTGCTACTGTAGATATTGCTGCAAATGCCGTAACCACAGCTAAAATAGCTGACGCACAAGTAACAATTACAAAATTAGTATCTTCGGGTGCGGCAGATGCCAATAAAATCTACTCTACAGACGCTGCTGGTACACCTCAATTAGAGGATAGGGCTAATTTTATTACTAGTAATTCTGTAACAGGTATTTTGGTTGGGGACGGTACTACTATTACGGGTGCAGTTCCAACAGCTGATGCAGTATTGAAAGGAAATGGTACAACCTTGGTAGCAAGCAATATTACTGATGATGGTACAACCATTACTTTAGGAAGTAATTCAGTGATGAACGGTACAATTACAGCTAATAATTTAGCAGCAGGAGGAATTGTAAAAGCAGGTGCAGGTACAGGTTTGTTGTCATTAGGCACGGTTTCAGCGGCTACCGATATTACAGGCACGCTACCTATTGCTAACGGAGGAACTGGTGCTACTACTGCCCCTCTTGCAAGAACTGCACTTGGCTTAGGCTCGATAGCAACCCAAGCAGCAAGTGCTGTAGCCATTACTGGTGGCACAGTTGATGGAACTTCAATAGGTGCAACGGCAGCAAGTTCTGGTAGATTTACCGCACTTACAGTTACGCCTTTTGCAGCAGGAGTGGTAAAATCGAGTGCGGCAGGCGTACTATCAAGCGGCACAGTTGGTTCTGCGGAAATTACAGACGGCACAATTACAACAACTGATTTAGCCTTCACCCCACTAACAAATACTTTGGCAAGTGCTAACATCTTGGTAGGCAATGCAGGAGGAACAGCCGCCGCCGTAGCCATGAGTGGTGATGTAACATTAAGCAATACTGGGGTAGCGACTTTAGCCAATACCGCAGCAGCAAGAGCTAACCTTGGACTTGGCACAGCCAATAACCCAACTTTTAATGGATTGACAGTAACTACGGCTACTACCAATACAAATGGCATTGCTAATACTGGTAATATCACCACAAGTACATTAACCGCATCAGGGGCTATAAATGCAAATGGCGGAATTTTGGCTAACAGTCAAAAAATACAAAATGTCCTCGACCCCACAAATCCACAAGATGCTGCTACCAAAGCGTATGTAGATGCTGCAACTGGTGGTACCATTACCGCAGATAACGGTTTGGTAAAAACTTTAGGTAATATTACCTTAGGCGGTGCCCTCACTACCAATACAACCATAGGTGCTGGAGCAAATAGCCTCACTATCAATACAGCAAGTTTTACAGTAAGTCCTGTGGCTTCTTTTGGCGCAGGGGTAAGCGTTGGTGGTGGCTTAGTGGCTAATTCTTCTCTTGATGTTTTAGGAGCGACTAATTTAGCAAATACTACATTTAATGGTAATTTTACTATGGGTGGGACAAGCATAACTCAAATGCTAACTAATGTGCGTCCTGATCCGAATGCAGATGACAATACATTAGTTACGGAAAAAGCAGTAAGAGATGCGATTACCGCAGCAACACCGACAACTAATAATGGTGGTATTACGCTTAATGGAACAAATTTAGAATTAGGTGGAGCGGCTTTCACATCAGATAAAACCATTGCTACTGGCACAAATAGTTTGGTCGTGGATGTTAATGGCGGCGGTGCGCTGCAAGTAAGAGACGGAGGGTTTAGGGTCATAAATACGGGATCTGGCACTGACATTCTAAATGTAGATGCCCCTGCAGGTAAAGTAGATGTGCGTGGCGGATTTAATGTTATCGGCTCAAACACAGATTTGCAAGGCGATTTAAGTGTTTCTGGTGCAGTTACTATGACTTCTTTGACCACAGGCACGGTTACGGCAACCGCTGGACTACTAAGCACCAGTGATATTCGTTACAAAAAAGATATTCAGCCAATAGAAAATGCACTTGAAAAAGCAAGGCAAATAGAGGGTGTAAGCTATAATTGGAAAGAAGATTTCCAAAAGAATCAACCTTTACAATTAGGGGTAATTGCCCAAGAATTGGAAAAAGTATTCCCTAATTTGGTACATACTGACGACAAAGGCTTTAAGTCTGTAAATTATATTGGTCTGATTCCAGTATTGTTAGAGGCATTGAAGGAGCAGCAAAAACAAATTGACTTATTAAGCAATAAGGTCAATACCTTGAATACTGAAAATAGCACTTTGAAAGCGCAAGCAACTGATATAGAGCAGCTAAAAACACAGATGCAAGCTTCGCAAAAACAGTTGGATATGCTTATGCAACTTATGCAAGCACAAACAGGGCAGAAAGCAGAAAGCAAAGTAGGAGATAAGTAAATTATTTGTATTTTTTAAACAGCAATTTTATGTCAAACAAAAAAATAAAATACAAATTAGCTTGCTGCTTTATAATGCTTTTTTTCCAGATGAGTGGGCAAAATATTTTTGCCCAGCTCATCAACAACGGAGCTAAGATTGTGGTCAAGCAGGGAGCGACTATCAGTTCCTCCAGCAGAGTAGATAACCGCAACAACGGTACAATTACCAATGACGGCACACTGCTCATCAAAGGAAGTCTGAATCATTTTTCTGGTACTTTCACGAACAACAAGGAAGTAACCTTATTAGGTAATCTTTTAGCAAATAGTACATTTACCAATAGCCAAAACAGTGCTTTCAGGCTTACAGGCAATCTACAGCAAGTTGCAGGCACAAATCTGTTGAGTTTTTGGGATTTGTTTGTAGGTACGCCATTTGTTAGCCCTACAGGTCAGAAAGTAGGCTTAAATCAGAATATAGCAGTTCGCAATCAGCTTAATTTGGTAGGTTTGGGCTATATCAACCTGAACGGAAAGTTTATTGACTTAGGGACTACAGGCTCTTTGGTAGGTGAAAATAGTAATAACCGCATCAGAGAAGAAGCAAAAGGAGGGTATATTCAAGCGACCAGACGCACTAACCCATTCAATATTGCAGGTTTAGGTCTTTCTTTGCAGTCTGATAACAACTTAGGAGAAATTACAGTACGCCGAGGACACGACCTATTTGTTGGGGTTATAGGCAATAGCATGAAGCGTTATTTTGATGTTACCGCAAGTAATGCGATTACACCCACTACAAAGTTGTTGTTCCAATATTTTAATGAAGAAATTTCCCAAACACCCAAAGCAGCATTTGCACTTTCTAACTCCCAAGATGAAGGAAAAACATGGACAGAAACGCAGAGCTATTCGGACGTTGATGGAAGATTGCTATCCGTACCCATAGTAGCTAATGCGCAGCAAGCAAACAGATGGACTGCCTTCGAGCAAAATACTGCCCAGTTGCAAGCTACGCTGAAGTCGAGCATTGCGGGGGTAGTATGTAGCAGTGAAAAGTTGCAATTAGAAGCTACAGACATTGCTGGTGCTACCTATACTTGGTCAGGTCCTAATGGTTTCAAAGCTACAGGAAGAACTCCAGTAATAGATTTCTCTCCCAATCTAAAAAGCGGAGATTATGTAGTTACAGCTAACATAAGTAGCAGTGTTTTGACTGCATCAGTGAGTGTTAAAATTTCCTCTGGTACAGACTTCGATGTTGTGGTAAAAGATGTACTATGCCAAAATAACAAAGATGGCACTATCAAAGTAACCTCGAAAAGTGGTTTACCACTATCCTTTAAAATAGGAGCAAATGGCACACCTCAAATAGGAGTCTCTGTAGAGTTTGCCAACCTCGCTCAAGGAGATTATACGATATTTGCTACGGACGATTTAGGTTGCCAAACTACCAAGATGGTGAGTGTAAAAGAGCAAACACAAATATTAGTGGATGCGGGCAAAGATGTCGCTATTATCAAAGGTTCATCGGTGCAATTACAAGCATCTGGTGTTACTACTTACAGATGGGAGCCAGCTATAGGTTTGGATAACCCAAACATTGCTAACCCAATAGCTACTCCAGACATAACCACCCTCTACAAAGTATTTGGCAGTACGGCGCAAGGCTGTGAAAGTAGTGATGAAGTGTTGGTTACAGTAACATCTATGACTATGCCCGACAGAGTGTTATCTCCAAATGGCGATGGCATAAATGACCTATGGGTAATCAAAGATATCAACTTGTTCCCCAATTCAGAAGTTTCAATTTCGGACAGACGAGGAATTATTGTATTCTCCGCTACGGGCTATCAAAATAATTGGGACGGAAAAGGAGATAACGGACCCCTACCCGATGCTACATACTACTTTGTGGTCAAATTCGATGAAACTAATATTGTCAAAGGAACACTTACGATTATTAGATAATTTTACAACTATAATTATTACATGAGAAAGACTTTGGTAAGCATTTTACCGAAGTCTTTTTTATGTGTATTCTTTCGGAATGGTATTTGTTTTTGGTACTATATTAGTATAAGCTTTTTTATGATTTAAAGGAAAAGCAAATAGAATTAACTGGAAAAGATTATTCTAAAAAAAATCATACTAATTCACAATATTATACTATTTATAAGAGTTAATAGAGTAGCAAATTAAATAATAAAGATATATGAAATCCTTAGCATACAGTTTATTTATAGTAACATTGTTGAGTTTGACTGCAACTTTTAGTTATGCACAAGAAACTTCGCTTTTTACTCAATATACGCAAAATAAATATTTCTATAATCCTGCTTATGCGGGCTATCACGGCTATGCAGTAGGGCATTTGGTGTATAGAAAACAGTGGGCGGGTTTCGATGGTGCGCCCGAAACTATGCTTTTTTCTTTTCAATCTCCCGTTGCTAAAACAATGGGCGTAGGCGGTCGTATTTTCAGGGACAATACAGGCGTAGTAAGCCGTACGGGAGCGCAAGTAAGCTATGCCTATGGCGTAAATATAGACGATAATCAGCAGTTACATTTTGGTATATCTGTAGGTACGTTAGTAAATAGTGTCCGATGGGACATTCTAAGTAGCAATGACCAGCAAGACCAAACGCTTTATCGCCTCAATAATTCGTTCGTATTAGATGGTGCTTTTGGTGCTTTTTATCGATTGAAAGGCTTGGAAGTGAGTTTTGCTTTCCCCCAACTCTTTAATAGGTCGCTTCGTGAGCAAAGCACTTCCTCGAATAGTGTTTTTCGCTACATCAATCAGTCTGTTGCTGCTGTTTCATATCGCTTTGACCTAATGCAAGGAAATTTATCTTTAACACCTATGTTATTGCACCGTTTTGGCGCTTTTGCTATCCAAAAAACGGGGCAGTTTGATATGAGTCTTACTGCTGAGTGGCAAGAAAAATACTGGGTAAGTTTGATGAACCGCACCGACTACGGGAGTGCCGTAAATGCAGGGATTCACTTCAAGCAATTCTCTTTTGGTTATGCTTATGAGTTTGCAAGCAGTAGCAGCCTTATTGGAAATGTATCTAATGGCTCACATGAAATTTTGATGTCCTATCACGTAGGCAGAAAAGATAAAAACAAAAAGAAGAAAGAAGTAGAACCGCAAGATAATCAGCTTATTGCCAAAGCAGATAGCACACAAACTATCAAAGAAGAAGTAGCCAAATTAGATACGGCAGGTACAAAAACAGCTACGGACTCCGCTGCCCTTGCCAAAGTAGAGGAAAAGGTGGAAGAAAAAGTAGAACCAGTTAAATCTGACGCTCAAGTATTCGACAAGCCTGAAGCGGGTAAGAAATATACGGTAAGTGGTTTGTTCTTTACTACAGGCTCTGCAAAAATAGCTGAAGGCTCAAATACAGCACTTGACAACTTAGCTGATTTCTTGCAGAAAAACCCAACCCTTAAAGTAGAAATTGGCGGTCATACTGATAACGTAGGCAATGCTGCTACCAATCAACGTCTTTCGGAAAATAGAGCAAAAGCCGTTGTTGACTATTTAGCAAGTAAGGGAATTGATGCAAAAAGGCTACTGTTTAAAGGCTACGGCGATAAAGAACCTGTAGCAACAAATGATGACGAGAAAGATGGACGCGAACTCAATAGAAGAATTGAAATGAAGGTATTGGATAATAAGTAGTTATAAGTTAAATTAGCTATTGCCAAATGTCATTTTTTTGATAGACTTTTGGCAATAGCTTTTTATTTTTAATACTCCACTTTAATTACTTTGCGCAGCCCGTCTGAGCTAATATGCAAAAGATACAGGCCCCTTGTTATGCCATATTTGCTTACATCTAACTGATAATTAGTTTGTTGTAATTTTATACTCTCCCCAATATATTTTTTACCCAACACATCAAAAAGGGCTAATGAAATGTTTTTACCAATGTATTGCTCATCAAACCAAATTTGTAGCTGATTCGAAACCAAAGGATTTGGGTAAACTGTAATATTGCTTTTGTCAAAACTTTGTTCGCTATTCGATAAAATTTTTGCCTTTGCATAGCTCGGAATGCCATAGCCAATCGAATCACTCGGATTGGAAAAGCGAGTCCCCGACCTACGTATTGCATTGACTATCTGCATATTGCTCATTGTTGGGTTTGCCTGCCAAAGCCCTGCTGCCAAGCCCGCAATTTGTGGAGCGGCAAAAGAAGTTCCCGAACTTACGCTTATATTACCCGAAGGAAATCCCACTACAGCGTTCTGCCCCATAGCCACTACATCAGGCTTAATCCTGCCATCTGCTGTTTTCCCCCTCGAACTCGAAGACACGTAATTTTTGTTTGCATCTACCGAACCTACAGTGAGTACGGAATCTACATCTGCGGGAAAGCTAACTCTTTGCCATGCCCTATTGCCCTCATTTCCAGCACTTTTTACCACTATCATGCCCGTGCGCACTGCCATTGCTGCTGCCTGCGAAATCAAAGCCGTTTTCCCGTCGAGGTTACTGATAGTATAGTTTAAGGACGCATCATCAAAAGTAGTATAGCCCAGAGAAGTAGTAATAATATCCACGCCCAAGCTATCAGAACGCTCTGCCGCAAAAATCCAATTTACTTCCTCTATCTTGTTTTCTATGTTTGCATTGTCATTTTCAGTAGCAAAAAGGTAAAAAGAGGCTTTATAAGCCGAGCCTACCAACTGCCCATCTTGGAAAGCCGCCAATAAGGAGAATACCCTTGTTCCATGCGAATCTGTAATATTTGTATAAACATCTGAAGTATTTCTCGAAAAATTGTAAGTGCCTAAGATGTTTGCTTGGCGAAAAAGCGGGTTTGTATTTGCATTGGTAAAGCCACCGTCAATGACTGCAATGTGTATATTTTCCCCTCTGAAGCCGTCATCATGCATCTTATCAATGCCGAGTAAGCCAAATTGTTGGAAAGAAGCACCATAATTTTCTTCTGTTCTCCCATTAGTAGGTTCTTTTTCGTCCTTTGTAATAGGAATTTCGTTTGGTGTGTTT
>REAZ01000013.1 GCA_004294445.1 Cytophagales bacterium
TAACTCGATATGTTCGTAAAAGTTTGTCTTTTTCTCGTAGCTTAAAGTATCATCATCTGGTAACCAAAATGTTTATCGTTGATTACAATCAAAATTGTCTATCAACACTTTTTTAATAACTACCGAAAAAACAAATTGTTTATTGCTACATCACTACTGATAAATATATGCTCTTACGTATGAAATCTGTATATTCGATAGGTGAAAGAATATCTGAAACCAATTTTGAGGATTATAGAGTGGTAGATGGTTTTTTGTTATCATTTAGTCAAAAAATATGTAGCTACCAAATTAGTAATGAAAAAGTGAAAAGCTTTATAGGAGTCAAATACAATGAAATTGTTATTAATCCTAAAATAGACGATAGCATATTTGATTGCTCAAAGCCAAGCAAAATCATCATCAAAGAATAAACCTATAACTATGCAAACTACACTCAATCAAAAACTTGCCAATATATAGTGATGCTATTGGGAAAAAATATTGGCAGTTTAGCACCTAAGTTTTTACAAACTTCGGATAGCAAGCAATTTCTCTGCAATCAAATCACCGACAGAAACGACCTCTAAAAAATCATCTTGTTGTGCCAGTGCGCTTGGGTGCGTATTGGTAACAACTATTTTTTCTATTAAGCCGCTTGTTTTCAGTTTGCTAACTGCTCCTTCGGGAAGTACGCCATGCGTAGCCAATACGTAGATTTGGGCTGCCCCTGCTTCCTTGTAAGCTTTGGCAGCTTGCAAAAGCGAGCCACCTGTGCGAATCATATCATCATAGATGATTACTTTTTTATTTTTTACGTCAGCATTTACCCCTGTGAGCTTGGTATCGCTACCACTTAGCCTGCGCTTATAGACAAAAGCAGCTTCCACCTGCATCTCGTTTGCCAAAGACTCCACCCATTTCGCCCTTCCTGCGTCTGTGGAAGCCATCACAAAATCTTTTCCCGCAATATTGATGGCTGTTTGAATGATGATAGACTTGGCGTAAATATGGACAGCCCTCGTGCCACCTTCCAAGTAATGCGGAATTCCTTCGGCGTGTAAGTCTATGAAAATGATACGATTACCAAAGTAGGCTTGTGGAATAGCAGATAGCAGTCTTGCTCTTGTTTTGGCAGTGATGATTTCGCCATTTTTTACAGCCCTCTCCATAGTGGAGTAGGCGTAAAAAGGAATGACTATATTAAGTTTTCTTGCACCGCCTTCTACTAATCCGCAAGCTACATCATAGAGTTCGAGCGTATCTTTGTCGGTGATAGTCCCCCCGATGAGGGTAACTTCTCTGTACTCTACGTTGGTCAGTATTCTGTAATAATGCTCGCCGTCAGGGAAAGTTTTGCACTCAATTTGCCCTTCCTCAAATCCATCTTTGAGCAAGATTTCTTGCTTCAAATACGCATAACTTTGAGTAGAAAAGAGAATGGATTTGTCGTTCATTGAGCTATTTTTATTTTGTAGCTAAGGCTTTTTCCAAAGTATCTATCAGTTCTTTGGAAACTTGTCTTGTTTTTTGTGCTTTGTGTTTTTTGAGCAAGTCTAATGCTATTTCCCCAATATGATACAAACCAATAGGGTTTTTATCTGCATTGTAGCTTACAATCACAAATTGCAATTTGTCAATGATGTCTTTGTAAACTTCGGTGTCTAATTTCAAGAATTTTTCGTGCGCCTCGCGGCAGGCAGCTTCAATTTGTTCATTTGCGCTCATCATTTTTATTATTTAGGTTAAACCATACATAGAAAAATTCTATGTTATAAAGTGCAAAGGTAATAGAAATTATGAATTTTTCAAAAAAATGACTGCTTTTTTGAGTTTTTATCAAAATCTACTCTGAAACCATGCCCATTGAACTAAATTTTTCAATTCTTGCGTCAATTCTTTCGCTGACTGACATTTTTGAAAGTTCGGCAAAACTGTCTATAATTGCCTTTTTGACGATTCTTGCAGTTTCATCTTTGTCCACGTGCGCCCCGCCGAGCGGCTCGTCTATGATTCCATCAATGAGTTTGAAGGCAAACATATCTTTGGAAGTAAGTTTCATTGCTTCGGCTGCTTGCTCTTTGAAGTTCCAACTTCTCCAGAGGATAGTAGAACAGTTTTCGGGAGAAATGACTGAATACCAAGTATTTTCGAGCATCATTACTCTATCCCCAATAGCTATGCCAAGTGCGCCCCCCGATGCTCCTTCGCCTATGACTATGCAGATGATAGGCACACGCAACATAAACATTTCTTTGAGGTTACGCGCTATTGCTTCCCCTTGTCCTCTTTCTTCCGCTTCTATCCCAGGATAGGCTCCAGGTGTATCTATAAATGCGATGATGGGTTTGTCAAATTTCTCTGCCAATTTCATCAATCTCAGTGCTTTGCGGTAGCCTTCGGGGTTTGCCATACCAAAATTTCTATATTGTCGTTCTTTGGTATTTCGTCCTTTTTGCTGCCCTATAAGCATGAAAGTTTGCCCGTCTATAGTGCCGAATCCGCCTACCATTGCCTTGTCATCTTTTACATTGCGGTCGCCAAATAGTTCTATAAAATCTTGGGTAATGCCATAAATGTAATCTAATGTATAGGGTCGGTCGGGGTGCCTTGATAGCTGTACGCGCTGCCAAGGGGTCAGATTTTTATAAGTTTCTATCTTCAGCTGTAGGATTTTACTTTCCACAACTTTCAAAGCAGTTTCTGCATCTGCGTCTTGCTTATCGCCTAATTTCTGCTTCATTTCCACTAATCGAGCCTCTAAATCTGCGATTGGTTTTTCAAAATCTAATAACATACCTTTTATTTGGAGTTTGATACGATTTTATTCAAGGTGCAAATTTATAGAAAAGAAAATCGTAAATATACATTTTGGGTAAATTTACGATTAACTAAACTACAATGGAATATTCCCATGTTTTTTTCTCGGCAATGTATCTACTTTATTTTCAAGCATTTTGAACGCCGAAATTAGTTTTTGGCGCGTAGCATCGGGCATGATTACCTCGTCTATGAACCCTCTGTGTGCTGCTCTGTAGGGCGTAGCAAACTTATGCGTATATTCATCTACCTTTTCTTGCAGTTTGGCTTCGGGGTCTGCTGCCTCGCTAATTTCTTTTTTGAAGATGATTTCAGCAGCTCCTTTTGCCCCCATCACCGCTATTTCGGCGGCATACCATGCAAAGTTCATATCTGCCCCGATGTGTTTGGAGTTCATTACGTCATAAGCACCGCCGTAGGCTTTGCGGGTAATCACCGTAACTCTCGGTACTGTAGCCTCGCAAAAAGCATACAACAATTTTGCCCCGTTGCTAATGATGCCGTTCCACTCTTGGTCGGTGCCAGGCAAAAAGCCAGGTACATCTACCAACACCAAAAGAGGGATATTGAAAGAGTCGCAAAAACGCACAAAGCGCGCCGCTTTTACGCTGGAGTTGATGTCAAGCACACCCGCCAAGACCGCAGGCTGATTGGCTACGATGCCGATGCTTCTGCCCCCAATTCGGGCAAACCCCACCAAAATATTGTCTGCAAAATTTTTATGTACTTCAAAAAAACCTTCTTCACCTTCATCAACAATACCATAAATCACCTCACGCATATCGTAAGGCTGATTAGGGTTTTCAGGCAAAATATCGTTCAGTGCGGGGCGAAGTTCATTGCCATTACCCTGATAAGGGAGGTTGGGAACGCTATCCTCACAGTTTTGAGGAATAAAACTCAATAAGCGTTTGATATTGTTGATGCACTCAACTTCGTTGGCACAAGAGAAATGCGTAACGCCACTTTTGGTGCTGTGCGTGCTTGCTCCACCAAGCTCTTCGGAGGTAACTTCTTCATGTGTAACTGTTTTGACTACGTTCGGTCCCGTTACAAACATATAAGAAGTGTTTTCGACCATAAAAATAAAATCGGTAATAGCGGGAGAGTAAACCGCACCGCCCGCACAAGGTCCCATAACGGCTGAAATTTGAGGAATTACGCCAGAAGCGCGCGTATTGCGGTAAAAAATATCTGCATAGCCGCCCAAAGACATCACGCCCTCTTGGATTCTTGCCCCGCCAGAGTCGTTTAGCCCAATGACAGGTGCGCCATTTTTCATGGCTAAGTCCATGATTTTGCAGATTTTTTCGGCATGGGTTTCCGAAAGAGAACCACCAAAAACGGTAAAATCTTGGGAAAAGACATAGACCAAGCGTCCGCTTACCGTTCCGTAGCCCGTAACTACGCCATCGCCCAAGTAATATTCCTTATCCAAACCAAAATCCTTGCAACGGTGCATGACAAACTTCCCAATTTCCTCGAACGAACCAGCATCAAGCAAGAGTTCTACTCGCTCTCGCGCTGAAAGTTTGCCTTTTTTGTGTTGGGCTTCTATGCGTTTTTCACCTCCTCCTAAGAGGGCTTCAGCATTTTTCTTTTCTAATATGGCTAATTTTTCTGCTTTTGTCATTGTTTTTTATGCTCAAAATAAGTTGGGTTATTTCGTTTCCTCTCTCAATATCTCTATTTGCTCAATGGATAAGCCTGTGATTTTTGAAATAAATATGTTATTTGCTCCCTCTAAGATTGCATTTTTGGCGATTTCTATTTTTCCTTCTTGCTTTCCATCTCGAAAGGAGCTATCTAAAGATGCAGTAAAATCCAAATAGTTTTTTTCACTATCTCGATAAGATTGCAACTGTTTTTGGTCAAAATGAGCAATTTCAGCTATCTGAAAAAGCTTTTTGAATACTCTTTCTTGTAATTTAGAAGGTATTTCATTGATTTTTACTAAGTTTTTTAGTACGTAGAGCCACTTGTCGAAGTGTGTTTCTATTTCTTCCAGACTTTTGTCAAACTTTTTGATTTCCAAATAGATAAATCGGAGTTTACTGTAAAATTCTTTCTGACTTTCCTTGTCTATGAGCCTAATGTCGTGCAAAAATTTAGTCTTGTTTTCCTTGTCATCATCAAAAATAAAATCCATGATAGCAACAGAATAAACCGCGTTTAGTTTGTAATCCCAAGCTCCTTTTTGTGCTTGTTCTTGAATAGGAAAAGTAGCATAGTACAGGCTTCTGTCTTTGAAATAGTCTTGCTTTGCTCGCTGCATTTCTACAATGAATTTTTCACCTTTTTCATTTTCACAATAGAGGTCAAAAATTGCCTTTCTGTCCAAATCTGTAGCACCTAACTGCTCGCTCTTGAGATAAGTCAAATCAATGATTTTACCTTTGTCAGCAAGTAATTCGTTCAAAAAATCAATGAGCAAGTCTTTATTTGCTTCCTCTCCAAAAATCTTCTTAAAGCCAAAGTCTGTGAATGGGTTTATGTATTTTTCTGCTATCATGTACTTCTTTACTTTGGGCAAAGATATAAAAAAATAAAAATCAGGGTAGCATTTCTGCCTGATTTTAAAAAAAATGAGTTTTGCAGCACCTTGCTCTCCTGCTGAAAACCGTACATCAAAAGAGTAAATTAATGATTATCAATGAGTAAGGATTTAATACCACGACTTTACTAACGATAACAACAGAACCAAACGCTACTATGTGATAAATTTAATATTATTACTTTGAAATACAAAGTCCTTTTTGCTATCTTTGCAACATAATTTACAATATCATCGTAAAACAAAAAAATAATGAACATGACACAGCATTTATCTTTAAAGCGATTGAATATCCCTCTTTTTTTGCAAACTATTTTCCCAGCATTTTGTGTATCTACTTTTGCAAGCCTAATGCTTTTTTTTCGTTTGTATAAATCATGGCAACATGATGCTTGGTATTTGGCATTTGGTTGGAATCTGTTTTTGGCTTGGGTGCCTTTGTTTATCTCCATTTGGCTACAGTGGAAACATCAGCAGCAAAAACTTTCTAAAATTACTTTGCTGTTTTTTTTGGGATGTTGGCTTTTATTCTTACCCAATTCGCCTTACATCATTACTGATTTGTTGCATATTCGGCACAGAGGCATAGGGAGCGTACCTATTTGGTTTGATACCCTCTTCTTCTTTACATTTGCTTTGGCGGGTCTGCAAGCGGGTATGTTTTCACTTTATTTTGTTCAAAAGCTACTCAATCACTATTTTAATGAAAAACTGGTATGGGTCTTTGTCATTGCTGTTCTGTTACTGACAGGCTTTGGTATGTATTTGGGGCGTGAGTTGCGTTGGAATAGTTGGGATATTATTTCTCAACCTCTGGCACTTTCTTATGTAATTATAAATCAGTTGTTTAATATTGTCGCTTTGCAATTTACCTTTACTTACTTTGTGGCAATGAAGATTTTTTATCTGATGTTTATTTATCAAAGAGAAATGCGGTAGCTTTTGATTTTTTTGCTTTCAGGTAGTTTGTTTTCGTAGATGAAATCAAGAATACAGGCATACAGATTTTCCCTTTCATTGACGCACCACAACAGTTTGAAAGGGCATAAATTGCGATCTCCAAAAAAGCACGTCCGCACCCATACTCACTGAGCCAACGACCTTTCTGTAGGGGAAATACTTGCAAAAAAGATTTTTTTGTTATTTTTGTGGAAATGTCAATTTTAAATTGAAAATCTATGATGGGTAAAGACGAACATATTGCCTATTGGGTAAGTACTTCGGAAAAAGACTGGAAAGCAGTCAAAGATTTGTTTGATACGGCAAATTATGTGCAGTCCTTATTTTTGCTCATTTAGTATTAGAAAAATTGGCAAAAGCACTTTGGGTCAAAAATAATCAAGAAAATACGCCCCCACGCACACATCAGTTATTGCGAATTTTACAGGAGGCACAGGTGAATCTGAATAGCGAACAAGAAATCTTTTTACAGTTGATGAATAATTTTCAAATGCAAGGTCGTTATCCCGATTATTTGCAGAATATTCACCGAATTTGTACGGAATCTTATACACAAGACATCATTCAACAAGTGGAGAGCCTAAAACTATGCTTACAAGAGATACTGCAACAGAGTTAGTAAAACAATTTATTAGGGAGGCTCTCGAAAATAATATCATACTCCAAAAAGTTATTTTGTTTGGTTCGTATGCGCGTAATCAGGCTCATGCCTATTCTGATATAGATGTGGCATTGGTAGCTGACTCTTTCATCGGCTTTCCTTTTGAGGATATGAAGCAGTTTGGCAAACTCATTACAAAGTATAAAGACATAGAAGCGCATACTTTTCCTACCTATTACTTCGAGAAAGGCGACCCTTTCGTAGATGAAATCAAGAATACAGGCATACAGATTTTCCCTTTCATTGACGCACCACAACAGTTTGAAAGGGTGTAAATTTCTATCTCCAAAAAAGTACGTCCGCACCCATACTTACTGAGTTGATGACTTTTCTGTAGGGGAAATACTTGCGAACCAAGAGCAGTAAATCTTCCATGTTTTCGTCTAAAAGAGATACCTCTAATATCAAATACTTTGTTTTTGCTAAGACTTCTTCTGCGTTTTTCAAAATCATATATTCTGCACCTTGGCAATCCATTTTTAGTACATCAATATGCTCTATTTGATTTTCCGACAAAAAGGTTTGAAATCGCTGCGTTTTTACCTTTAAAACTTGTATGTTTTTATCAAAGGTCGCTACATTTTCCTTGATGAGAGAGCTTGCCTGTTGGGAGTTTTTGCTGATATAAAACTCCATATCTCCGTCAGTGTCTGCAAGGGCAAAAGGAATCAATTTGAAGTTTTTACCTTTGAGATTTTCCTGAATAACAGGAAACAAATCGGGAGAAGGCTCGACTGCAAAGATGTTTGTATGCGGAAAACTATCGGCAAAAAAACGGCTAAAATGTCCACAATTTGCTCCAATATCAATCATTATCTTGTAGTCTTCTTTGGGCAGAGAAGCAATTGTTTTTTGTAGCTTGGGCAAGGAGTTCATCAGATGATAAACGGTTGCACCGACTGACTCTTGGTTGTAAACTAAAGTCCCTGTAGGCAACTGCAGCCGAATGGCTTGTTTAGAAAATAAGTTTTTAAAAAAGGAAAGGCAATTGGCAAAACCATACTGCATCCAAATAGTAAAAAAATAATCTGCCCAACGGGAAAGTGCTTGTAATTTTTTAAACATGAGTCAATCAAATAATATTTTTGTTAGGGCAACAAAATTAGAATATTTAATGAAATATTCATTGGTGTTTTTTTCTACAATGCAAATTTTTTCTTGCTATCGTGAAAATATAATTTAATTTTTCATTTTAAGCGTTGCTCAATCTGATGAAAACCAATCAAATGAACCCGTTTTTGAAACTTGTATTGCGTGCAAGTCCTATAAAATTAATTAATTTTTTGAGTATTTACAATTTTTTGGGACATACACACTAAATTTGTGGCATGATAGTAAAGCCAAAATTTCAAATAAAGCCCAAAGAAACTGTCCAAGAGCTTGAAAAGCCTCTGGATAGCGTTCCTGCTGTGCCTGCACTCAAAGATATTCGCAAATTGAGTTTGCAGGAATTACAAGTCTTTTTTGTTGAGCATGGCGAAAAAGCCTTCCGAGCCAAGCAAGTATATGAGTGGCTGTGGAAAAAGTCTATCAGCAGTTTTGAACAGCTTAAAAACCTATCTTCTGAGCAGCGAAACCTATTGGCAAGTCATTTCACCATCAATGCCGTTACTATTTCTGAGCAACAGCAGAGCAAAGACGGCACAGTGAAAATTGGGTTTCGCCTTTTTGATGGCAATTTGGTAGAGGGTGTGCTTATCCCGACCGAAGACCGCATGACTGCTTGTATTTCCTCGCAGGTAGGCTGTTCGCTTACTTGTAAGTTTTGTGCTACGGGCTACATGGATAGGGTGCGTAACCTTGACCCCGCCGAAATCTACGACCAAGTGGTGCTTATCGACCGCATTGCCAAAGAGAAGTACAATATGCCCCTGACCAATATCGTCTATATGGGCATGGGCGAGCCAATGCTCAACTATGCTAACGTACTCAAATCGGCAGAACTGATTACCTCCCCCGAAGGCTTGGGCATGGCAGCAAAGCGACTGACCGTTTCTACAGCGGGCATCGCCAAAATGATAAAAAAATTAGGAGATGACGGCGTAAGATTCAATTTGGCACTCTCGCTACACGCCGCTAATGACGAAAAACGCAACCAAATCATGCCTATCAATGAAAGCAATACCTTAGAAGCATTAAGAGATGCCCTGAAATACTTTTACCAAAAAACAAAAAATAAAGTAACTTTTGAGTATATTGTCTTTAACCAATTCAATGATACGCTCAAAGATGCAGAAGAACTGTACAAATTCTGCAAACACCTGCCTGTGAAAGTAAATATCATAGAATATAATCCGATTGCCGAAGCGCAATTTACTAACGCCACAGAGGACAAAATAACCAAATTTGCCCAATATCTCGAAGATAGAGGTATGGTAGTAAATGTGCGCCGCAGCCGAGGCAAAGATATTGATGCGGCTTGCGGGCAATTAGCCATCAAGGAGAGAAAATAAAATACAACTTGTTGCTTAAAGGAAATATTTTTCACAAAAAAACCTACAAAGTATTGAATACTTCATAGGTTTTAAGCAAAAAACAAGAATTTAGGCTATGCCAAATTTTTGCCTAATTGCTTGTGCATTATTATCGTCTATGCCCAAATCACTCGCCAAATTATAGATATAATCATCTTCGTCCCTTCCAAAAGCCTTGTCTGCGGCAGTAAGCAGGCAGGCTTGCTGATAGAGTTGTGCGGCAAAGTTTTGGTCTTGGCTTGCCTCGTCCACTACGTCATCATAGTCTATCGGATTGGCAACTTTCTCCAAAAGTAATTGCTCTACTTCGCTTTGTTCAGCGATGCTTGCAGGAAATAATTGTTTGACAGTATCTTTGATAAGCTGTCCAATGATTTGTTTTTCTTGGGCTTGCATCTGCTGGTCTGCAAAGGCAGTATGCGACCAAAGACTCACACAAATTTCGGCAGAGTGCAGGCGTTCGTTGAGCAATCCGTCCACATCTTCTTTGCTTGGCGGGCTACTTTTGCTAAACATTCCGCCTTTTCCCTTATTCGTAAAAGAATTAATAGCGTAATTTATACAAGCATTTACAGCCATACCACCCAATGCGGATAGAATTCCGCCGCCGCTATTTCCAATCTTATTGTTATTCTGCTGGCTACCACCGCCATCTCCAAAAAAGCTATTGATGAGTCCGCCTAATAGCCCACTACCACCGCCCTTTGTGCCACCGCCGCCAAGCAGGTCATTGAGGAACGAGAGGTCTATCCCTTGCCCACCACCACTTTGTTCTTGCGGGTTGTCAAAGTTAAAGTTGTCATTTACAACCATTTCATCTGGATTATCTTTTACTATACGTACAGGCATAAGATTAAATATGAATTAGAAATAATGATTTATATTCTCAATTAAGTTGAAAAATTAGATAGATTTTTTAGCAATACAAAATTTTTTAGCTTTATTTTTATTTATATTTCTGCTTTGACTTCTTATTTTTCTTGTTAAAAAAACTTAACCGTTCTTGCATTACAACAAAAATTTTCAACTTTGCCACTATGAATTTGGCAATAGATGTAGGTAATACGCTTGCGAAAGCAGCTTTGTTTGAGCAAAACACACTCAAAAAGCAGATAGAACGCTTAGACGAGCAGGCACTCGAATACCTATTGGCTCAAGAAAAGATTGAAAAAGTAATTATTTCATCAGTGAATCCGTATTCAGAAACCCTTGCAAATCTGATACCTGCCGATATTGATGTGATTAAATTAAGCTATTTGCTGCCTTTACCCATCGAGCATCTGTACCAAACGCCGCAAACACTCGGCATGGATAGGGTAGCGGTAGCGGTAGGTGCAACTATTTTGTACCCGTCTGCGAATAGGCTAATCATAGATGCTGGGACTTGTGTTACCTATGATTTTATAGATGCCCAAAATATCTATCATGGCGGGAGTATCTCTCTCGGATTACAAATGCGATTTCGGGCTTTGCATGAATTTACAGCCAAGCTGCCTTTGCTTTCGCAAGCAGACTATGCAGAGGGGCGTTCCTTTATCGGTAATAGCACGCAAACCTCAATGGCAAGCGGTGTGGTTAATGGCTTTGTAAAGGAAATAGAAGGATTTATTGAACTTTATGAAGAAAAATTTGGGGATTTGCAAGTTATATTCTGTGGGGGAGATGCTGCTTTCCTAAGCCCTAAAGTAAAGCCTAAGAAGGCAAAAGTTGAACATCAAAAAGACTTGTTATTTATCGGTCTGAATACGATATTGTTGTATAATCAATTTTAAATTTTAGTTCTGTTTTTAGTTCTGTCATCATTTAATCATATAATTGCCAATGCGGTTCATTCAAAAAATTCATATATACCTCTTTGCAAATCTATTAGTTTTCCCCTTATTTGCTCAAAATGGCAATTCTCCGTATTCACGCTTGGGTATTGGTGAGTTATCTACACAAGGTAATATTTATAACATGGGTATGGGTGGGCTAAGCGTGAGCAACTCAAGTCAGGCATATTTGAACATCTCTAATCCCGCATTGCTTGTTAGGAATAGGGTCATGGTTTTCGAAACGGGTTTCGGAGGAGAATATAAGCAGATAACCTCTACGAAGTCGTCAGAAAAAAACAGCAATGGCAACCTTGCCTACGTAGCTTTTGGCTTGCCGCTCTCCGATAGGTGGACAATGAGTTTGGGGATTCGCCCCCTTAGCAACGTAAATTATGTAGATCGCTTCGAGATAAGACTCCCACGCACGCCATCTTTCGTAGAATATGTTTACAAAGGCAGTGGTGGGATTACACAAGCATTTATGGCGCATGGAGTTCGGGTAGCAAAAGGTTTTTCGCTGGGCGGGCAGGTCAATTATAACTTTGGCTCCATCTATACCGAATCGGTTTCTACGGTGATAGACAATAAAACAAATTTGCAGGGGTCTTATGCGATTGCCATCTTTGACCAAACTACTTTTTCAGATTTTAGCTACAAAGCAGGAGCTATTTATACTGCCAAATTGGATAAAAATACTTTCCTAAATTTTGCAGCTACCTACGATTTAGAAGCAAATTTGAATATCAAAAGGTTTAAATCTATACAAAGACGAGATATATCAGGGCAAATTCTTTCCTCTGATACTATTTCGCAAGACCTCAAGTCAAGTATTGCCTTGCCCGCAAAAACTTCCTTTGGTATCAGTTTGGAAAAGCCGTTCAAATACACTTTCGGAGTAGATATCGCTATGCAAGACTGGAGCAAATTTACGGGACTTATTGTCAGAGATACATTGGCAAGCACCTACAAAATTACTGTAGGTGGCGAATATACCCCGAACCTAACGTCCATCAATAGCTATCTGGCGCGAATTAGCTACAGAGCGGGGTTTAGCTATATGCAACTGCCCTATAAGTTAGAAGGGCAGCAGTTAGACGAAAAATCCCTGCATTTGGGATTCTCAATGCCGTTGAATCGCGGTTATTCCGCCCTCAATTTAGCTTTCACACTCGGTCAGAGAGGTGTAGCTGTAAGTAACCTGCTTCAAGAAACGTTCTTCAGGGTAAACTTAGGATTCACCGTTAATGATGCACAATGGTTCTTTAGAAGGAAAATCAATTAACAGATGGTTAAGTTAAAATTTGTAAATACTAATTATTTTGGCTTAAATACTGCAATGTACTGCTTAAAAACCTATAACTTGCGATTTAATTCATCATTGAAACATTAATTCACAACAATAACTCGTTCACTTCGCAAAAGCGGTAAACTATGAAAAAACTATTATTTCTATTCACAATTCTATTGGTTGTAGCCACTGGTTTTGTAGCGGCACAACCCTCTAACTGTAGCCCAGCGGCAACTAACTGTGAAGCCAACTGGTGTTGGGGCGAAAATCCTGGTAAAACAAAGGAAACCTACACTATCTTTTCTGATGCCCTGAAGCTCAAAGAGTATGGTCGTGCTATCGAGCCTTTCGAATGGCTTGCTGCCAATGTTCCCTGCCTAAATGAGGCACTTTACATCAACGGTCTGAAGCTCTATGAAGCATTGGCTGAAGAAGAAAAAGATGCCACTACAAAAATGAAATACCAAGATAGGGTATTGGCTCTGTACGATAAGCGTATGGGTACTTACGGAGAAAAGTTGGACGTAATGGAGCGCAAAGGACTTAAATTCTATCCTTATGAAATGATAGAACGCACTAACATTACGCCTGACCCTGCTATGGTAAATCGCTTGTACGATTTCTATGATAAACTGATAGAAAAAGGTGGAGCAACCCTAAAGCAAAACTCTGTATTTGTCTATTACATGGACTTAATGTGTAAGAAAAAAACACTTTCCAAAGATTTAACTGATGATGTAATCTTAGACAAATATGGTAAAATCACCCAAATCGTAGATGCCAAAATAGCTGAAAATGTGAAAAAAGAGGCATGGGAAGAAACTAAAACAGCTATAGACGGCTTGGTGGAGAGTCATGTGCCTATGGGTTGTGATTATATAGCAAGCAAGCTATACCCAAAATTGCAGGCAAATCCGAAAGACCTCGATATGGCAAAGAAAATTGTTGCCTTCATCTTGCGAATAAAAGACGATGCTGATAAGTCTAAATGCTATAAGGGAGAAATTTTTACAAAGGCTGTAGAAGTAATTTACATAAATGAAAAAACAGCAAGTATTGCTCGAATTTTGGCAGACCGCGCTTTTTCAGCAGGTGATGAAGCTAACGGCACAAAATACCTAAACGAGGCAATAGAAATAGAAACTGACCCTGTAAAAAAAGGAGATGACATTATGCGAATTGCAAAATTAGCAAGCAAGCGAGGAGCCTTAGGCGAGGCAAGAAGTTCAGCCCTGAAGGCTGCATCTACTGATGCATCAAAAGCATCAGAAGCATATTCTTTCATCGGCGACCTCTATATGAGTAGCCACAAGGCTTGTAGCTCTGGCGATGCAGTTCAATCTCGGGCGGTATTCTTGGCGGCTTACGATATGTATGCCAAAGGCGGTGATAGCAAAGGCATGGCAAATGCAAGATCACAATTCCCTTCTATTACTGATGCCTTTACATTAGGCAAAAAAGAGGGAGAAGTGATGAATGTTGGGTGTTGGATAAATACCTCTACTACGCTACGTCTAAGACCAAAGCAATAAGCAAAAATAAAGATACTTTTCAAATCCTAAGAATTTCAAACTCTTAGGATTTTTTTGTTGCCCTAAAAACCGAAAGTAAAGGAAGCCCAATAACTCTGCCAATCTGCCTCTTTCGCTATCTTATGAGGAATCATCTGCACTGCACTTACCATGTATTCGCCTTGTTTTTCCATTTCAAACGAAATTATGCCCTTGCTATCTGTTCTCTGCTCCGATTTCTTCAATTTCCCTTCGTTTTTGTGCCAAATCTTAACCAAAGTATTTGGTAATACTTTATTTTTAAATAGTAACTTAAATGCCAATTTATCGCCTGCTTGTAACTGATACGGGTTTTGCTCAGGCAGAAGTTCTAAATTATGCTTTGCTATTGTGTTGAAAGTATTATCTGTTTTGCCACCTACTTGCACCAATGCTTTGGCACAACGCTGGTAGGACTCTCTTCCTTTTTTAGTTGTTTCATTGCATTTTTTGCGCATTTCTATCACCTCCGTCAAGCCATCTTCTTCCAAATATGCCAAAAACTTGTCAGGCTCTAGTTCTATGAGCTTGTTTTGGCTATTGAAAGCCAATAGGTGCGTACCTTCACTTTTGAAAGTAAGCGTAGTTTTTTCTTCGGGCTTTGCAGGAAAAATATCAGCAATGTTTTGTTTGCCTTTTTCATTGTAAAGATAGAAACTTGCCATTTTCCCCTCCCAAGTTTCCCCGTTGAAGTCTTCGCCAACAAGGAACGAAATAGGTACGGCATCGCCGACATTGACCATAAATTTTTGGAAGGCAAGCCAAAACTCATGGGCTTGGGCAACATAAAAAAGAGCTAAAAAACAAAGGATAAGAGTTGCTTTTTTTTTCATAAAATGCTGATAATTTGGTTTAATGAGTTAGATTAATAGCTAAATGGCATCTTGAGGACGTAATTATTATGTTCTACGAGCCAGATAATCCTCGCCAAAAGTATAAAAATATCGTGTATAAAAAAACTATTTCTATCGGAGATAGTGGGGAAGTATTTTTCCTAACTACCCAAAATTTTGTAATAACTTTTTACATTTGCCATACTTAACGTGAAATTGGGATTATTTTTAGGCATAATTTTCAAAATACACTTTTTCATAGCTTTTTGTTCTATATTATCCCAAGTTCGCATTAATTTAACTATATACGGTAATAATACTCATCTTATCATCTGAATTATGAAAAAACTTTTTACTCCCTTACTGGTATTTTTAGTAGTTTTTTCTGCTTTTGGGCAGCGAAAACCCGATAAAAAAGAAGTGCAGCCTACTGCCAAAAAAATGCTCACACATGGCGTTTACGATTTTTGGAAAAGTATTGGCTATTCTGCCCTTTCCAATGATGGGAAGTGGGCAGTTTACACCGTCAATCCGCAAGAAGGAGATGGGAAAGTGGTTTTCTATAATCTGAAAACCAATCAGATAGACTCTGTTGCGAGGGCTTCGCAAGTAGAGATTTCCCAAGACAATCAGTTTGCTGTTTTCAAAATAGCACCGCCCTTGAAGGTAGTGAAAGAGCTAAGGCGACAAAAAAAGAAAAAAGAAGAATTGCCCAAAGACACACTCGGTATCTACTCCCTGCAAAACAAGCAGTTAGCAAGAATAGCAAATCTCAAATCGTTCAAAATACCAGAAAAAGCAGGCGTTTGGCTTGCCTATCAAATAGAGCAAATTGAGAAAAAAGAGGATAAGAAAAAGGAAGTAAGCAAAGACTCTACAAAAAAAGAAGAGGTAAAAAAAGAGGCAGAAAAACCTAAAAAAGCCAAGAAAAAAGAAAGCGAAGACAATGGCTACCGATTGGTATTGAGGCGGTTAGAAAATGCCAAAGAAGTGAATTTTGATTTTGTAAAAGAATACCGATTCGATAAATTTGGGAAAAGTCTTGTGTTTAGCACTACAGGAAACGACAGTACGCTGCTTGCGGGCGTGTATGTATATGATTTGGCAAGCGAAAAACTCAAGCCACTTTTCAGGGTAAAAAAAGGAAATTTCAAAAACCTTGCCTTTGATGAAAACGGCAGTCAGTTGGCTTTTGTTGCGGACTTAGATACCACAAAAGCTACAATTCGCTATTTTAAATTGTATCATTGGAAGAATGGGCAAGATTCTGCCTTAGCGGTTGCAGATACTTCCCTGATTACCAAAGGCTTATTAGTGAGTGAGCATTATACGCCTATGTTTGCCAAAGACGGTTCAAAACTATATTTTGGCATGGCAAGGAAACCAATAGTGCAGGATACGACCTTGCTGGCAGAAGAAATAGTAAATGTAGATGTGTGGCATTGGCAAGATGACTACATTCAGCCACAGCAAAGCCGACAGTTAGACCAAGAGAAAAAACGTTCTTATCTTTCTGTTTTTCAAATAGATACAAAAAAAATAACCCAATTAGCTAACAGAGAAATTCCTTCTGTAAGTTTGGCAAACGAAGGAAATGGCAACTTGGCATTAGCTACTTCTGATGTACCTTATCGCCGCCTTACCAACTGGGATATTTCAGGCTTTTATGACTTGTATTTGCTTGATTTGCAGGCAGGCAGCAGAAAACTGATTCAGGCAAAACTCAAAGGAAATGCGGCTATTTCTCCGCAGGGAAATTATGTATATTGGTTTAGCTTGCCCGATACGGCATGGTTTGCCTATTCGGTTAGGAGTGGGCAAACGGTGAAACTAAATCAGCAGATAAAAACAAGTTTTGCAGACGAGGAAGATGACCACCCCGACTACCCAAGTCCTTATGGGGCAGTAGGTTGGACAGAAAACGACCAAAGTTTCCTCGTTTATGACCGCTACGACATTTGGGCTTTTGACCCCGAAAATCGCAAAGCACCTCTGAACCTCACCCAATCGGGCAGGAAAGAGAAAATTATCTACAGAAATATTACCCTCGATAGGGAGGAGCGTTTTTTTAAGGCAGACCAAGTTTTATTACTTGCAGCCTTTGATGAAACTACCAAGCAATCAGGCTATTACAGTCTTAGCCTCAAAGACAATAGCAAGCAAAAACTACTGATGGATAATTACCGTTTTTCCACTTTGGTAAGCAAGGCAAAAGACAGCAATACGATACTTTTTACCAAACAGAGTTTCAAAGATTTTCCAGACTTATACACTACGGATTTGAGCTTTAAGGCTATCAGAAAAATTAGCGATGCGAACCCACAGCAAAAAAACTATGCTTGGGGAACAGTAGAGTTGATAGAGTGGCTTTCCTTAGATGGTGTGCCGCTGAAGGGCTTACTCTATAAACCTGAAAATTTTGATGCGAGCAAAAAATACCCAATGTTGGTTTATTACTACGAACGAGATTCCGATTTGCTCTATCAGTATCGTGCGCCCGCACCAAGTGCCTCTACCATTAATATTACCTACTGCGTGAGCAACGGCTATGTGGTTTTTGTGCCAGATATTGTCTATAAGGTAGGTTATCCCGGAGAGAGTGCTTATAATGCCATTATGCCCGGCGTAACGAGCCTTATAGAAAAGGGCTTTATCAATAGGGAACGCATTGGTATTCAGGGGCAAAGCTGGGGCGGTTATCAAACAATTTACCTCATTACTCGCACCAACCTATTTAGGGCAGCAGAGGCGGGCGCACCTGTGAGCAACATGACAAGTGCTTACGGCGGTATTCGCTGGGGAACGGGGCTAAGTCGTATGTTCCAATACGAAAAAAGCCAAACCAGAATTGGCGGAACTTTGTGGGAAAAACCACTGCAATACATAGAAAATTCGCCGCTTTTCTTTGCCGAAAAGATAGAAACACCGCTTATGATGATGCACAATGACGAAGACGGTGCTGTGCCTTGGTATCAAGGAATTGAGTTTTTTATGGCACTCCGAAGGCTCAATAAGCCTGTTTGGATGGTAACTTACAACAAAGAAGACCATAACTTGGTGCAGAGGCAAAACCGCAAAGATTTGTCTATTCGTATGTACCAATACTTTGACTACTACCTAAAAGATGCCCCGATGCCCGAATGGATGAAAAAAGGTATCCCTATGATAGAAAAAGGTGCGAACAAAGGGTACGAGCTAATGGGTGAGGATTAGCGACTCAAAAATGATATAAAATTGACTTTATAAAAATATTCCGCTTTGTGTTTAAAACTCAAAGCGGAATATTTTTTATGCTATTAGCTGTCCAAAAGCCAACTTTTTGCTTTGCTAATATCTTCGAAGTATTTTGTTTGGACAATCCCTTCTACTTTGCCTTCTTCGATGGTTTGCTCGATAGACACTTGAGCAAATATATCGGATGGAATAAGTAAGGCAAACTTTTTACTACCACTTGCTACTAAAGGCGGATAAAAGTTTTGATTTGCCCATTCTTGCATTTCTAATCCGATTGCATAGCTGAAGTTGCGTGTGTCAATGAGGTGGTTTGCAATGCCATACTTCTGAGAAAAATGCACTATTTGGAGATGTTCTGCCTGATACCCTTGGTCTGTCATTTCGACGGTAGTTGGATGCCAAGTATAAAGTATCATGTTGTTTGTTGCATCGTAGTCCATATCAAGTAATGAGCTACTATAAATTCTGTTTAACATAAAGTTACAAAAAGTTTATGGGTTTATGGTTAATTAAGTTTGAACCTACCTACACCATCTTTGAGTTGCTGGGCAATGGCGGAAAGTTCTTTGCTTGTGTTAGTTACATCAGACATAGAGCTGTTGAGCTGGCGAGAAGAACTTGCTACTTCTTGCGCTCCCGTAGCAGTCTGTTCAGACACGACTACTATTTTCTCTATATTTTTGACCACTACGCTTATAGACTGTTTTTGTTCTTCTACAGCCGTCAGAATATCCTTGGAAAGAGCCAAGTTTTGGGTACTGTACTTATTGATGTCGTCAAATACTTCTTGGGCTTGCAAAGTAGCCGTATTACCATTTTCTACATTGCTTTGCATTTTTTCTATGGCTTTGTTGGCTATACTTACATCTTTTTGTACGTCTTTGATTACTTTCTCAATCGTAACGGCTGACCTGCGAGAGTCTTCGGCTAACTTTCTGATTTCCTCTGCTACTACGGCAAAGCCTCTGCCCGCATCTCCTGCCCTTGCTGCTTCGATAGCTGCATTGAGGGCAAGTAAATTGGTTTGCGAAGCTATATCGGTGATGACTTTGAGCGTTTGTGAGATTTCCTCTGACCGCTCACCGAGGGCATCTATCGAATTGGAAGTAAAATTGGCAGATTTGGCAATTTCCGACATACTATTTACAACCAACTTAATAATCTTTAGCCCTTCATCAGCACTTGTACTTCCCGTTTCGGCTACTTTGGTGATGATGGCGGCTTTTGCTGTTGCAACATTGGATAGTTTCAAAATAGCTTCTACTAAGCGGGAAGACTCATCAGTTCGGGCGGCTTGTTCCTGCGCCCCATCTGCCATCTGCTGGATAGCTGTGGCTACTTCGGTAGTATTTATTTTCATACTTTCCGATTTGTCGAATACATCTTCAGATGCTTTTGCTACATATTTTGCACCTACTTCTATGTTTTTGAGTAATTCATTGAGGTTTTTAAACGCGATATTGAGGGCGTTTATCATATCTGCAATATCTCCTTTTGCATCTGCCTTGATTTTCTGGGTCAAATCTCCCATAGACAGAGCTAATACAAGACGATTAACCTCTGAGATTGGGTCTGAAATAGACTTTAGTAATAAGTTTATGGAGTCCACCAAGCCTTTCCATGAGCCTTTGATACCGTCCATTTTGAGCCGTTCGCTTAACATACCTTCCTCTCCTGCTAAGTTTACCACCCTATTCATTTCTTTGACGATTCCTTGTAAGGTATTTCTTAAATCTATGTTATCGCGAATCATCTTGCCCACTTCTCCATGTGCTTTCGCCCCGTCCAACTCAAAATCTACATCAAAATTACCATTCTTGAGTTCATTTAGGAACTTACTGACCGCCTGCAAGGAAACGGTGAAATCTGTAATATCAGTAGCTAATTTTATGATTTTGATGACTTCGCCTTTGTCGTTAGTTACGGGCGTATAAGTTGCGTTGAGCCATACTTCTTTGCCTGTTTTCGTAAGGCGTTTGAAATTTCCTATCTGAATATTTCCGTTGCGAAGTTCGTTCCAATGATTTTTATACTCTTGGCTTTCTGCATTTTCTTTCTCGATAAATATTTGATGATAGCCACCCACTACTTCCTCGGCGGCATAGCCCATCATATTGAGAAACCTATTATTGGCACTCAGGATTTTGCAGTCAGGCGCAAACTCGACAAAACCAAAAGCAGAGTTTATGGCGGCAAGTTGCCCTTTTGTGCTGGCTTCGCTTTTTTGGAGTTGCTCTTGAACTACATTGAGTTCTTCTAAGTTGCTTCGCATCATCATTTCAACTTCTTCTTGTTGGGCTTTGAGCATCACTTGTTCCGATATATTCCTTAGAAAGGCGGTAAAAAGTGAGTTTTCGCCATCTTTAGCCTCCGTAATAGTGAGGTGAATAGGTATTTTTTTTCCATCTTTATTTACTGCCTCCAGTTCCCTTCCGATACCTATGACCTTTGCTTTGCCCGATTGCATATAACTATGCATATAAGTATCGTGGTTGTGTGCATGCTCTGATGGCATCAGTAGCCTCACGTTTTTGCCCAACATTTCCTCTTTGGTATATCCCCATAGCTTTTCGGCTGCTTTGTTAAAAAACTCAATATCGCCAAGATGATTAGACGTTACTACTGCATCGGCACAGCCCTCCAAAACGCTTTCAAAACGCTTTGCCATAGCATTGGCTTCTTGCTGACTGGAAGTGAGTTGTTCCTGAACGGCAAACATTTCTTCTAAGCTTTGTCGCAGGTTTTCTTGGGTACTTTGAAGTTCTTCCATGTTCTGGCGAAGTTCTTCTTCACCTGCCCTTGTGATTTCCAACTGTTCTTGCACCTCTCTCTCAAGGTGTTTTTGCTTAGAAATATCTTTGGCGTACTTCACTATTTTGTATGGCATTCCGTTGAGGTCTAAAATGGGGCTATAGCTTCCATGCAGCCACACGCTCTTGCCTTCACTGTTGAGTCTTTCGAACTCGCCTGTTACGAATTCTCCTTTGCGGAGTTTGTGCCAAAACTGCTGGTAATCTTCAGAATACCTCTCTCGCTCCGTAACTAACAAGCTGTGATGCTTGCCAATAATCGCTTCGGCTTCGTAGTGGAAGGTTTCGGTAAATATTGGATTTGCAGAGATTACATTTCCTTTCAAATCGAACTCAACAACAATATTAGATTTATTGATGGCAGATAGCTGATTTTGAATATCATTATTTTGCTGTCTTTCTTTGGTAATATCAATAGCAATTTTTATCACCTTTGCCACTTCGCCTCTGTCGTTCATTACGGGCGTATAAGAACCACTTACCCATATTTCTTCTCCCTTTTTGTTCACTCTTTTGAAGTTTCCCGAAATATGCTTGGCGGCTTTGAGGTCTGCCCAGAACTGCTGATATTCGTCAGAACGGGCATAGACCGAATCGACAAATACTTTGTGATGCCTATTTTTGATTTCGTCTAAGGTATAGCCAAAAACATCTAAAAATAGGGAATTAGCATGGAGAATATAGCCCTGTATATCAAACTCTATAAATGCGAAAGAGTTATCAATGGCATTCATCTGCCCTGTCATTTCTATATCTCTGACTTTGAGCTGCTCCTGCACGGTGGAAAGTTCTTCCATATTTTGGCGGAGTTCTTCTTCCGTAGCCCTTAGTTCTTCTAATTGATGGTGGTTTTGCTGCTCAAGTAGTTTTACGGCACTGATGTCTTTGCCATATTTCATGATTTTGTACGGCGTGCCGTTCAGGTCTAAAATAGGCGTATAAGTGGCGTTTAGCCATACTACATTTCCATTTTTACCTATCCGCTTAAATTCCCCTGTTGTAGGTTGTCCTTTTCGCAGATTAAACCAGAACTGTTTGTATTCGTCAGAATATCTTTCTTGCTCATCTACTAATAAGCTGTGATGCTTGCCTTCTATTTCATAAGGGAGATAGCCAACTAACTCTGAAAATACAGGGTTTATTTTTTTGACTACACCGTTCAGGTCAAACTCCACCACGACATTAGTTCTATCTATTGCCTCTAACTGGCTTTGGAAGTCATTGTTTCTCTGCTTATCCTGCGTAACATTGATAGCAATTTTAATTACTTTAATTACCTCATTTTTGTCGTTAAAGACGGGCGTGTAAGAGCCACTTATCCATACTTCTTGCCCATCTTTTGCAACCCTTTTAAAAGTGCCAGACTTATGCCTGCCCTCTTTTAAGTCTAACCAAAAGCGTTTGTAGTCATCTGTTTGGGCATAGATAGAATCTACAAAAGTGCGGTGATGCTTGTGCTGCACCTCTGCTATGGCGTAGCCAAACATATCTAAGAACATGGTATTTGCTTTGAGCAGGTAGCCTTGCGGGTCAAACTCTACGCAAGCAAAGGAATTGTCGATGGCGTGTAGCTGCCCCGTCATTTCTATATCTCGGGCTTTGAGTTGCTCTTGCATAGAAGATAGCTCTTCCATGTTTTGGCGTAGTTCCTCTTCTGTAGCCCTGATTTCCTCTAACTGATGCTGACTGTGCTGCTCAAGGGTTTTGATGATAGAGATGTCCTGAGTATATTTGACGATTTTTTGAGGCTTGCCTTCTGCATCAAATATCGGATTGTAGCTACCATGAATCCATACGGTTTTCCCTGACTTTGTAATTCTTTGGAACTCTCCCGACTGCTGCTGCCCGTTTTTGAGGTTTTCCCAGAAACGCTGATAAGCAGGAGATTCTCTTTCTTCGGAGGTAACAAATAAGCGGTGATGCTTGCCTATGATTTCTTCGGCTTTGTACTCCATAAGGTCTAAGAAAATCTGATTAGCGGACTCTATGTACCCGTTGAGGTCAAAAGTGATAACTGCATGAGATTTATTGATTGCATTTACCTGACCTTGAAAATCGCCAATTTTGCTTTGGTAGTTCTGATGAACTTCTTCTAATTGTTCTAAATTTTGTTTTAGCTCTTCTTTGTATTCCTCTTTTTCGTGCAATAATTGTTTTTCTCTCGAAATATTTTTAGCAAATATGGCTAATACAAGTTTCCCATCTTGCTGAGTTTCTATCATCTTGATTCGCATGGGGATATAACCACCATTTTTTAGGACTGCTTCGGCTTCCTTTCCCTCTGTTTGTTGGGGAACTGCGGTCAGATAGTTGGCAACAAAGCCTTTTTGCTTATCCTCCCAATCGCTTTGAATGAACGCCGTAATAGAAGAGCCTATTGCTTCTTCTTTGGAATAGCCCCAAAGGTGTTCGGCGGTCTTATTATAGAATAAAATCCTTCCGAAAGGATCTATAATAATAATAGGTTCGCTACTATTTTGTAAAAGTTGTTCGCAATCGCTGATGTTGCGCTGTAGTAGTTGCTCTTGAACGGATAGATGCCCCTGCTCTTGATGAGATGGAGTACTGCTATCTAATGGAAACTCGTCTATATCGTCATTCATATCTCAAAATGGTTTGTACCCAAAATTAACAAAATAAATCTTAAATAATGTAAAAGAAGGGGAATAAATTAATCAAACAAAGCAATTAGTCTGCCTCGTTGGTTTTAAATACAATTCTGTGAATTACGTCATCTAAATCTTTGGCAGCCATCTCCAAATGATTGATGTAAGATAATACTTCGGCAGAGTAAGGGTCTTCGTCCCTGATAAGGTTGATAAGCCCTAAGATATTGGCTACTGGTCGCCTTACCTCGTGGGCTTGGATAAAGGCTATTTCTTCTAAGAGTTTATTTCTGTGCAGTATTTTCTGCTCACTTTCTTTGCGGGAAGTAACTACGGACTGTATCGCCATAAAGCCCGTAGGCTTATGTGCCTCGTTAAGAATGGGTTGCACGCTTAATTCTACCCAGTATTTTTGTCCTGTCCTGCTATAATTGAGTATTTCTGTTCTTATAGGTTCAAAGGCTTTGATAGCTTTCCCAATTTGGATTATTGTCCCTCTGTCTGTTTCCGCACCTTGTAGCAAACTTCCTGGCTTTTTGCCTATTACCTCCGCAAGTGTATAGCCTGTAGTGGTAACAAATGCCTCATTTACCCAAGTTATCTTTCCTTCTACATCTGTGAGTGTTACCATGTCGTTGGTATTTCGGATAATCATTGAGAGCTTGTTGGATTCTATCAATGCTTTTTCCAAATTGAGTGTTTTTTCTTCTAAGGCTTCCTCTTGCCTTTTTTGCTCTGTAATATTAGTAGAGTTAAAAGATACACCTATCAGTTTTTCCGTTTCGTCATAGACAGGATAGTAACGCATGGCGTGCCAAGTTTTTATAGTTTCGCCGTAAGCAATTTCTTTTTCTACCGCAATTTTTTTCCCCTCTACCACTTGTGCGAAATGCACTAAAAAATCTGCCTTGACTCCTTCTACAACAAAATTTCTAAAATCATCTCCTATGGCTATTGGCTTGTCCATAAAAGCAGAAAAGCGTTTTTTTGCTTCTTTGTTCAGAGAAATAATCTTATAATCCAAACCAATAAGCACGTTAATATCAGAGGTGCTGTCCAAAATAGCCCTCAGTCGTATTTCGGTTTCTCTTACTTTTTGTTCTTGCTGCTTCATCATATTGATGTCCACAGCGTTAAAACTGACCGCAAAAATTTGGTGAGCATTATCATAAACAGGAAAATAGCGAAAGTTTCTCCATTGTTTCGGTTCGTTGGGAAAAGCAACGTGCATCTCCAACCCTACATTTGTTCCCTCCAATGCTTTCTGAAAATTTTTCTTAAAACCTTCTTCCGTACCTTCTACTAAGTAAGCTAAAAAAGAGACTCCCTCTTTTAATTCTTTTTTTGCAAAATTTTTATACTCTTCGTGTGCTTTGATATTAAAGGAAAGAATTTTATAGTTTTTATCAATAAGAACATAAGTATCAGAAGTGCTATTCAAAACAGCATTTAATTTTGTTTCTTTTCTATATAACTCATCTTCTTTCTTTTTTTGCTCGCTAATATCTTGAAAAAGCACAGTAATTCCATCTGAAGAAGGATAGGCTGTGATAGAAAACCATCTGCCCATAAAAAACTCCTCAAAACGAGTCGTCAATTTTTCGTGCATCGCTTTTCTAAATTGGCTCGGATAGCTATAATGCTCATTTTTTGGAAAAATATCCCATAGATTTTTTCCTACTAAGTCGGCTGACTTCATAGCTAAAGTTTGCTCAATTGCTCGATTTACCTGCGTAATAGCCCACAAATAGTTTACCGTACAAAATCCATCTGTGATGCTATCCAATATAGTATTTAACTTTTTTGAATACTCCATCACCCTCAAGCTATTTATTTGGCTTTCGGTAATGTCATGCCCAACAAACAAAACCTCTACAACCATATCATTGCTATCCTTGATGGCTGATACTTCCCACTGCACCCACCAATAATCACCATCTGGTTTTTTCTTACGAACTTTCAGCGTAATATTTTCATTGGGGTGAGTAATTGAACGGCTCAATGCATCATTGAGTTTATCTATATCTCTGCTATGAACAGTAAGGTCAAATATTTCTCCTATTAAATTTTGAGATAAAAAACTAAACCTTTGGGCAAAGGCAGGATTTACATAAGAAAATCGACCTATCAAATCTCTTTTCACCAAATAAAGATGAGGAGAATTGATAATACTTTCGTAAATAATACTTTCTGGACTCTGTGGCATACATTTATATAGGAAAATTACAATCTGGATTTCTTTGGCAAAGAAAAACGTACAAATATAACAAAAGTATGGGCAGGTTGCTAAGTAATAAAAAAGGAAAGAGAAAAAATATTTTTTCTTTCTATACTAAATCAAAATTACTATCTTGCAGAATAAACTAAATTTTACAAAAATGGCACAAGTAAAAGGAAAATTTATTAAAATGGCTGGTAACATGATGTTCGAGCGCGAATTAATCTTGGCTAATGAATATCTGTTTGCTGAATTAGGTTTAATACACACCGAACTCGATGACGAAGGTTGGTATGAGGTTGCTATATTTGACAAATTCATGAATATATGCGTGGAGAACTCTTCGTCAAAGGAAAAAATCTATCTATTGATTGGTAAAAAAGTATATCCGACTATCAAACGCACTGTGGGCTTGCCACCACACCTCAAAACCCCATTAGACTTTGTGTTGTTTGAGGCAGAAGGTTTCCTGCTCAACCATCGGGGGGATGAGGTAATTCCCCGCAAGATTATCGAAGTCCGAGAAAACGAAGTGGTTTTACAAGCCAAAGCCCCAGGCTATAACAGCAAACTGTATGAAGGCGTTTTTTTAGGTATCTTGGAGATATGCGGAATAAAAAATGGAAGCGTAGAATGTCTGGGTGATGATGTTCTTAAAATCAGTTGGTAAAAACTCTGCCCCAAAGAGATATTTGAGCAAATTTTTATACTATATCTAAAATATTAAATTATAGTATGTTAATTTTGCAGCAAAGTTCAAGTAAAACTATTAAAGGATAATCCATTAATTACAAAGTTTTAAGACATTTATCATCATAAAAAAAATAGTATGGCAACGGAAATTAAGAAAATAGGTATTTTGTATGGCAAAGAAAATACCTTCCCCCAAGCATTTGTAGAAGAAGTCAATAAGGTAGCCCCGAAAGGTATTATGGCTGAGGCTGTCCAAATAGATAGAGTAGCCCAAGGAGAGCCTTCGGGCTATGCGGTAATTATTGACCGTATTTCTCAAGATGTCCCTTTTTACAAAGCATATTTGAAAAATGCAGCTTTGCTCGGCACTTCGGTCATTAATAACCCTTTTTGGTGGAGTGCTGATGAGAAGTTCTTTAATAATGCACTTGCTACCAGAGTAGGCGTGCCTGTTCCAAAGACTATTTTGTTGCCTTCTCATGTTTTCCCTCCCGATACTAATGAAAACTCATTCCGCAATCTTTTCGGACACTTCAAATGGGAAGCAAATATGGAAACGGTAGGCTTCCCTGCCTACATGAAACCGCACTCTGGCGGCGGCTGGAAAAGTGTTTACAAACTTAATCACTTAGGCGATTTCTATGCAAAGCACCCGCAAACAGGTCAGTTAGTAATGCTTTTCCAAGAATCAATAGATTTTACAGACTATTACAGATGCTACTGCCTCGACCGCAAGTATGTAAAAATCATGGCTTATGAGCCTCGCAACCCGCATCACTTACGCTATGTAAATGAAAATGAAGGACAGGCAAACAAAAAGCTAATGGAAACAATCAAAGACTACGTGTTGCGATTGAACCATGCACTCGGCTATGACTTCAACACTGTAGAATTTGCAGTACGTGATGGTATTCCTTATGCCATAGATTTCTGCAATCCTGCTCCAGATGCAGACGTACACTCAGTAGGGCAAGAAAACTTCGAATGGGTAGTGGAAAATGCTGCTAAAATGGCTATAGACAGAGCTAAAACTTACCAAGAAGGCAAGCCAAATCTTACTTGGGGTACTTTTGTGCAAAACTCAGTAGCAGGAGTGGCAGAGAGTATGCCCGCAGCAGAGAAAAAAACAGTAGCGAAAAAACCTGCCGCAGAAAAGAAAGTAGCAGAGAAAAAGCCCGCTACAGCAAAAAAAGCTAAAGCAACGGATGTCAAATAGCCAATTTTGCTAAGTTTTAAGGTTGAAAAATCAGGAAATGAAGAAAAATATATATGTTTTAACATTTAATATCAAATTTTAACACTTCGCTTCTTGCATATTACATTTTAACCCATTATCTTTGTAACAAGTTTTTAGGTGGATGCAATAGTAAGGAAACGTATGGGAATAAATAGTTCCAGCTATGACCTACGTTTCCTATTACATTTTTAAAAACTTCCTCTATTTTCACTTCTCTTGTTCTAATTAAAACCGTTATACTTTATTAGTTCTCAGCGATACTCAATTTTATTATTGTAGTATTTTTTTTTATGTATTCCCGTTTAGTGTCAAATTTTCCTTTCCAAAATAAAAAAACAGCAAGTGCTTGCAACTAAATACAGTGCAAGTGGGTCTTGTGTTGGAAGTAAACTTAAACCTATTAATAAGCACTTCGATGTAAAGAACCTTTACAAACAATTAAAGGAGTTATTGATTCTGCTTTCGTAAATCAATGACTTCTTTTTTAAAAGATATTCATTAGCACTATGCTATCAAGATAGTTTTTTGTTCGCTACGGCGAATTATCCTAATTATATGGTTTTAGATGATACCGTTTTTGATGGTATCATCTTTTTTTATTTATAGTTTTTTTGTATCTTCGCAAAAAGAAAAAGGGTGGTTTATTACAGGCTTAACAATTGGGCAGATGTGCTAATTTAAACATTTGTGCTTTTAAATCCTAAGTTAGCCAATGCTTTTCTGCTATAATTTTTACAAATTTGTGGCAACAATTTAAGTATCATTCATGAAAATCATCAAAATAAGCACTGAAGCCCATAAAAAAGCATTTTTACAGCTTCCTGTACAGCTATACAAGCAAGACCCAAATTGGATTCGTCCCTTAGATGAGGATATTGAGAAGGTTTTTGACCCGAAAAAAAATAAATATTTTGCGCATGGCAAGGCAGAGAGATGGCTTTTGGAAAATGAGCAAGGGAAAGTTATTGGGCGAGTTGCTGCTTTCATCAATGAGAAAACGGTGATGAAAGACAATGAGCAGCCTACGGGGGGCATGGGTTTTTTTGAATGTATAAACGACAAGGCAGCAGCGACACTGCTTCTGGATACTTGTAAGGATTGGCTCTCTGGGCAAGGTATGGAGGCAATGGACGGACCTATCAATTTTGGGGAGCGTGATAATTGGTGGGGGCTGCTTGTGGAGGGTTTTGACGAGCCTAACTACGGCATGAATTATAATTTCCCATATTATCAAGATTTTTTTGAGTATTATGGTTTTCAAATGTACTTTAAGCAAATTACCTACAGGCGAATTATTGACGAGCCGCTCAATCCCTTGGTAGTGCATCGAGCTAACAAAATTTTTGCAGATAAGGATTATTTTTTTACACACCTAAAAATCAAAGACTTAGAAAAATATGCAGAAGATTTCCGCACTATCTATAACAAGGCGTGGGTAAAGCACGCAGGGGTGAAAGAGATGAGCAAAGAGCAAGCACAAAATATCATCAAGCAGATGAAACCTGTCTTAGATGAGCAAATTGTGATTTTTGCGTATTATAAGGACGAGCCTATCGGGTTTTATGTCCAACTGCTGGACATGAATCAGGCTCTACGGTACATGAATGGAAAAACGAATCTGCTTGGCAAACTCATGTATGCTTGGGTACGATATGTGAAAGGATTTTCTCGAATTATTGGCGTGGCTTTCGGCATAGTGCCTGAGCATCAGCGAAAAGGAATGGAAGCAGGTTTGGTGAAATATTACCAGCAAATAGCCCACGTACCAAACTACAAATACAAAATAATGGATATGAAATGGATTGGCGACTTTAACCCGAAAATGATGCGGCTATGCGAACAAGTAGGAGGCACAATTCACCGTATTCATATTACTTATAGAAAATTATTTGATGCATCAAAAGAGTTTAAACGGTCGCCAATGATAGACTAAAAATCTATTATTGCTTGGTAGAGTTTATGCACAGGCAAGCCCATGACATTGAAGTAAGAACCTTCAATCCGCTCTACGCCTATCATGCCTATCCAATCTTGCGCACCGTAGCCACCAGCCTTATCAAAAGGGTGGTGGTTTCTGATATAAAAATTAATTTCTTCGGGGGTTAAGTCTTTGAAATACACCAATGTTGTGTCGCTCTGCGTAAGTTGTTTTTCTACAGACATAAGGCAAAAGCCCGTAACAACCTCATGGGCTTTTCCCGAAAGTTTGGCAAGCATCTGATATGCCTCTGTTTCGTCTTGCGGCTTGTTTAATATCTCTCCCCCTATAATCACTATGGTATCTGCCGTAATGAGTAATTCATTTTTTTTGAGTTCGTTGCTGAATGTCTTAGCCTTCTTTTGTGCTAAGTACATAGATGCCCCCCGTGCGGGCATATCAGGCGGAATTGTTTCATCGGTTTCTCGCAAGCGAACCTCAAATTCATAGCCTAACTGCTTGAGAAGCTGCTGGCGGCGAGGCGAGGCAGAAGCCAAAATTAGTTGATAGTTTTTCATTTTAGTTTGCCAATAGGCTCAAATTTGTCAAACACTTTTTCCGTATGCGGGGCATCAGATAACTCTGAGGTCAAATCTTGCCCTGCCCAATGCTCATAATGCTTGCCATTTCGCCAAAGACGCGAATCGCTTACATCATAGATAAATCCTTTGTAGGCTACCCATATTTCGGGTTTGTCTTGCCCATTTCGCAATGCCAACTGCGAAAGTGTATAAGTAGCCAAAGTAGGTACAGCCATAATTTGCTAATTTTTTCCTTTTTTCCGAATCTTAATATTTGCACAATTTGTAGTATATAGGCTTGCTTTCAGAATAAGTGCAATTACCTCTTCTTCGGTTTTTGCTACGCCAAGCAAAGAATCTTCGGCAGGCACGCCCGTAGTATTTTTTGCCCCTTTCCCATACACTTCTGTTTTGTTTTTCCACTCAAATACTTTTCCATCTACGGTAATTATGTTTTCGACAAATGAAAAAGTATTTAACTTTGCTTCGTAACTCTTACCGCTCGGAATGGTAGTACGGGCTATATAACCTTTCCCTGCCGAAGTAAAAAATTCGCAATAGCAGTCTCCGCGTAGCTTTTCATCTTCAATGGTAAGGGTGGTGTAATGTATGATTTTCCAAAACCCTTTTTCTTTTTTGAAAACCAAATAAACAGTTTCAAAGCCCTTTGACCAATAAGAGCCATCGCGTTGGATTTTGTATTCAGCATCATAAAAAACAGTGCCTATCTCGCCAACAACAGCAACTCTTGCAATTTTGGAGAGCGTATAGTCAAGGGCTACGTCTTCGCTATCAATAAGCTTGTCCAAGTAAGTTATCAGACCTGCATAATCGCTGGTAAAAGGCTGCACCGTACCTTGCACATTGGTATTTACGAGCATGGCGGAAACCTTTTCGGACATAAAATCCAAAATGCTTTTTTTGTCTTTGGTTTGAGAGAACTTAGTATATGTTTCTACGAAAGACTTTGCAATTTTTGCAAGTTCTTCTTCTTCTTCCTGCTCCTTGGTTTTTTCTACTTTTTGCTCTACGGTTTTATCTGTGGCTTTGCCTTGTTTTTTATTTTGTGCGATGCCTTTGGAAGCCAAAAATAGCAATATGAACAAAATAGAGAAAAATACGTTTTTTGATTTCATAAGATTAAAAGAGTTTTAAATTTTTCAATGATGAGTAAGTTATTCTTACCGCATCAGGTAGATTTTTCCATATCCCTTTTCGAAAAGTCCATCTCCTGCGGTTTCCAAGCGTTCAAAGTCTTTGCCTTGCGTGCGTACATCTACTTTGAAAAGATACACCCCGCGCGCAAGTTGGTCGCCAAACTGGTCTGTACCATTCCAAGAAAACTCGCTCACATTATCGCCGATACGCAAAGAGCCTAATTCGTCCTTGTGTATGGTGCGAATAACCTTGCCCGTAATGGTCATTATTTGAATACGAATATCGTCTGGAACTTCACCCGTAAGGGTAAAAACGAACTTCATATTCGTAGAGAACGGGTTTGGATATGGGTAGAAATTAGAGATTTTGGTTTCGTTGATTACTTTGAAAGTAACGCTAAAAGGCTGCATACCTGCTTGATTATTTCTTGAATCTCGCCCTTGCACGCTTAACTTATATGTTCCATTTTCTAACCTTTCAGACTTATAATCTATCTGTAGTTTATTTTTCTCTGCAATAATAGTCCATACCAGATTAGGGTTGTTCATATAAATTCGTTGCGGTTTGCAGGTAGGGCAGTCGCGAGTGAGGAAGATTTCCATACCTGTAGTGTCTTTGCGAACAAGGTATTTATTTTCGTCTGTTAGCCCAATAGAAATGGTCGGAGTTGGCGAAACTATCTCTCCGTCAATGATATGCTTGCCATCTACGGCTACATCTAAAATAGGGTTAATGTCATCTTCTTTGACTTTAAAGCGAACATCTAACTGATTGTTTTCATAAATCTGCTCTGCTTGGATGCGAGGGTTCACAAAAACGGTCATTCTATTTTCGCCCACAAAATTCAGCGAGTACAGTTTTGTTCTGAAGTAAGTAACTTGGTTACGTTTTGGGGCGGGAATACTCTCTGTGATTTTGGTTCTCCTCCCTGTTGGTACATTCAAAATATCGTACTGTACTGTAAGTTGGTCTTTGAAATCATTACCCGAAATATTAACGAAGTTAAAACCTATTTTTATGGAATCTCCTTCCACAATTTCCAATACTGTATTTTCTCTGTAGCTAAGGGTGTCATAAAGCAAAATTCCTTCGGGAACTTCCTTATAAATTACCTGCCAACGCTGGAGCTGATAGGGTGTGCGATTCACAGAGTCTATCAGATTGAGGCGAAGTTTTAAATATGGATAGCGCGAAGGGTTGAGGTCTGCCAAACTCAATCCGTCTTGCTTTATGTTTTCTTTTACTACCTGCTCTCTGCCGCTAAAATCAACACCAATTACGTCTAACTTCCAACTTTCTCGGATAGGATTTTCGGCATTATTGATGAGGCGTAGCATATTTCCCCACTCGGCAGCAGGACCGATAAGCGTAGAAGTAACTTGACCGCTTACTACAGGGCGGCGAATGGTGGTGCTTAGGTTTATTTCTTGGTTTGCGTCTAAACCATATTTTTCGAAGGCAGTGCCTACGGCAGCACCTTTTCTTCCTACCAAAATAAATGCTGTGCCGCTTATGCCTCTGTTTGCAAGAGAACTTGTATTTACACCTATCTGCGATAAAGCACTCAAATTACCTCCAATATTCCCTGCAAAGCGACTATTCATTATGATTACGTAATCTCCTGTTTTTACCTTACTAAGATAGCTGGACATTACGTTGGCATCTCTGATAAACAAGCACTGTTCTATCCCTGTTACCAAGAGGTTTGAGCCGCAAGCATCAAAGGCAGTAGAGGCAAAATCTCTATATACTTTTCCTGTTTCTGCGTCAATGGAAACTAAAATAAATCTATCTATGGTGGTTCCGCAAAATCGTGGAGTTTGCTGAACAGCACAGGAAGAACTTGTTGCTATTGTTTGCCCATTGATTGTTAGGTTCCAACTTGCCCAATTTGGGTTATTTGAGCCTGTAGTGCTGGCTTGGATATTGATTACATTGTCCACAAACTCCCATTTGCGTTTTTGCAGATTGGGGGCTATTCTCTCCAAACTATTTTTAGGAAACTGTGCCGTTTTGCTTTGCGACCAACCATCAGGACTATTTTTGATATAGACAAAAGAGGCATCTGCCCAAGTAGGGTCGTCATCAGGAGTTAGTGCTGCATATCGCGTGCGCCAATAATACACCGTACTATCGTGTAACTGATTATCTGCCAACAGATTAGTAGTCCAAAAGGGAGTAATATAGCCATAAACTACGGTATCTCGGAGTGCGGGGCTATTGAAAGTAGATGCCGTATCCAACTGGAAACGGTACAGACGCTCTTTGGTAAAGGCATCTGTGTTTTGGGCTATGAAAGTAATAGGCTGCTTGCTCACGATGCTAAACTCTTTTGGGGCGATAGTGAGCATACTGCCTTTTCGGAAAAAGAAATTCAAAGTAGCCACATTATTATCTCTGCGGATTTCGCTCACCTCGAAATTAGGGTCAATCGTAACTTCAAAAGCATTATTCCCATTAATTCTATCTCTGCCATTTTTAGGATTTACTACTGTATAATAAATCGTATCTAAATAAGGGATTTCCCTGAGGTGTCTGATAGCGGAAAGGGCTTCCACTGTGCCGTCAGGATAAGTACGCTTTACAGAAACTTGGATTTTTTTGCTATCAGTAATACCCAAATTTCTCACAGGAATCCCTATTTGGAAGGAATCAGACTGTGCGGTTAGGCTCTTATTGCTAAAAGCCTTTAAAAATAATTCATTATCTGAAACGCTATAGTCTGGCTGTGTAGCTTTGAAAAGAACCAATGCAGGGTCGCCTTGCAAAGTAAATTGCTGGGCATTGGCAATGGCAGTAGGGTCTTCAAATCGTTCCAAATACGTTTTCAAAAACTCCTGCATCACAATACCAACAGGCTTATTTATCATTCCTTTTTCTGAAAACCATTTTTCATAAAGGGTTTGCGTATAGGCTCTTAGAGGCCCGTCTAAACCTATGTGGGCGTGAGCAAGGTAAGCGATTGCCCCTTTGTCAGGGGTGAGTAGCCAATCTTCTCCAAGTGAAACAAAACGCTGAAAAGCATCTCCCGAACCGCAGCCATTTACTATCATCATTGGGTATTTACCTTTGTTGCGGAAACCCAAGCGCGGCTCAGAAACCCTGCCGACATCAATGTCTATGTACTCCAAGCTGGAGTGTCCGAAAAAAGTAACTAAACCTTTGCCATTATTTATTTGCTGTGTAATATCAACAAACTCCACATAGTCGGTTGTTCTTTTTGACAAAGTTTCCACGTTTGCGCCAAGGAAATTCCCTCTTGCAAATCTGGCAAAGCCTTCTATGTAAGCCTTAAACACTATGTTTTCGTTGAGTTCGAAGCCGCCGCTTAGGTGTAAAATTTCTTTCTTCCATGCAGGTTCAATCGCATCAGCTTCGTACTCCTTCACCTTGTTTAGGTAATCTAAGATTTGCTGAGGATTGTTAGCGGAGATACGCCCCGTAGCCATAGAAGGCACAAAAGGCGGAAAGCCATTTTGCCCCGCAGTAATTTCATTATCAGAACCGGGGTTGCCCCAAGGCGGCACCATGTTTTGAAATGGTCTTGCCAAAGTATTTGCCCTATCATAGTACAAGCCATAATACTCGTAATAGCCTAATTGTAAGCCTTTTCCCATCAATAGCAAAAACTTTGCTCCACCGTAACGCTTCATGTAGCTGGCAAAGCGGCGCATAGACAATGGTAGCGTTTCGCCATAAGTAAATAAATCACAAAGTTGCTGAAAAGTAACTATCAAAGGTTTATGACTACCTCCTTTGGTAGAGGAGCGGTAATCTGCGTAAGCCTGTACTGCATTTACGCCTCTAACGGGACTCTGTAGTCGATCGTCCGTTACTATCAAGTAATCGTATTGGGCGGGGTTGCCAATATTGATAAAATTTACACGCTCTAAAGTAGCTATGGGAGTATTGACGTTGGTCGCCAACAAAGACCTCGCTATGTCTGTATTACTAATGATACCTACTTGAGTGCTTGCTGCATTTTCAGTATTTATTAACCGTACCTCGTACTCGTCAGTAACATCAAAAATGCGTGTGCCTGTAGCTACATTGGTGATATGTATCTTAGATTTGCCTGTTGGGTTAGGGTTGAGCAAAAAATTTCGCTTGCTTGCTCCCTGCATATTAAATCCTTGAGGGTAGGCGAGTTGGACAGCTCCAAAAGAAATAAGTTCTTGCACTCCCGTATTCAGTACGGTATTGACCCTAAAGCTAACAAAAAAATTACCATTGTTTGCAGGAAAACGAGCCGTTTCTAAAGGCAACTTTAGGGTAGTCATGGTTCTATTTTGAAAAATAGGATTCGCAATAGCTACCTTTTGCGAATCTGGAAGAATATCTGCAAAAATTTCGACATTATGGGGCGTATTGGTCTTGCCAACTATTTTCAAAGACAAACTCGGCTGAATATTCGCATCTCGTGCTTCTTTTATTTTTACGTCTGTGAGGCTCAGAGGCAGATTGACTTTGGCGGCGGGGGAATAATTTCGTCCTACATTGCCCACACCTTCGGTAAAATGAGAAAATAACGCGCCTCTTTCGTTGAAACCGTTGAAATTTACAGGAAATAAAGGGCCATAAGAATAGCCTATCCCTAACTGATTATCAGCACTGATAAATTGGGTATGAAATAGCTCAGGATTAATGGCAGAGTTTCTTTCCGTATAGGTTTTTATTCGCTTGCCCCATTCTCTGTTGCTCTTTGTTGAGGTCAGAAAATAAGCAGTAAAATCAGTATAATAAATAAAAAATGGATAGCTTTCATCAAAAATACGAGGCAGATTGCTGGGCTTGTCAAACATCTCGGTTAGCTGGTCGAAGCGATTGCTTCTGCCATAAAATTCTATGTAATCGTTTTGATTAAACACGCTATCTTCTTCGCCTACCACTCTAATAGCTATTTCTTTTCCTCTGAAAAACAACTGTATCTGGTGCGGGTCGGTAGTGCTAACAGGAAAGCCTGCGTTTTGTAACTGACTGTATGTAATACGATAAATTCCTTCTTTGCTAATAGGTATTTTATAGTAGGTCTTTGTATAATCAACCCACTCATTACCAAAGTTTTGAGCTGCTATTTGCTCGCTCCAAAAAGCAAGAAACAATAAAAGTGAATAAGAGATATAACGAATAAATTTCATCTTATTTATGTTATTTAAGCTATTGATTTCTGATAAAGATATTAATTTCATTTCAAACTATTTTGTTTTTTAACATTAAAAAAATACACACCCTCATTTTCTCAAAAATAAAGCCATCTACATTTCATCATTTATATACTTACTGATGATAGGTATTAATTTTTTTTCCTCACTCTCCCAAAAAGCGAAATCTTTATTCCCTTCGCTATAAAACGGATAAACGGCTAAATCGTGTACTAATTTTTCTATATTTTCTTCCTCAAAATCAATGAATAATGCTGCTTTGCATGGCAAGCAAATACTTTCCCAAAGGGCATTTTTTTGAACTACCATTGGCAAACTATGTGCTATGTACTCATACATTTTGGCGGGAATACAGTTTTCTGTACTTTTATTTGGCAAATAGGGCAGTAAGGCTATGTCGGCTTTTTCAAAAGTGGCAATAATTTCCTGATGATTTATCGGAACTTCGCTGATTTCCAAGTTAATGAAGCCACAGTCTTCTGCCTCTGTTTTTAGCAATTTCAAATAGTGCTTATCAGCACAAAAACCTTTGATAACTAATTGGCTTTCTGGGAAATATATTTTTATTTTCTTTACAAAGCGAATAGCATTGATGGTACCATAAGTTGGCGAAATAGTCCCTGTATAAAGAAAGTTTAAACTTGGAATTTTGAACTCCGAACTCCGAACTTGGAACTCCAAACTTAGGGGTTTATATTTGTTTTCGATAATTTCGCTTTTGCCTTTCGCAAACGAAAACTCTTTTTCGTAGCAGCGTTCTGCCAACAAGTAAAAATCTATCCAAAGGCGGCTTAGGTGCTCCAAAGACCTCACAGCCGTTGCCAGAAAAGGTCGCAAGTAATTTTTATAAGTAGGTTGATAGAGAATGTTGAAAAAATAATTTTCCCGCACATCATAAATAATAGGGATTTTTAACTTCATTTTTACGAGTAAGGCAGCTAAAAGAAGTTCGGGAGAATTGATGATGAGCAGAGAAGGATTTATTTTGAAAACATTGATTAAGAATGTTTTACTGTACTTAAAACGCTTGCTGGATAGGCGGTCAAATTGGGCGATTGGGTGAAAAAAAAACTCCTGAATTTCCTGCTCATTACTTGGCTTTACTGGCGACTGACGATTAGACTGAGCGCCTAAAATATGAATTTCAAATTCATTTGGAAAGCATTTTGCAATAGAATTTGCAAACTTTTCGTACATTCGCACGTCGTCTGTGGGTTTGAGTACCGAAGCGATAATAATTTTTTTTTTCACAATGAATACTATTTTAATTCTCGGTGCTACGTCTGAAATTGGAAAAGAAATTGCCTATGAATTTGCAAGGCATGGCTTTGGCGTTGTGCTTGCGGGCAGGCAACCCGCAAAGCTAACTCCTTTGCAAGCTGATTTGCAAATAAAGCACCAAATAGGTGTAGAAGTAGTGGAATTTGATGCCTTAGATTTTTCTTCTCATCCTTCTTTTTATGCCAATTTGGTGAGCAAACCTTCGGTTGTTGCTTGCGTATTTGGCTACTTAGGTTCGCAAGAAAAGGCACAAAATGACTTTGCAGAAGCAGAAAAAATCATTCATTCCAACTATACGGGTGCCGTTTCTATCCTCAATATCATTGCTGGTGATTTTGAGCAAAAAAAAGCAGGGACTATTATTTGTATTTCCTCGGTAGCGGGGGAGCGAGGCAGGCAAAGCAACTATTTTTATGGCAGTGCAAAAGCTGCCTTTTCGGTATATGCTGACGGCTTGCGGAATAGACTTTTCAAGGCTAATGTTCATGTAATGACCGTAAAACCGGGTTTTGTAAGGACAAAAATGACGGAAGGCTTGGCTCTTCCGCCAATGCTTACTGCTATGCCTGCCCAAGTAGGCAAGGCAGTATTCAATGCCTATCTAAGCAAAACAAATACACTTTATGTGCTTTGGTTTTGGAAATACATCATGCTGATAATTAAGAATATACCAGAGTCCATTTTTAAGAAACTGAAATTGTAATTTTTTATGCGATACCTTTGCTTGCTTATTATTTTATTTATTACCTCTCATAGTGCCGCTCAACAAAGCAAAACTGTGATAGATAGCCTATTGAAAAGGCTACCTACAGACCAAGACTCCAACAAGGTAAATACGCTCAATGCCCTGAGTTATCAGTACATCAATACAAACCCTACGCAAGCACGCAAACACGCTGAAGAAGCCTTAAAATTTGCTCAATCAATTAGTTATCAACATGGTATAGCCTCCTCCATAGACCTCTTAGGTACGCTTTACGAGCAGTTTGGCGATTATGCCAAAGCGTTGGAGTACAAACTGAAAGCATTAAGAATTTATGAGCAAAGCAAAGACATAGGCGGAATAGCCAAAGGTTTTAACAATATCGGTGTTCTCTACTACAGACAAAAAAATCTTGATAAGGCACTCGAATACTACGAAAAAGCCTTAGAAATTGTAGTGCGGCAAAATAGAAAATCTGCCATAGCCGTTTATATGCTCAATATCGGCGAAGTCTATCAGGAGAAAGGAGAATATGCTAAAGCTATAGAATATGAGCAAAAATCTATGGAAATTAGCAAAAATCTTCAATATATGGACGATTGCGTTGCCTTTTCAATGGGCATTATAGGGCAGTGCTATGCTGCTCAGGGCAAGTACGATAAAGCAATAGCGAATATGCAGCAGACGGTCAAGATTTTTGAGAAAATAGGGGATAAAACAAGTGTTACAGAGTACCTCATAGACCTTGGCAATGTATATATCAAAATTAAACAGTACGAAAAAGCAATACAGCACTTTGAGCAGGGGCTGAAAATAATCAAAACCATCGACTACAAAGACTGGGAAAGAGATGCCAACTTCGGACTTTCGCAGGTATATGCACTCCAAAAGAACTTTGAAAAGGCATATTTTCATCACCAAGAATACAATCGGCTCAAAGATATTATCTTTAATGAAAAAAATGCAAAGGAGATGACTCAGATGCAAAGTCTTTATGAGTCGGACAAGAAAGAAGCTGAAATAGAGATGCTTACGATGAAAAACAAAATAAGCGAGGAGGAAAGCAGAGTGGCTAAGTTATTCAGTTATTTTTTCCTATCTATCTTTTTGTTTGCGGGCGGGCTGCTTTTTCTGCTCTATAAAAATAATAGGAGCAAGCAAAAGGCAAATTTGCTACTGACTACTAAAAACAATGAAATTGAGCTAAAAAATGCAGAGTTAGAGCAACAAAAAGAGGAAATTCTCACACAGAGAGATTTGCTTGGCGACCAAAATATTACCCTGCAAAAACAGCAAATAGAGCTTCAAGAACGCAATGATGAAATAGAAAAGCAGAGAAATGATATTACCGCAAGTATTACTTATGCAAAACGAATCCAGACCGCCATCCTTCCCGATATTGACAAGATAAAAGAGATACTGCCAAATTCATTCATTTTCTACAAACCCAGAGATATTGTAAGTGGAGATTTCTATTATTTTACTACCCTACAGGATGCGAGCGTAAGGTATCATGATGGCAGCCGCAGCCCTAACACCAAGATAGTTTTGGCGGCTGTAGATTGTACGGGGCATGGTGTACCCGGTGCATTTATGAGCATGATTGGCGATGCCATGCTCAATCAGATTATTAATATTCAGCGAGTTACTTCCCCAGATATTATTCTGAATGAACTTCATAAAGGAGTAAGAATGATGCTAAAGCAGCAGGAAGGAGAGAATCGCGATGGCATGGATATTTCTATTTGTACGATAGACTTGGGAACGAGAACACTGGAGTTTGCAGGGGCAAGAAATTCGCTCTACCTCATACAAGAAAACGATGATGGCAAAGCAACATTCGAGGAGATAAAGGCAGATAAAATATCTATTGGGGGCTATCAGCACGAAGAAAACCGTATTTTTACAAAGAATATTATTCATTTGGACAAGCCCACTACTTTTTATCTTGCCTCTGATGGTTACAAAGACCAGTTTGGTAACAAAGAGAGCAAGAAATTTTCCCCACGCAGATTCAGAGAAATGTTGCACAATATCCATCAGTTAGATATGGAAAAACAACACTACACTTTAGCCAATACCTTTGAAGAATGGAAAGGCAACGAACCACAAATAGATGATGTGCTTGTGATTGGCGTGAAAATTTAATACTGAGGTTTCATCAGGGTTTTCTCTTTAAACTTTTTCTATCAAATGCTATTTTCCCCATTTTAGTTTATTGATATTTTCTCCTATTTCTTTCCCTTTTTCTAAGCCCGCCTGATTGTCTTGGCGAGTGTGAATTCCGCCGTAGAATCGAGAGTTTGCGGTTTCCTCCGCTACCTGCCAGAAAGAATCAAAAGTTCTTGTTTTGAAATCTACATTTCGCAAATCGTCTTTTCGTCTGCCTTGGTGCAAACTATCGGTAAAAGAAAACTTTTCGCCGTACAAATCTATCAGCACCGTAGCCGCCGCCGCCGCTTGTATGGCATGACCTGAAGGAAAAGCAGGAAAGGGGGGGTCAGGCCAGAAAGAAACCCATGTAGAATCGATGTGCTTGGTAATGTAGGTGTTAGGACGCTCTGAAAAAAATTGATATTTCCACTTCCAACAATTAATGAAGGCATCGGCAACCGCCATGCCTACCCTTGCAAAGGTTTCCGCACTTTTGATGAGTGGAGGATTTTTAGCTTTTATGACCAAAGAAGCCAAAAAATAAGAATGTCCGGGGGGCGTGTAGGTTTCATCGGGGTCATCTCCCCACCAAATAGCCACTTCTTTTTCCTCTTGAGTCAGTGTTTTTTCTTTCTGATAGACTTCCCAAAATTGTTGGTAATAGGGTGAGTTTTTTTCTTCGCTGTAGGGAATGAAATTGGGGGCTGCTATGTTGGCATCTTCGCTTAGGAACGTTCTATTTTTTCCCCAATGCGGGTGCAGTGGAAAATGACTGAACGATTGGGCGTACAACGGCGGTTGCCAGCTTCCTTTTTTCTGCTCAAAAACCATTTTCTTATCAAAATTTCGCAAATAAGCCCGATGCCCACTGTCTGTTTTCGACCATTCAAAGATTTGTTTTGCGACTTCTTTGCCAAACTTCGTAGAGCGTTCCAACTCAATTCCCTCATGGTTTGCGGCTTTTAATTTTTCATAAATTAGCTGCTCCAGCGAATCTATTTTTACTTTGTTTGCATCACTTGTCTGAATGTAAATACTTCTCAAAATTTCTGCTTGTGCGGCATTGAGTGAAGCTATCCAGCTATATTTTTTGTCTTTTTCTTTCTGTGGCAGAGTGTTCAGCCCGTTGAGTTGCTTATTCATAGACCTCTGCCCCTCAAAGCCTTGCACCACACTTTCGTACATACTCAAGCCTATGTAACCCAATGTTCTCGATGCAAAGGTAGGCGTGTTGGCGGGCGTATTTTTGAGCAAGTGCAGGGTCAAACCTACCCAAGAAAGGACAATCTGATTTTCATTGATGACTTCTTTTTTTTGGCAAGAGCCAACGCCCCCAATGACGAATAAGACAAGAAGAGCTATGTAAATTTTTTTCACGTTCGTAAAATAAATAATAAGGATAAAATAGTTCTTATGAGAGGCGTAAAAATAATAACTTTTCATTAATTTCTTGCTATATCTTTCTATCTTTGGCTCGTAGCGTAGGGAATTATTATTCAAAAATATAGATGAAAGATAAATGATACAAAACACGATTAGCACTTGGCACCAACTGTTTACAAATAGAAATATTGCAGGGCTTGACGAACTCATTGCAGATAATGCCGTTTTTCACTCACCCATCGTACATACGCCGCAAGTAGGCAAGGAACTTACAAAAATGTATCTATCGGCTGCTTTTTATGTTTTTTATAATGATTCCTTTGTCTATGTAAGGCAGGTAATATCAGGAAATCATGCTGTCTTAGAGTTTGAGGTAACTATAGATGGCATCAAAGTCAATGGCGTGGACATGATTACCTGTGATGAGGAAGGGAAAATAATAGACTTCAAAGTAATGGTTCGCCCACTCAAAGCCGTAAACCTGATTCATCAGAAAATGATGGAGATGCTCCAAATGAGGAAGTAATATGCTAAAAATTAATTCAAAGATGATACCTAAGAAAATATCATCTTTGAACTTATTATTTTTGCGCTCGCTCTATAGCTTAGATAAATCCGCAGAAAACGGCTGATTATAAAAACGCTTCTCTGTTGCTTTGAAAAGTGCATTTGCCAACGCCCCAAAAACGGGTGGAAATGGGGGTTCTCCCAAGCCTGTAGGGTCTATGTCGTTTTCTACAAAATACACCTCTATTTTCTTAGGAATTTCATTGCAGCGAATCATTCTGTAGGTATTGAAATTATTTTGTTGTGGGCTACCATTTTTGAGTGATAAGTTGCCGTACAAAGCATTTCCAATACCATCTATCACTGCCCCTTCTACCATATTAGTAGCTGCATCGGGGTTGATAACTATGCCGCAGTCAATAGCACTATAGACGTTTTCTACAATTACTTGCCCATCTTTGATTGCTACATCGATGACGTGTGCGGCATAGGAATTATGGCAGAAATAGGCAGCAACCCCTCTATGAAGATTGCGTTTTTCGGGTGTGCCCCAGCCCGATTTTTCTCGTACCAATTTCAGCACTCCCGCATAGCGGTCAGCGTCATAATCGTTGTTTTTACCAACAGGATTGTCCTTTGCTCTTTTCAAGAGTTCAAGCCTCAACTCTATTGGGTCTTTTCCCATTGCCGCCGCCAACTCGTCGAGGAAAGACTGTTCTGCTGCCGCATTAAAATTAGACCTTGGCGCACGAAAAGCACCAATCGTAATATTAGATGGTATTTCCCAGCCTTCGGCAAGGTAGTTATCCACCGCACCAGCAGGGAATCTGTTGGCAGCAATAGGATGCTCTGGGATTCCGCCCCCTTTTACGTGAAAGCCAATTAGGTTTTTATCTGCGTCTAAGGCTGCCCTATAGGTAGCAGTGTACATTGGGCGATAGATACCGTACGTCATATCGTCCTCTCTGGTATAAATAAGTTTGATAGGGGCTTTTGCTTTTTGGGAGATAAGCCCTGCTTCTACCAAATAATGCCCATAAGCACGCCGCCCAAAGCCACCACCCATTCGTGTCATTTCAATGTTGATTTTTTCGACAGGTAAGCCCAAGCGAGCGGCAACAGTCCTTTCCGCAAATTCGGGAGCCTGCAATGGTGCTGCAAAAAATGCCTCTTTATCAGTAACATGAGCAAAGCAGTTCATTGGCTCCATCGTATTATGTGCCAAAAAAGGAGCATTATAAGTACGCTCAATAATTTGAGCTGCATTTTTGAAAACTGTTTCGGGGTCGCCATCTTTCCTTAGCTCTGTAGCAGGTTTTTTCGCCATTTCCTGCATTTTGCTAAGGTGCGTTTCTGTACTTTCAAGCCCTGCGGGAATAATTTCCTCACGCTTATTCCCAAAAACATTAACTGTTTCTTTCTTTTCAACGATTCCTTCCCACTCTACTTTCAGTTTTTTTCTCGCGTTCATTACCTCCCAAGTAGTATTGCCAACCACAACAAGGAGTTCGTTAAATGTTCTTGTATCAAATATAGCTCTTTCCGTACCCTCCTCTAAAAGAGTGATCGTAAATACATCTTTTATCCCAGACATTGTACGTACTTGCGAAGCATCATAAGATTTTAATTTCATGCCAAAAGCGGGCGGGTGATGTATCATGGCTATCAACATTCCTTCCTTCGTATAATCCATGCCAAACAATGGCTTGCCCGTTACTATGTTAATGCCTTCTACATTTTTACGTGGCGAACGCACAATTTTGAAATCTTTGACATCTTTCAACTTTACTTCTTTGGGAAGGGGAATGCTTGCTGCTTTGGAAGCCATTTCGCCATACTTAGCTGATTTTCCGCTTTTTTCATGGTACAAAACACTTGCTTTTGTGCTTACTTCATCGATAGGCACATTCCACACTTGGGCGGCGGCTTCTCGGAGCATCTGACGAGCAGAAGCCCCCGCTGTGCGTAGATTTTTCCAAGTCGTTCTAATGGATTGGCTTCCTCCAGTAAACTGACGAGTATATACTTTAGTGTCAAAAGGGGCTTGCTCTACAATTACATCTTTCCAATCTACATCAAGTTCCTCTGCCACTATCATAGGCAGGGACGTTTTCACATTTTGCCCAAACTCTGGATTTTGCGATAAGATTTTGATAACGTTATCGGCAGTAATCTTGATATAGCCGTTTATTTCATTCCACTCATTCGGAAGTTTCAAATCCTCAAATTTATCAGTAAGTTTGAAACCAGACAGCCCGCCAATGCTAATCATCAAGCCACCTCCCGAAAGAAGTGATGCCTTTAAAAATGAACGCCTACTATGTGTTATGTTAAATTTTTCCATCTTTAATAATTTAGATTGTTAAATGTACTTTTTTCAAAGACTTTCAACTTATTATTTCTTAACCACTGATTTAATGGCTGTTTTTATGCGAGAGTAAGTACCACAACGGCAAATATTACCACTCATATAGCCTTCTATCTCCTCATCGCTCGGATTTGGGTTGTTTTTGAGCATCGATACGGCACTCATAATTTGCCCCGCTTGGCAATAGCCGCATTGGGCTACATCATGTTCAAGCCATGCTTTTTGCACAGGGTGGTCGCCATTTTCGGTTAATCCCTCTATAGTGGTGATTTCTTGCTTTTTGACAGATGAAACTGGCAACTGACAAGAGCGAACAGCACTGCCGTTGAGATGGACGGTACACGCCCCGCACGCCGCAACCCCGCAGCCGTATTTTGTGCCTTGTAGGTGGAGGTGGTCGCGCAATACCCAAAGCATAGGTGTTGCAGGATCCACATCTACTTGTTGGGTTTTACCATTTATTTTCAAACTAAATTTTGCCATAGTTGCTGTATTTTGAATAAAAAATGTTTAATAAATTGTATCGAGGGTAAAAATCCTTATCACGAAGAAATACTTTTTATTTTGATGCTTTCCTATAAAAATTCTAACTAATATTTTTTTAATATTGCAAAATTAAGCATAGATAGCAAAGGTATTGGTATATAAATTACTGTATTTTCTACCATTTTTACTGATTGCTATTTTTTGTTTGGATATATAACTTTGAAGCACGACTAGATTATAAGTATTGGGGGGCTTCACTCAAAATAGATAAACGACATAAGAAATAAAACCAAAAACAATGAAAAATTTGTTAGAAACAGATATTGTAGCAACTATTGGGCTGCAAAAATACTATGTAGAAGTGAAATGGCGAAATGGAACGCTCATCATGGATGAGCCAGCAGATTTGGAGGGCAAAGACCTCGGCACTGACCCTTATACTACGCTTTTGGCATCATTGGCGGGCTGCACGCTTTCTACCCTCCGAATGTATATAGACAGAAAAGGCTGGAATATCCCCGAAATTTCGGTACAGCTTAATATGCACCAAGAAACGGAAAACCAGCTTACAACTGTTATTAAACGACATATTTACTTTGGCGAAGGCATCACAGACGAGCAAAAGGAAAGACTTCTTGTGATAGCCCACAAATGCCCCGTATCAAAAATTTTGGAAAATAAAATTCAAATAAATACACAGGCGTAAAACAAAAAAAACTCAAGAACAATATGGAACACCCAAAAGTAAAATACACCAACGGCGAAGTAACTATAGTTTGGCAGCCTCATCTATGCACGCACTCAGGCGTTTGCGTCAGAACACTGCCCGAAGTATATCACCCCAAAGAAAAACCGTGGATAAAGCCAGAGAATGCGAGTACAGAACAGATTGTTGAGCAGGTAAAGAAATGCCCTTCGGGTGCGCTTACTTTTTATATGAATGAAAACATGGAAAAGTAAGGCTGTTTTTTTGCCAAAATTGCCAAAAGATGTAATCTCTGATAAACGGTTACATCTTTATTTTTGTTTTGTTACTTAAAAATCGGGCAAATATACTTGCAACAGCGAACTCACTTTAAATTTTTCAATTATTTAATAAGTGAAAAAGGAATATGTCATTTCGCCAATTAAGAAAAGTATCAAAGTAGTTATATAAAAAATGGAGAGCCAAAATATTTTGAACGCAGTAAACCACCAAGATTGTTTATAGACTTTTTTGAAGGCAACGTAAGTATGGAGTAGCCAAACAAAAAATAGGCAAATAGTAGCAGTCCCCATTGTATCTTGGGGGGCTTCTTTGGATAGGCTAAAGAGCAAAAGAAATATACCATGTATAAAGTAGGCAAAGGATTGGAAATGGAAAGTAAAAATCAAATGCTCGATATAGAGTCGTTTCGAAAACATATAAAAAATCTTGAGATAAAAAGCAATTAACGGCAGCATCAATATCATCATCAAAGGGATATTGTTAATTGCATTTAAGATAAACATAGAGAGGTCGTTACGCCCTATTTTCATGGCTTGCTCGGCAGTTTTTAAAGCACGCGGACTTTTCGTTTTCCAGCCTATAGAGTCCAAAAAATTAGAAGGAGATAGGTCTTTTCGTCTAACATTTCTCACCATTTTCTGCCAACTAAAAGACTCTCCCTTGCCCTCATTGTTAATGCCCAAGTTGTTGATGCTAATGATGTCATCTTTTTGTTCGTTTTTTAGCTCATATTTGATTGGTATTTTACGATTTTTGATTTCTTGCACCAAAAAATGTGCTAAAGAATCCTTTTTTATTCCCTTTCTATCTATCCCCAAACTGTCGGCTAACTCTTTCAGAGATAGCTTAGTAGTATCATTTTCATTATAAATAAAGGCAGTAGTTACCAACTGGGGCTTGTTGTCCTGATTATCCAAAGAAAGGGTATTTTCCACATTTCTCAAATCAATCGTTTTGGTGAAAATAAGGAAAAATAAAAAATTCGTCAGGAGGTATAATCGGACGGGGTGAATATGCCCAACTCTACTACCCTCCAAAAAGGCAGTGGTTAGGTATCCAGGTTTGAATAGAAAAGGCAGTAGGCTACGCCCAAACATCATATCAAAACTGAAGTAACTAAGTACCGTATCCCAAACTAATACCCTCACAGAAGCCTTATTATTGGTGTTTTCCTGACCGCATTGGGGGCAGTAATTATACTTTTTATCTAATGCCAAGCCGCAGTTCAGACAGTTTGCTCCCTTGCGCAGTTTTTTCATTTCACAAAATTTAATAATTTATTCATTGAAAAAGTAGCTATTTTTTCCAAAAAAAACAATTTTTTGAAGTATTTTTGTTAAGTTTTTAATAAATATAAAAAAAATAGCTTATCGTCAAATGGAATTTATCGTTCAGGTTGCAACAGAGGAACATTTACATTATGCAGAAACCATTTGTAAGGAAATGGAAGAGTCGGCTCGACAGCGAGGGACAGGCATTGCAAAGCGAGACCCAGAGTACATCAGACAAAAAATACGCGAAGGGAAGGCAGTAATAGCTATTCAAGAAGATGGCGTATGGGCAGGTTTTTGCTACATAGAAACTTGGAGCCATGGCAAATATGTGGCAAATTCGGGCTTAATCGTAAATCCACAATTTAGAAAATATGGCTTGGCAACTCGAATCAAACATACCGCTTTTGACCTTTCGAGAGAGAAGTATCCCGAAGCCAAATTATTTGGTTTGACCACAAGCTCGCCTGTGATGAAAATAAATTCCGAGCTTGGCTACCGCCCCGTTACCCTGCCCGAACTTACTGATGACGAGCAATTTTGGAAAGGCTGTCAGAGCTGCGTGAACTATGATATTCTTACGCGCATGAACCGTAAGCATTGCCTTTGCGTGGGCATGATTTATGACCCCACCGAGCATCAGAAACCTGAAAACGAGCAAGTGAAAATGCCTGAAATACAGATAAATACAGCCACTTCTGAGGCAGCTAACGCACCAAAAATAGTCATAGGCAAGAACTTGCAGCAGAGAAAATTTAATTTTAACCAAAAGAAAAAATTGTTTGAACGCTGGCTGAGAATCAAAGCAAATATTTTGCTCAAACGCTTCCGAAAAGACGAAAGCGACAAGAATGCAACGGTAAAAAAACAAATAAAAAAGGAAGTAGTAGAAATATAAAATCTCACTTACATAATCTAATAATATTATTACAAAACAATGAAAGACAAGGTTGTACTCGCTTTTAGCGGAGGTTTAGATACCTCTTACTGTGCTATTTACTTAGATAAAGAGCAAAATTTGGAAGTATATTCTGCTATAGTGAACACAGGTGGTTTTAGCAGTGAAGAACTCCGCAAAATTGAGGAAAAAGCATATTCGCTTGGGGTGAGCAAGCACGTTTGCTTAGAGCAAACACAATACTATTATGAGAAGTGCATACGCTACATGATTTTTGGTAATGTGCTGAGAAACAACACTTATCCGCTTTCTGTAAGTGCGGAAAGAATGTTCCAAGCCTTAGCGATTGCCAACTATGCCAAAGAAGTAGGGGCGAAATATATAGCACATGGCAGCACAGGGGCGGGCAATGACCAAGTGCGTTTTGATTTAGTTTTCCAAATATTAGCTCCTGAAATTCAGATAATTACCCCTATTCGCGATAAAAAATTGGCAAGGGAGGAGGAAATAGAGTACCTCAAAAGCCATGGAGTAGTAGCAAACTGGGAAAAAGCAAAATATTCTATCAATCAGGGCATTTGGGGGACGAGCGTAGGCGGCAAAGAAACACTTACTTCGCACCTATCCTTGCCCGAAGAAGCCTATCCGAGCCAGTTGCAAAGAACTGATAGCCAAGAAGTAGAGATTACTTTCGAAAATGGAGAGCCTGTGGCACTCAACGGTGAAAAATTAGGAAGTGTGGCGGTTATTCAAACCCTCACCCAAATAGCTTCGCAGTATGCTATTGGGCGCGATATTCACGTAGGTGATACCATTATTGGCATCAAAGGGCGTGTAGGTTTCGAGGCTCCCGCTTCTCTGATAACGATAAAGGCACACCATGCCCTCGAAAAGCATACACTTACCAAGTGGCAAATGTATTGGAAAGAGCAGCTGGGAAATTGGTACGGAATGTTGCTACACGAAGGGCAATATCTGGAGCCTGTGATGCGAAATGTAGAAACATTCTTGGAAGACACGCAAAAGAATGTCAGTGGGAAAGTAAAAGTAAAACTGATGCCTTATCGCTTTGAAATTCAAGGAATTGAATCGCCACACGACCTTATGTCATCTAAGTTTGGCTCTTACGGCGAAATGAACAATGCGTGGTCGGGCGAAGATGTCAAAGGCTTTACCAAGATTGTAAGCAATCAGATGAAAATTTATTATCAGACGAACCCAACAAGCTAAATGATAGTTTGCAAACCCAATTCATCTGTCCAAATAGTGCTTTTTACCCTCCTTGCCGTAGCTTATGGCATTACTTTTTTGCTCATAGGCTATGTAGCGGGAGGGCATCAGTCCGTATGGCTTTATATAGGGGCTGTTGTGTCTATTATTTTCTCTATATTGTTCACAGTCAAGGTTTTAACGGGCTATAAAACTCTTTCTATCGAAAAAGATAAAATTGCGGTGAAGTATTTATTTCGTACCTATTCATTCCATACAAAGCAGCTAAGTTCGTGGGAAGAAATAGAAATAAAAACATATAATAATCAGGTATTCAAGCAGATAGATTTAATTTTTGGGCAGCAAAAAGTAAGTTTTAATAGCCAAGAGCATAGCAATTATGACAAGTTGGTGCAGTTTCTGCGAAAGAATATTAAAAAAATCTCTTAAATTTTTTAATTTTTTGAATATTTGCGGGAATCAAAAAAATCAATGGTAGTAATAAACAAGTAATGCTAAAACGCCGTTGCGCGGTGTTTTCACCCGCAACGCAACCTTACATCTTCAACACCGCCAAATCATTAAAGTATGAGAAAGCAACAAATTTTTCTGTTATTACTTTTCTTTCCAACCATTTCCCTACAGGCACAGAATAAATTCCCTTTTGCTCTCAAAGAAACCATCATCAGAATAGATACGGCAACTTATACATGGTCGGCAAATGCAGTCAGTTACCAAGATGCCAAGTTTCTTTCTTTTCGGTATGAAAAAAACAATCCTATTTGCGAAGTGGAATTATATCCGCTTCATATACAGCAAATTAATCATATAAAACTACTGCCTTCTGCCGATTACGAAGTTCTCGATTCCGTAAACAAAGTAGGGCAGGAGTATTTTCGCTTCAAAGTACGTTTTCAAAATCTTGATGAAAGTAACTTCTTAGTTTTTAATTTTATCATTGATAATGAGGGAGATAGAGGCAGAGAGAATGTCCAACAAATAAAACTTTTTCCCTATACCCAAGTTCGGGCAAAGCTATTTTTGAAAGACAATGAACTCTACATAGGGGAGGAGCGGGTTTTCGAAATAGATGTTGATAAATTCCAACTCATTCGCGCTACTAATCAATGGACTGAAAATGAAGCCATTAACTACAAAATAAGCGAAAAAAATGGAAAGGTCTATTTGCATATTTTCCCGACCCAAGAAAATGCACAAATGCTTAACTTGCAGCTATTTACCACCAAGCCATTCATTGCTAATGGCAAAATAACTTCGATGCTGCCCCTTATGCAGGTCAATTTTAATGTGCGCCAAAGTCGACTTGCTTTTTTGGAAGCAGATAAAAAAGACGTAACTCTTCATGATGACTTCACCGTAGGCACAGAAATATTGATAGAGCATCACCACAAATTACAGATGCAAAAGACGTATCGAATTGAAAACCAAGAAGAAAGCGGCGGATATTTGGTTGGGGAAATTTTCACTAAAAGCAAACTGAGCAATAATAAGGTGCTTGCTATCTTGCGTTTGTACGCCCTGCACCGCACTACCGATGGCTATCTTTACCTCAAAGATGGCGACAAATCGCAGTTTATCACCAACTTCGAGATTACGCCCAAAATGCAAATTGCTAAGGTAAGTTTACAGAAAGAAGGTGGCGACTGGTCGGGAGATTTGAGTGTACATGCGGGCGAAAGTATAGAGGTAAAAATAGAAGGAACAGCACTTAACAAGGCAAACTTTCGGTTTGAAGGCTTGGCAGAAATCAAAACTGACTCCGTAGTAAAAACAGAGAATATGCAACTTTTTAAGCTAAAAATTCCTGCAAACATCTCGAAACGGAAAATTTTTATCTACGATAACAACCAACCTACGGCTTATGCCCTCAATATCAAAGAGCAACAAAAACCTCATGCCCTCGACTTTGTGGATATTGACTTTGGAGCAGGAGATGTAAAAATCACTGATTTGAACCAACCTATTTTGTACTATGAAACGGTGCGTAGCATTATTTTGTCTTTTCGCCCTGACAAAATAGATGCCGAAAACAAGTTTTTTGGGCGACAGATTCTCTCTATTGACATCAAAATTACTGGGGCAAATAGACAACTGATAGAGGTAGCAACGATTCCCCGAATTGTGATTTGCCCTGACGAAAATGCCACTCGTTTCGCTTTTTACGACAAGAAAGATTGCAGTACTAACGATATTAACCTCAATAATTTCATCAGCCGCAAAACGCATGAATTGGAGGACTGGAGTAGGATAGAACTGACCATCAGGCACAAAGCAGACGAACATGGTGGAAATGCGGGCTTTACCCAAAAAATAGAAATTATTTTGGCGAAATATACCAACTTTGATATAGATGTTTCCTTTCCTGCGGGCTTGCTCACCAAAAAAATTGGAGATAGTGATTTTAGCTCTCTGGGCGGAATTAGCATTGCCGCCATCGCTCAGTTTAAGTTTTTTCGCCCTAACAAAATTGCCCAACTGCGTCCCTATCGCATAGGCATTGGGGCATTAGCGCTGGATGCCTTCAATCTTCGAGATACGAATACCAACCGTGACTTGGGCATAGTAGTCATAGGCTCGCTGTACCCGTCTCGGCGCGATGCCAAGCTAAGTTTTCCTCTTTTCTTAGGGTTTGGCTATTTGGTAAAGCAAGAACGTTGGTTCTATCTGCTCGGACCTGGCATACGTGTGAACTTGTAGAACAAAGTAACATTTAGGAAAAAGGGAAACAGGATAGATTTTTTTTATTTGAGCTTACTTATGTAATATATTGATTATTATTGCTTTAAATCTTAAAAAAATCAGTATAATACTATTTGTTTCAAAACTTAACATTTTTTTTTTGAATTTTGTTTTAAATAATTATAACTTGCGACATTAAAATAGGTTAAAAAAAATAATAAGCCTACCTAATTCCCAAACAATTAGATGGAAAAAGTCTTTTTGCACAGAATAGCTTATTTTATTTTATTTAATTTTCAGTCTATCAAAATTTAACAATTAAAAGATGAAACGACTCTTACTTGTAGGAATACTTAGCGTATTCTTTTTTGGGTACCTGTCCGCTCAAGACCGCACTATTTCTGGTACGGTAACTTCGGGTGAAGACAAATCTACCTTGCCGGGCGTAAACGTTGTGGCAAAAGGCACGAATGTCGGTGTAATTACTGACATGGACGGCAAGTACAAATTAAGCGTACCTGCAGGCGTTACTAAATTGCTTTTCTCTTTCGTGGGTTTCACTTCTCAGGAAGTAGAGATTGGCAACCAAACTACGATTGATATTGCCTTAGCGCCAGACACGAAGCAATTGAGCGAAATTGTAGTAACGGCTATCGGTATTCAGAGAGAGAAAAAAGCCTTAGGTTATGCAGTAGCAAACCTTGGCGGTGAGAAAATGCAACAAATCTCTGAGCCTGACGCTGTGCGCGGTATGCAAGGCAAAATGGCGGGTGTGAACATTCAAGGTTCTGGTGGTGCGCCCGGTCAATCTACCAAAATCAACATTCGCGGTAACTCTTCGCTTACAGGCAATACTCAACCGCTATTCGTAGTGGACGGTATTCCTTTCGATAACCAAGTAAGTCAAGACGGTAATGGTGCTACGGCAGGTGCAGCCACCAATACACAATCTACCAACCGTGCATTTGACATTGACCCGAACAACATCGAGTCTATGACTGTATTGAAAGGTGCTGCTGCTGCTGCTCTTTATGGCTCACGCGCTACGAATGGCGTTATCGTAATTACTACAAAGGCAAGCAAGAAGAAAACAAATAAAGGTTTAGAGGTTACTTTTAACTCTTCTGCTTCTTTGGAAAAAATTGCTGGTATCCCTGTGTATCAAGATGTGTATGGTCAAGGTTCTAACCAAGTGTATAACGGAGGTTTCATTGGTAACTGGGGTTCTCCTTTTGCAGAATATGTAGATCAAATTAACTCTAAATATGGTACGAACTATTCTAAAGTAATTGTGCCAGGTTATCCTGAAGGAACAGTACCTCACCCAATGGTGGGTATTCCTTACACTTCTGCTCGCTATAGAGGTGTGTTCCCTGAGTTCTTGGATGCAAACGGAAACGCAATTCCTGTACCTTACAAACCAAATGACATTGTAGGCGGGTTTTTCCAAGATGGTTATTTGGTGGAAAATAGCTTAAACGTTGCTTCTGGTACGGAAAAAGGTAGTATGGTTGCTACTGTTTCTCGCATGACTAACGAAGGTATCATGCCCGGCTCTAAGTCTTCTCGTACGAACCTTAGCTTTGGCGGTCAGGGTGCTTTGGCGAACGGTCTGATAGTAGCAGGTAACGTAAACTACGTAAATACTACAGTAGGTGGTCCTCCTTCGGCAGCAGGTGCTTTCGCTGACTATGGTACGGCAGGCGCGCCTTCTATTTATTCTCGTTTGTTCTACTTACCAAGGAATTTCGATTTGAACAATTATCCTTTCGAGAATCCTGCTGACCAATCTAACGTATTCTATCGTGCATTGGACAACCCAAGATGGCTTGCAAAATATGCATCTTACAATAGTAATGTAAACCGTGTATATGGTAACATGACACTTTCTTATGACGTATTGCCTTGGTTGAACTTGGTAGCAAAAGGCGGTGTAAACACTTATGCGGAGAATAGAAGAATCATCTCTCCAAGAGGTGGTGTTTTTGATGCACTCGGTACTGTTATTACTACAGATTTGGGAAATACAGAGATGGACTATAACTTCATCGCTACTGCTTCCAAAGATTTCACCGAAGATTTGGGCTTGCGCGCTATAGTAGGTTATAACATGAACCAAAGAGATTACTATTTCAGAAGCACAAGAGGGGCAAACATTATTTCTACAGGTTTGAACCTTACTAACTCTACTTCTTCTCAGTTTTCTGATTCAGATTTCAAGAGAAAGCAAAGATTCTATGCAGTTTATACAGACATCTCTTTGACTTACAAAGATTATTTGTTCTTCAACTTTGTAGCTCGTAATGACTGGACTTCTACTTTGCCTCAAGGCTCTAACAGCTATTTCTATCCTGGAGCAAGTGTGTCTTTTGTACTTTCTGAGGCATTGGGCATTGAAAGCAAGTGGTTGAACTATGCTAAGTTGAGAGCATCTATTACCAAAGTAGGTAATGAGCCAAGACCATATCTGACAAGCACTTTCTACAATATCAATCAGCCGTTTACAACTGCGGGTGGTTCTATCCAAAACCAAGCAAGTTTGAGCAACACTTTAGGCAATCCGAACTTGAAGCCTGAGTTTACTACAGAAACAGAATTTGGTGGTGAGTTCAAATTGGTGAATAGCAGAGTAAACGTAGATATTACTTACTTCAACAGAACTTCTACTCAGCAGTTGGTACAGTCTGCCGTAGCTCCTTCAAGCGGTTTCACAAGCTATTGGACAAACGCGGGCGAAATCCAAAACAAAGGATGGGAAATTGGTCTGGATTTAACTCCCGTACAGTTGGACAACGGATTCCGTTGGAATATGTATGCAGCTTTCACACGTATCCGTTCTTTGGTAAAAGATGCGGGTCCTGCGGGTCAAATCATCATCGAGGGCTTTGGTATTAACGGCGTGCAGACTATCCACAAAAATGGAGAGCAGTACGGACAGATATTCGCTCCAAAAAATGCAAGAGATGCAAGCGGTAATCTATTGATTAACCCAAATGACGGTCTTCCATTTATCCTTCCTCAGTCTGACATTGTTGGTAATCCAAACCCTAACTTCTTGTTAGGTATCACGAATACATTGTCTTGGAAAGGTATTTCTCTTTCTGCATTGCTTGATTGGAAGCAAGGCGGTCAGATGTACTCTTTCACTGCGGCTTCTCTATTGCTTAGAGGTCAGTTGAAAGGTTCGGAAGACAGAGAGGCATTGCGCGTAATACCAGGTGTATTGGGCAATACTGCTACGTATGAGCCATTATTGGGCGGAGACGGTCAGCCTATCAAAAACACTATTGGTACTTCTGCTTTCGCTTCCCACTTCTCTAACGGCTATGGTGCGTATGGTGCTGCTGAAACTAACATCTATGATGTTACTACCATTCGTTTGAGAGAGTTGCGTTTGTCTTATGAGTTCCCTAAGTCTATCTTGTCAAAAACACCTTTTGGCTCTGCCCGTATCAGTTTCTCTGGCAGAAACCTTTGGTGGAAATCACCAAATATGTTGAAGAACTTGAACTTCGACCCAGAGGTATTGGCACAAGCTGCTGACTCTAACGTACAAGGCTTTGACTTAGGTGCAACGCCTACTACTCGTAGATACGGTGTGAACTTGACCGTTACTTTCTAATATTAGACAATTAAAACATTTTGAAGGCAAATGAAAAAAATAAATATATTTCTAAAGACCTTGTTGGCTTTGGTTGTGCTAATGACAACAGGTTGCGAACTAACAAATCTGGATATTAATAAAAATCCGAATAGCCCATTGGCTGTACCGCCAGGCTTGTTGCTTACGAATGCAGTACGCACCGCTACTTATACTACAAGTGGTTTGAGCGATAGTGGACTCGGCTTTACAGGCGTAACAGCATCAAGTGACAGATTTGATTTGAATTTTGGTTCCTATACAGGTACTTGGAGTAACTATTATTCAGGTTCTTTGAAAGACATCGAGGAAATCTTGATAGCTACTGACCCTGCAAAAGTTAATAACCCTGTTTATCGTGGGATAGCCCAAGTGCTAAAGGCTTATTACTTCAGCGTAATCGTGGATTTTTTTGGCGAGGCTCCTTATACTGAGGCTTTCAAAGGCAACGATGCAAGTTTTATTACTAACCCTAAGTATGATGATGGCAAGGCTATTTATGACGACTTGTTCAAATTGTTAGATGAGGCTTCTGCCAATTTGCAGAAGACCTCTCCAATTACGATTACGGGCGATCCTATCTATAATGGCAATGCTGCTTCTTGGCTTAGAGCTGCTAACTCTTTGAGATTGCGTTTGCTTATCCAAACCCGTAGGGTAGATAGCGGTGCGGCAGCAAAGATAGCTGCGGCGGTCAATGCACCTGGAGGTTTGATTACTACACCTGCCCAAGATTTGTCTTTCCAGTTTAGCCGTTTGCTAAACCCTGATAATCGTCATCCTTGGTATCAGAGTGCCTATGGCAGTGCTTCTAATGCGTTTACCTACATCATACACCAATACACATTGGAGATGTTGGAGAACGAAGACCCTCGCGTGCCTTTCTACTTCAAACGTCAGTCAACCAGAATTCTTGATTTCAACAACTCTACAGACCGCAATACGGCTTCTACAGGTTATCCTCCGTTTAATCCAATTTGGATAGACAGGTTATATACTAAAAAGGGGCTAACCTATAACCCAACGGTGGATGGTAGATATTTGGCAGGATTTTCTGGCAGAGAGCGCGGCGACCCTGCAGGCATACCTGCGGATACAGATATTCGTTTGGCACCTGGAGTGTATCCTGCGGGTGGTGAGTTTGATACTGATGCAGGCGTACGTATTACGGGTGGTAATAACAAAGGTGTAGGTGCAGGACTTTTCCCAATGATTACAAGCGTAAACGTGAAGTTCTATCAGATAGAGGCGATGCTTACTGCGGGTTTAGCGGGCGACCCAAGAGCTTTGTTTGCAACGACAATCCGTGAGCATATTAGCAGAGTAGCATCTTTTAGTGCGACTTTGGATGCAAGGGCTGTAGCTCCTACTGCTGCTGCTGTAGATAAGTATGTAAACTTATTCTTAGCAAAATATGATGCTGCGCCTACTAATGAGGGCAAATTGTCAGTAGTATTGAAGCAAGCTTGGTTCAGCAACTGGGGTAATGGTATTGAAATTTACAATGCTTTCAGAAGAACAGGTTATCCAGGAGATGTGATTCCTCCGTTGAGCAGACAAAGACAATTTGCTTTGCGTATTCCATACTCAACAGATGATTTGAACTTAAATTCAAATGCACCAAAAGACAGACCTGCTTTCGATGCAGTGCCTGTGTTCTGGGACGTATTGAAGTTCAAATTCTAAGATTGTATGTTCGTCTTTAGGCGAATAACTGTATTGATTTTCAAATACATATTCGCCTAAGGGCAAATGTACGCTTGTAAAATTTTTTAACTCATATTAAAATCTTTGAAATTTATGAAATCAGTAAAATACATATATCAATTAGGATTGTTTTCACTCTTGCTCTTAGTAGGTACTTCCTGCCGAGACGAGGCAAAAAATCCTATCCCAGAGTGGGAGGCAGGTCTGCACGCTTTAGGTCAATTTGTTTTGCCAAATGGAAGTTTATTACCTGCTACGGACGATGCTACGGCTGCTATAGCTCAGACTACAATTAACTCACAAGTGTTTTTCCAAGCAAGTAATTTGGCAGGCTCATCTATCAGATTTACTGTGAAACCTGTGTCTATAGATGGCAGAGTAGAGCCAGATAAAATGGATTTATTCATCAAAATGAAAGAAGGCTACACAGATAAAGATGGAAATGCTAAAGTTGCCGTACATGGCATTACAGCAACTACAGGCTTATACATCCCTCAAGGTGTGAAGTTTGCTTCTTTCTCTGGCTTATCTAACAGACAAGGTAACCAAGTAACATTGACTGCAGCACAAGTTTTTGAATTTTTCAAAAGTGCTACTTTCGATTACGGAGATGGCAAAGGAAAAGTTTCTGTGTTTAGCAGAAGGGCAAATGGTAACTTTGCTGCGGGAGATAACTTCGAAGTTTCTTGGTCGGTAACAGGCAAAAATGGCTTAGTTTACAATAGCTGGTCTGGTGTTTATATCTGTAGCGATACGAATGCTACAGGTGGTGAGGTTCCTGGTGTAAACTGTTTCCTACGCTGGATTGTGAGATAATTAGATTTTTATTTTAATAATTTAGAAAAGCACTTCTTTCGGGAGGTGCTTTTTTAGTTTAAATGCTATCAAAGATTTATTTTCATAGTTTATAACTGTAAATCAGTACGTACAGCTATATAAAATATGAATGGTAGAAAATTATAAAAAATCTTAACACAACTTATTTTGAAATTTATGTGAAAAGAATCTAATTTGCACCTTGCATCATTTCATAGAAGGCAAATATCAACTGCTTTCTATCTAAATGTCAATCTTGACATTTGATTAATTATTTCAAACTCTTAATATTTTAAAAATGAAACAACTCTTACTTATTGGAATACTAAGCGTATTCTTCTTAGGGAATTTGTTTGCTCAAGACCGCACTATTTCTGGTAAGGTCATTTCCAGCGATGACAAAACTCCTTTACCTGGGGTAAACGTAGTCGCAAAAGGCACAAATACGGGTGTAGTTACTGACGTAGAAGGTAATTACAAACTGAGCGTTCCTGCGAGTGTTACTAAGTTGGTATACACTTTTGTGGGGTTTACGCCGCAAGAAGTAGAAATTGGTAGCCGCACTACTATTGATATTGTTTTAGAGGCGGACACAAGACAACTAAGCGAGGTGATAGTTACAGGTTACGGCTCACAGATTAAGCGAGAAGTAACAGGTAATATTGCTAAAGTAGGTAGTGCAGATATCAAAGATATGCCCGTACCTACTTTCGATAATGCCTTACAAGGGAAAGCTGCGGGCGTTGTTATCAATGCAGGCGGAGGCAAATTGGGGCAGGGCATCCAAATTCGCGTGCGTGGGCAGTCCTCTGTTTCTGCATCTAACGAGCCGCTTTATGTAATAGACGGTATCCCCGTTACTACAGCAGATTTGGGTTCTTTTGGTGGTTCTACCAATCCGTTGGCAGATATTAACCCGCAAGATATTGAGTCTATCGAGATTCTAAAAGATGCCTCTTCTGCTGCTATCTATGGCTCTCGTGCCGCAAATGGTGTAGTGTTGGTAAGTACAAAACGCGGCAAGGCAGGAAAAACCAAAGTAAACTTTGGCTATCAGTACGGAACAAGCAAGCCTACCCGCCTTGTTCCTTTCCTAAATGGAACAGAATACAGAGATTATTACCTCAAAGCGGCGGCAAACTCCGACCGCATAGATGGTATTCCGTCTTCAGACCCCGATTCTTACACAGCCTACATGCAAGACTTTTTTAATGTGCAGGGCTTAGGTGTAAGCAATGCAAATACGGATTGGGGCAAATTGGCTTTCCAAGATGCACCCCTAAGTCAGTATGACATTAACTTAAACGGTGGGAATGACAAGACTTCATTTTATATTTCTGGTCAGTTTTTAGACCAAAAAGGTATCCTCATAGGCAATGGTTTGCAACGTATGTCTGGGCGTATGAACCTCGAACACGCTGCCTCAAACCGCTTAAAAATCGGTATGAACATGGGCTTGACTCGTACGCTCAATCAGCGTGTTTCTGGGGATAGGCAGTTCGATAACCCAATGCAAATGGTAGCTTTATCTCCTATCACACCTCAAACTGACCCTAACACTGGCTTGCCAGTAGGTACACCTCCGGGCGACATCAGTATTCCTGTGTATTACAATCCCTTGATTAACTTGGGCAATGCCTACTATAACTCTATAGTTCACAGAAACATTACTACCTTATACGGTCAGTTCGAGATAGTAAAAGGCTTAAGTGTACGCTCTGAATTTGGGGTAGATATTTTGAACCAACAAGAAGAATTGTACTACAATAGCAAAACTCAGCGTAACTTTGGTGCGCCGCTTGGCTTAGGACAAAATCTATTCACAAGAGTAGAAAATTACAATACAAATAATTATTTGACGTTTGACAAAGTAATAGGCAAGCACACCATCAATGCTGTAGGTGGTATGTCTTTCCAACAATCACAAACAAAGACCAACTTTATAGAAGGTCGTGATTTCCCATCTGATGCCTACAGAATGGTAGCAAGTGCGGCACGTAAAACTGACGGTAGCTCTACAGAAACAAATTTCCGCTTCCTTTCTTACTTCCTAAGAGCAAACTACAAGTTTAGCGACAAGTATTTGCTTGGCGTAAGTGCGCGTATAGACGGCTCAAGCCGCTTTGGTGCGGACAGCAAGTATGGTTTCTTCCCTGCGGTGTCTGCGGGCTGGATTATCAGCGAGGAAAGTTTCTTAAAAGAAAATAAATATATTACTTTCTTGAAACTAAGAGGCAGCTTTGGGCGGACAGGTAATGCCGAAATTGGTAACTTCCCACAACTTGGCTTGTTTGGCGGCGCACCTTATGCGGGCAATCCTGGTCAAGCTCCTTCCCAATTAGGAAATCCTAATTTGAGATGGGAAACTACAGACCAATGGGACGTAGGCTTTGACTTTGGTATTTTGGGCGACCGAATCACAGGTGAGATTGATTATTACCAAAAAAATACTTCGGGCTTACTCTTGAACGTAAACGTACCAGGTAGCACAGGCTTTTCTACCCAAGTGCGCAACGTAGGGGCTATGAAAAATAGCGGTATTGAGTTTGTCCTTAACTCCGATAACTTGGTAGGTGATTTCAAATGGAAAACAAGTTTCAACATGGCTCGTAACTACAACGAAGTAACTAATTTGGGTGGGCAAATCATAGAAGGTGGTTTGAATAACATGAGCCGCGCCGTAGAAGGGCAGCCATTAGGCACTTACTTCACCGCAGAATATGCAGGTGTCGACCCTGAAAACGGGAATGCACTTTGGTACAAAAATGCAACTTTGGCAGATGGCTCTCTTGACCGCGCTACTACAAGCGTATATAGCCAAGCACAGCGCGTAGTAGTAGGCAATCCACTTCCAAAATGGACAGGTGGTCTTACCAATACTTTCAGCTATAAAGGCTTTGAGCTAAGTGTATTTTTCAATGCACAATTGGGTCAGAAACTAAACTTCTATGGCGTAGGTCGTTTCTCCTCAGCCAATGGTCGATTTGAAGATAACCAAACTTCTGACCAGCTAAACTCTTGGACTCCTACCAATAGAAATACAGATATTCCAGAGGCTCGTTTGTTCTTTAATAACGGGGCGCAGCCTTCCAGCCGCTTTATTTATGATGGTGGCTTTGTACGTTTGAGGAATGTTTCTATTTCGTACAATGTGCCTAAAGCTATTGCGGCAAAAGTACGCATGACTTCTGCACGTATTTTTGTTTCAGGACAAAATTTAGCAACTTTCACCAAATACAAAGGCTGGGACCCAGAGGTAAATGCTGATGACATTGTTTCCAATATTGCTCAAGGGTATGACTTTTATTCTTCACCGCAAGCACGTACTATCACTGTTGGTTTAAATATTGGTTTTTAAATCATATTATTTACATCAAAAAACCGACTTAAACACTCGATTTGTTTAATATTTAAAACGATAAAAAAAATGGTAAGAAATATAAAAAAAGGAATCTTTATCACCGCACTTGCATTTGTTTCTTTTGCGTGCGGAGATAGATTGAACGTAGCACCTACTCAAAATATAGATGAAAACGTAGCTTTGGGAGATGACCAAGCAGTAAAAGTAACACTTACAGGTGCTTACGACCGTTTATCTGCCACAGCGGGTGGTACAGCTGCTTTGTATGCTGGTCCCATACAGTTGGTTGGCGACTTCTTAGGAGATGACAGAGAGTTTGTCTTTGGCGGTACTTTTGCCAACCTCTCGGAGCTATGGAGAAAAGAACTCACGACTACAAACTCCACAGTATCAGATATTTGGCTAAATGCTTATTCAACTATCAATATAACTAATAATATATTGGGAGCTTTGGATAAAGTCAATCAGGCAGACAGAGCAAGGGTAGAGGGAGAAGCTCGCTTTATTCGTGGGTCTTTGTACTTTGAACTGGCAAAAATCTATGGAAAGGCATGGGACGATGGCAATAATAGTGCTAACCCAGCAGTTCCCATTGTGCTTACACCTACCCGCACTGTTACTGAGGCTGATAATAGAGCAAGAAATAGTGTTGCAGAGGTTTACACACAGGCTATAGAAGACCTGACCAAAGCAGAGCAATTAATGCCTGTTACTAATGGTATTTTTGCCAATAAGTTTGCCGCCGCCGCTATGCTATCCAGAGTATATCTGATGCAGGGTAAATATGCTGAAGCACGTGATGCTGCCAATAGAGTGATTACTTCGGGCAGATATACACTTACCAGAAATTTTGCAGATGCCTTTATAGAAAGCTCCGCAGATTATGGCAGAGAACATATCTTCCGCATCGTGATTACAGACCAAGATGGTACAAATGCCTTGAATACTTACTATGCTTCGTCTGCTTTCCAAGGCAGAGGCGATGTAAGGATACAAACAAAGCACTTAGGTTTGTACGAAGCGGGCGATATTCGTCGTGATTTCTTCTACCGCACAGGTGCCAATACTTTCACTGCCAAGCACAGAGATTTGTACGGAGATGTGCCTGTATTGAGAATTACAGAAATGTATTTGACACGCGCAGAAGCAAATTTCCGCCTCAATACACAAGTAGGGGCTACACCATTGGCAGATGTAAACCTCATTAGGGCAAGGGCGGGTGTGCTTGTGCTAACTCCTGCGAACCTCAGTTTAGATGCTATTTTAAAAGAAAGAAAGTTAGACTTGGCATTTGAAGGGCAACAAGTGCATGACCTAAAGCGCACGAAAAGCACAGTAACTGCTACCTTAAATTTCAATGCAAACAGGTTAGTTTTCCCTGTTCCACAGAGGGAAATGGATACTAACAAAAGTTTGGTACAGAATGCAGGTTACTAAAAATAGGAATTAGATAAAAAACTTTCCGCAGTGTTTGTGCTGTGGGAAGTTTTTTGTTTTAGACTTTCACGCAAAGAAAAATTTAATCAAAAACAAAGTTTGCAATATGAAAATTTACAAAAAATGTTTAAGTATATATTTTTACTTCTTAATTATTGTTTTTCTTTCTTCTTTGTCAGTAAACCTGCTCGCCCAAGATAGCCTGCACTATGATAAAAAAATAGTAGATGTGCAGCTTAAAACAAAAACTAATAAGCAACCAACAACCAACAAACAATCATCAGCCATTGTCCTGATTTTTTTGGATACTGAATGTCCGATGTGCCAAAAATATGTATTGAAAATCAATCAAATAGACTCCATTTGCAAGGCAAATCAGATTCCTTTTTATGGAGTTTTTACGGCAAAAAATGTTAGAAAAAGCGATATTAACGCATTCAAGACGAAGTACAAGCTACGTTTGAAAAGCCTGATAGATAAGAAATTAGTCTTAGTAAAGGCACTCAAAGCAAGCACTACGCCCGAAGTTTTTCTCTTGGATAGGGTAGGGGAGAAGGTGCTTTACAGGGGCTTGATAGATGATTGGTTTTATATGCTCGGCAGACATAGAAAAGAGGCAACCGTACATTTCCTGCTCGATGCGATGGATGCCTACCTAAAAAATAAGCCAATTAACACCAAAAAGACCACTCCAATCGGTTGTCTGATAGGATAGGGATTTATAAAAGACAGTCTGTAACAAAACTGAGCATAGAATTGACCGAGTGTAATAGAAATGATGCTACCTCACCGCATCCCACAGTACCTCAACCAAATGCAGTGCTTGTTTGCCTGTGCCGTCCTTGATTTGGTGTCGGCAGCTCGTTCCGTTTGCTGTAATTATCACGTCTTCCGACTGCTTGCGTACCGTAGGGAATAGCACCAATTCACCAATTTTCATAGATACTTCATAGTGTTCTTCCTCGTAGCCAAAACTCCCCGCCATGCCGCAGCAGCCCGATGGAATGAGATGAACGGTGTAATTCGCTGGTAATGAAAGCACTTTTTTAGTAGGCGTAAGCGAAGCCAAAGACTTTTGGTGGCAGTGTCCGTGTAGTTTTATTAGTTTTTTTTCGTCTGTAAATTGCTCTTTTTTGATATTGCCTTTGTCTATTTCTTTCGCCAAAAATTCGTCAATGAGCAGTGCGTTTTTCGCCAATTTTCGTGCGTCATCTTTCTGATAATCATGCACTAAGTCAATATATTCATCTCTGAAAGTAAGAATAGCTGAAGGTTCTAAACCTACTAAAGGCGTTTCTTCCGTAACTAAATTTTTCAATAAATCTACGTTGCGAATCGCTATGCTTTTAGCTTCATTGAGCAAGCCTTTAGAAAGGTATGTTCTTCCACTTTCCAAATGCAGGGGAATTTCTACCTCATAACCCAACTTTTCCAACAACTGAATAGCCTTCTTGCCCATGCTTACGTCATTGTAGTTCGTAAATTCATCACAGAAAAGATAAACTTTTTTTGAATGATGAGTTGTTGGTTGTTGGTTGTTGGTTGTTGAGTTGTTGTCCGAGTCCTCTCGGACAACAACTACGCCTTTGTTGGTGTTATAGCCAATAAAGCTATTACTTGCGCTTGAGCCGTTGTCAGTGAAGACACTGACAACTTTACGCTTTTTATACCACGAACGTAGCGTTTCCTTTTCCAACAAAGGAATAGAACGCTTTTGGGCAAATCCCATCACACTTTTGGCAAGAGAAGCTGTAAAATGAGTAGTAAATACAAGGTTGTAAATACTTGGAAATAAGGCTGCTAATGATGTTAATTTGGTGAAATTGCCAATGAGTTGGGTGCGGAAAGGCACGCCATTCATTTGGTAATATTGGTGTGTAAATTCTGCTTTTAGCTTCCCTACGTCCACATTGCTCGGACATTCGGACTTGCAGCCCTTGCAAGATAGGCACAAATCCATCACTTCTTTGACTTCTTCGCTGTTGAAGCGGGCTTGTAGTTCAGACCTGTCAGGTTTCGAAAACCTGACAGGTCTGAATTTTCCAGAAAGAGCCTCTCTCAAAATATTTGCCCTTGCGCGTGTTGTTTCTTTTTCGCTGCGGGTAGCCATGTAGCTCGGACACATCGTACCGCCTGTGAGTTCGGTTTTTCGGCAATCTCCACTGCCGTTACACTGCTCTGCCTCCCGCAAAATGCCCAAAGTTGAGGAAAAATCCAAGACTGTTTTAAATTGTGGAGTTCCTTGATTAGGCATATAACGCAAACTCGTATTCATTGGCGGTGTATCTACTATCTTGTTGGGATTGAAGATGTTATCGGGGTCAAAAGCCTGTTTTACTTGCTTTAAAAGTTCATAATTTTTCTCTCCTACCATGAATTTAATATATTCCCCCCGTAGCCTACCGTCCCCATGTTCGCCACTCAAAGAACCTTTGTATTTTTTCACCAATTTGGCAATTTCGTCTGCTATGGTTTTAAAAAGTCGGTTACCTTCTTCTGTTTTCAAGTCCAAAATGGGGCGTAAGTGAATTTCACCCGAACCTGCATGGGCATAATGCACGCAATACAAATTATGTTTTGCTAAAATCTCATTAAATTCACGAATATAATCGGGTAAGTCATTGACATCTACGGCGGTATCTTCTATGACTGCTACGGGTTTGGCATCTCCTGCCATGTTGGAAAGCAAGCCTAAACCCGCTTTTCGCAAATTCCATACTTTTTTGACATCTTCATTGAGCAGTAGGGGGAAGTGATAACCGAAGCCGTTTGCTTTCATCTCATTTTCAATCTGTTCGGCAATCTTAATTACTTCCTCTTGGGTGTTTTTGGAAATCTCTACTGCCAATACTGCTTTGGGTTTGCCTTTTACAAAAAAGCTATTCTGCTTCTGCTCGATATTGTTTTCCACACATTCAAAAACGTAGTGATCTATCAGTTCGCTGGCAGTAGGCTGATATTTGAGGGCAATCAAATTTGCTCGCAAACTTTCGTCTATGCTATTAAAATGCACACAAAGCAAGCCTTTTTCTTTGGGTGGCAAAGGCACAACGTTCAATTTTATTTCTGTGATAAATAGCAAAGTTCCCTCTGAACCAGCTATGAGTTTGCACATATTAAAAGGAACTCCATTTTGCGTAAAAGGCTCGCTATCAAGCAATACGTCAAGGGCATAGCCTGTATTCCTTCGCTCTATACTTGGCTTGGGGAACTCCTTTCGAATCTCGGATTGATTTTCGGGATTGGAAAGAATTTCATGGATTTTTTGGTAAATGTAACTTTCCAGCCCCACCCCTTTATCCCCTCCCCAATGGGGAGGGGGCAGGGGGTGGGGCAAATTATTAAAAATGGCTTCACTACCATCACTCAAAAAACCTCTTACTTCCAACAAATGTTCCCTTGTGCTTCTGTAAACTACTGAATTTGAGCCACATGAATTGTTGCCGACCATGCCGCCAATCATTGCTCTATTTGCGGTAGAAGTTTCGGGTCCGAAGAAAAGCCCGTAGTTTTTCAAAAACATATTTAACTCATCTCTGACAACGCCCGCCTGCACCCGTACCCACTTTTCCTCTACATTGATTTCCAATATTTTAGTAAAATTTTTGGATACATCTACTACTATTCCGTTACCTACTACCTGCCCTGCAAGCGAAGTGCCTGCGGTGCGAGGAATGAGCGAAGTTTTGTTTGCTTTGGCAAAGAGAATCAGCTTTTTAATGTCCTCTTCGGTTTTAGGAATAGCTACTGCCAAAGGCATTTCTCGGTAGGCAGAAGCGTCCGTAGCGTAAAGGGTACGCATAACGGTATCGTAGTGAAAATCGCCTTGCAAGGTAGCGGCAAGAGCTTGAAGTTTGTCAGTATGTATCATTATTTTTCGCAATTTTCTGCAAATATAGGTTAATTTCTGCGTTTAATCATTAGATTTCTGTTTTCAAAATTCAAGAAAAGAAAATTTTAGAGGGGCTGGGACAACAGTTGTGCCTTTGCCAAAACTCATTTTGAATTTTGGCTTATTTTATGTAGTTTTATCTAAAAGTAGAGAAATAACACAGTAAAGTATATTACCTCATAAGAAGATGAGGGAATAGATTTTACTGATTTGCTTTTTGAGGAAGAACGCTTATTAATTGTGAAATAATTGGTAAAAGTTGTACACTAAATCCTCTTTTTAGGCAGTTACTGAATAATAACATAATTTTATTAATTTTGTTATTGTATTAAGTATATCAACTTTTTCAAACGTTCTTTTGCCCCTATCTAAATCTTTCCGTAGCGACGGTCGCCCCTCTGGGGAAAGACTTACTCCCTTCTCCTATGGGGAAGGGCTGGGGGTGGGGCGGTTATTTTTGTTTTATTACTTATGAATTACAGAAGCTGAGTATATATTGAATATTAAAATGATTACAGGAAAATATTATGAAGCATAAAACCATCTTTTTTTTATTATTGTTAATGACGTTAAGCAGATTAGCATTTGGGCAGCTATTTATGCAAAATTTTAGCAGTTCTACTGACCTCGCATCTGGAAGTTCTCCGTATATTAGCCCCAATGCTGCCCCCGCTACCCCACAAACAGGGCAGTTTACTTGGCTAAATACCACAGCAAGCACCTCCGTAGATATTAATGCAGGTATGTTGCGGTTTCAAAGAGGAAATAACGGCGGTGGCTACTTAGGTAGGAATACTAGTCTCTCTAACCCAACTTCACTCATTATTAGTTTTGATATTAGTGTTAGCAATACTTCGGGAGCCAGCACTACTACGGCGGCATCATTAAGAATCGGAGATAGCTTTAATAATAATAATTCATCTGAGCCAAATACGTCTGTTTATGCTCGCTTAGGTATTAATATTTTGGCAACAAGCGGAGAGTTTCAAGTCAGAGATATTGGTGCATCGGCTAATTCGGCTACTTTTTCAGGGCAACAAAAAGTAATCATGATTCTCAATAAAACAGGGGCTGCACTTAACTACGCTGCCCCTAATGGTACGCTCTCTACTGTAGCAAATAATAAGATGGACGTATGGGTAGGGGCTATTAGTGCTTTTGATGAAATAGATGTACTGACTACTACAGTAAATATGAACCATTTTAAATTTATCTATGACGATAGGGACAACTCAAGCATTTCTCTCGACAATTTCTATATTAATACCGTAGGCGGTGCATTAAGTTCAGGCAACTACACGCTTGGCACGAACGGCGATTTTCAGAGCATTACCAATGCGGGAGGCGTGTTTAATGTACTTAATAATTTGGGAAGTGTAGCTACAGGCGGATACAATTTCCAAGTTGCGGCTGACCTCACTGCCGAAACAGGTGTAAATCCACTCAACCAAATCAGTGGCATGAGTAGCGGCAATCTGGTCAGAATAACGGCTGCCAGCAATAGCAGAGTTATTTCAGGTTCTGTTTCAGGCTCAGTAACTTCGCTTATTAACTTCAATGGAGCAGATTTTGTGAGCATAGATGGCGGAAATGGTGGAACGATAACAGGGGCGAATAGAATGACGATTACAAACGTAACTAATACGGGGCAACTGATACAATTTGTTAATGATGCCCAAAATCATACGATAACAGACTGTATTTTGAGTGGTAGGGGCAATAGTAACAACGGACTTGTTTTTATTGCAGGAACAACAGGGCTGAATGGCAATGACAATATTACTATCCAGAAATGTATTATTCAGAGAAGTAATGCCGCCCTACGTAGGGGAGTTGTTTGTACGGGGCTGAGTGCAGCTATCACCAATGATAACATTACCATCCAAAATAACGACCTCATAGATATTCATGAAGCAGGCAACAATAATATCATGTATGCTGTTTTTACAAATGCTACCAACCTAAAAGTCAATAGTAATAATTTTTACCAAACTGCAAATATTCTCAATACTGCAACGGGGGCTACTTATGCACTTTTTATACAGATAGGGACAAACTGCACAGGCGTAGAGATTAAAGACAATAACATGGGAGGGCAGGCAGCAAATTGCGGAGGAAGTCCCTATGTTTTTAATGCAATTACGGGCGGAATAACAGAAAACCCAATCAGATTATACGGCATTCGCCTTAGAGATACCTCTATTAACAATGTAAGCATAGAAAATAACACCATAGCCAATATTTCTATGGCATTCCGCAGAGTTACAGGGACAAGTGCCAATGAAAGTTCTTTTCGTGCTATTTATGTTACAAGTGGTACGAATCTTAGCATAAAAAATAATACTATAGGTTCGCTCACTACGAATTCCCTTAGTTTTTCCAACATTGCCGATGCCACTGTCGAAGCTATCCCGATAGACTTCATACACTACAACACAGCAGGAGCAAACTGTGCCATAGAAGGCAACAAACTTGGCGGGGCAGCTTGCAACCTGACCGCCACCAACACCTCGCTGGGTTTTGCTATCAGTGGTATTATTGCCACCAACAGTACAGCAGGGCTATCCGTAAAAAGCAACACCATTGGCGGAACAAACGCAAATAGCATAAACGTAAACTATGCAGTTACAAACTTGGCAAGTACCAACAGCATTGTAGGGATTATTACTAATTCTACAGGCCTCAACTCGCTTACCATAGATGGGAATACTTTGCAGAATTTTACTTGCAATTCCACAAGTACCGCCACAGCCGTCAGAGGAATTTATCAGACAGGAAGTGCAAGCACTGAAATAAAAAATAACATAATTAGCAACTTTACCAGCCTAAGCACTGCTCCGCCCACACCCGCAGGAACAGGAGATTTGGTAGCAGTAAGCGGAATTAGCATCAATTCAAGTACCAATACCAGCATAAAATCTAACACAATTCATACCCTAATAAGTAGCCAAGCGGCATCTACAGGGACAACCGTAGCAGGAATGTTATTAACAGGAAGTGTAAATGGCAAAATTGAAATAAATCAGATTTACAACCTTCGGAATACTTCGGCGGGAACAACCCCTGCGGCAGCAGGTATTATTACACGCGATTTGGGTAGTATGTCTATTATAAACAATATGATAAGTTTGGGTTTGAATACAGACGGTACGCCAAATGTGGGAGACGCTATGTATATTGGTCTATGGAATAATTTTAATGATTTAACTAAAATTACTTTTATCTATAATTCGATAGCCATTTCAGGAAGCATTACCAATGGCACGAAAAATAGTTATGGTCTTTTGAGAGGAGATAATGCTGGCACATCTATAAGCACGCCCGTAGAAGTGATTAACAATTTATTTTATAACGAAAGACAAGAATTGGGCGCAGGTAGCAAGCACTTTGCTATAGGCAACCAAGTTACTTGCAATAATTGGGGTGGCGGCTGTTCGGGAATAGCCTCGCCTTGCACCCCCACGTCAGGAGGGGCGTTCCTGCCAAATTACAACGCATTCTACTCTGCAAATGCCAGCACAATCGGCGAGTGGTTAGGGGCAAGCCAAACCTTTGCAAATTGGCAAACAGCTACGCAAGCAGATGACAAATCTACTGTTTTAGCTGCATCTATGACTTTTACAGACCTCAAAACAGGTAACTTGCATATTCCCAATACGGAGTTTCGCCTCAATGCGATTGCACTGCCTTTGTACCTAAGCCCTACGATTATTCTGACGGACTATGACGGTGATTTTAGGCGAGGGGCTGACATAGGGGCTGATGAAGTGGAAAATACGGTTACTTTCACAGGAGTAACTGACGACTGGAATAATATGAGCAACTGGACTCCCAATATTGTGCCTACTTGTGCGGATATTGCGGTTGTGCCTACGGGCAAAAGCATCAAAATTTACGCAAGCACAGTGGCGCAGTGCTACAAACTCCTTATCCAGAGCGGTGGGCAACTCACCCTCGAAAATAATACTTCTGTGCTGGAGCAATGCTGGCTCAATGGCTCCGTTTCGGGCTTCTCCCACAACGGAGATGTAGCCATCAATGCATCGGGAACACTCACCATGAATGACGGCAAATTGCGAGTCGCGGGAAATTTGGTTCAAAATGGCAACTTTGAAAAAGGCACAGGCACTACCGAGCTAAACTTCGACCTCCCCACAGGAAATATTTGCATCACCAACCATATCAAATCCTATAATGTAGGGCTGAACACCTCAGACATTAACAGCTCTCTACTTACCAATTTCCATAATCTGACCATCTTAAATTCAGGTCAAACTACTATTGCTAAAGATGTAACGGTGGGTGATGCCACTACCAAATTGGGTGTTTTTGATATTACGGACGGTAGCACCTTCATAGTTAATGGGAACAAACTCACCTTAGAAAGTACATTGGCAGAACGTACAGGAACTATCACAGGCTCAACCACATCTAAGCTGCATATTTTAGGCAAAGGAGATTTGATTGGTACGCTAAAATTTACCTCTGGCGGTACGGAAGACTTCCAAGAAGTAGTGATGAACCGCATTGATGACGGTGCAGTAAAAGGACTTGCCGCACTTGGCAATGCAAGTTTGCAAATCAATGATTTTTTAGACCTGACCGCAGGCATACTAAAAACGGGAACTATTGCTGATTGCTCTTCGGGCGGGGCTGCGAATTTGGAAATAAGTATTACAAACAATAATCTATCAAATTCTGTAAAAAATTATAATGCTGCGGGTTATGCAAGCACAGGCGGTTGGGTATGGGGAAATTTGCGCCGAGCTATCACAGGCACAGGACTTTATAGCTTCCCCGTAGGCGATGGGACTCGATACCAACTTTTCAACTTAGATATTAAAAATACTCTCGTAGGCACAAGCAACATTGTAGGGTACTTCAATCAGTGCGATGCCCCAAATGGTACATGGACAGCTAATGACGTAAGAGGTAGCGTTACTTTTGTTTATAATAACGTTTGCATAGGCGGCTATTGGCGAATGACCCCCGATAATTCACCAAGCGGTTTATACGATGCAGAAATTTTCCCTGTCAATATTTTGTGCAGCCACCCCGCTAAAACGATTGGAAAAAGTGCAGAGGGAGCAGGCGTATATGCGTTTGGAGGTAGTACCCACGTAAGCGATACAAAACGAACAGGTTACACATCTTTTTCTGATTTCTCACTCATCACTACCAACGTCTTTTTGCCCGTAGAAGTAATCTCTTTTACAGCCACTACCCAAAAAAGTAATGCCCTCATTAGTTGGGAAACAATTCGGGAAAAAGATAATGACTATTTTGAAATACAAAAAAGTATAGATGGCAAAAATTTTATGACCATAGGAATAGTAAGAGGCAACGGCACTTCTGTAAGTAAACATAGCTATCAGTTTATAGATAGCGAACCTCACAAAGGAGTAAACTATTACCGACTCAAGCAAATTGATTTAGATGGGAAGATAAATTATTCCCGAATGATTAGCCTCTATTTTGATAATGGGGGAGAAATATTTTCTATAGCACCAAATCCCACTAACCAACTCAACATCAATATTACGATTTCTGCTAAAATAGGAAATGAACTCAATATCAAAGTTATAGATGGATTGGGAAGGAGTATTTTTGCCGAAAATCACGTATATCAGGCGCAAGTTATTCCGCTAAAATCTAATGAAACGGTTGCCAAAGGAATCTATTTTGTTGTTGTTCATAACCTTACAACGGGCAAGGTGCATACCAAGAAGTTAATAATAGAGTAAACTTTAGAAGACCTTAATAGAGTCTTCGCAAATTAAATTTTGTATCTTTGCGAAATTTTGTATTAAAAATAAAACAATGGAAAAGAAAATAGTAAAAGTTGGGGACATTGCTTGCGGTGCAGATGAATTGTTCCTGATTTCAGGTCCTTGCGTAATAGAAGACGAAAAAACCATGCTACAAACAGCAGAAAAACTCAAAGAGGTTTCTGAACGCATGAATATAAAAATTATTTATAAATCGTCTTTCATGAAGGACAATCGTAGCTCGGTAGATTTTTATATGGGACCAGGGCTTACAAAAGGCTTAGAAGTATTAGCTCGAATTAAGCGTGAGTTTGGTTTTTCGGTGCTTTCCGATATTCATTATCCCTCGCAGGTAAGTGAGGCGGCAGAAGTGCTTGATGTTATTCAGATTCCTGCCTACTTGTGTATGCAAACTACGCTCGTAGTAGAGGCAGCCAAATCGGGCAAAGTTATAAATATCAAACATGGTCAGTTTCTTGCTCCCGAAAACATGGGGAAACCTGCTCAGAAATGTGTAGATAGCGGCAATGACCAAATCATCTTGACAGAAAGAGGCTATACTTTTGGCTATAATGACCTCATAGTTGACCCGCGTAGCTTTTACCACATGAACCAGACAGGCTATCCCGTAGTTTTTGATATTACACACTCTATCCGCAAGTACGGCATCCCAAGTGCTGATAAAAAGGGCGGAGCAAGGGAGTTTTTACCTGTGCTTTCTCGTGCTGCTGTAGCAGCAGGTGTAGATGGAATTTTCATAGAAACTCACCCAGAGCCTGCGCGTGCTTTGTGCGATGCAGCAAGTCAGCTATGTGTGTATGATTTAGAGGAGTTTTTGAAGCCACTCATCGAGCTGCACAATATCGAGGTGAGCTACCGAGGTAAATAAATCTGAAAAATGTAGTATTCAAAGAAGTAATCTTTTCCGAAAGATTACTTCTTTGAATACAGCCAATTAATTTGTAGTATATTTATTGCTACAAGTCAATTTTGTATCTAATATTTTAAAGAAAAAATGAAAGAAAATCAAGAACAATGGACGGAAGTCATTAGCGGTGAGTACAAATGGCTCAACTTCAAACTCAAAGAAGTTTGGCGTTATCGCGATTTGATTCGCTTATTTGTATGGCGGGATTTTGTAGCTGCCTACAAGCAAACACTTTTGGGCCCTCTTTGGCATTTCATCAATCCCTTTATCAGCACCATTTTATATACAGTTGTTTTTGGTGTCATTGCCAATATCAATATGGAGGGCATCCCTCCTTTCTTGTTCCAACTTGTGAGTGTTACCTGCTGGGGCTATTTTTCAAGATGTTTCAGCGTTACGCAAATTACTTTTTTGGGTAATGCCAATATTTTTGGGAAAGTGTATTTCCCACGTCTTACCGTACCTATTGCAGGAGTCATTTCTACCCTCATTCAGTTGGGCATTATGGTATCGCTCATGCTTATTGTATGGGTATATTATTGGCTAATGGGTGTTAATCTACAAATGAGCATTATTGGCTTGCTTGCCTTGCCATTTTTGCTACTGATTGCGGCACTATTGGGCATGGGAATCGGGGCTATAGTAGCAGCACTCACTACTAAGTACAGAGACCTTTCTTATTTTGTTGGTTATGGAATTTCCTTGATGATGTATGGCTCTGCCGTAGTTTACCCTGTTTCTGCCATTCCTGCCGAGTACAAAATCTATGCACTCTACAATCCTCTTGCTCATATTTTAGAAGGATTTAGGTACGCTTTTTTGAGTGCTGGCTCGTTTGATATTGGCTGGTTGCTCTATAGCGCGGGCGTTTCCACCTTTATTTTTCTTGTGGGGGTCATAGCCTTTAATATCACAGAGAAAGACTTTATAGATACAGTATAGAAGTCAAAAACAAATAAGCCCATTAAATTTTTGAAATCTAATGGGCTTATCTGTTTAAAAATACTGAATGTCTATGTCTTTCTCAAAATTTTTCCCAAGCTGGTTAAACGGAGCAAATATCTTCAATGAATTGCCCTCGTAGCGCGCTTGTATGTTTTCTACATCAATAAAATTTGGGATAGGAAAAGTACGAAGCAAAGCTGGATTTGCAGTGCGTTCATCATCGCTATCTATATGGTTGGTAACTGATAGTGTAGTAACTACCATCAGTACATTGTTTTTTATCTTAAGATGATAAGCGTCTGGACTAAGGCTTGGCATACTCACCTCCAGCAAATAGCCATCTTTTACTTCTTGCACTTTTTCTGTAAATGCACTAATTCCTCCGCCGACTATGTTTGCTAAATTGGCAGTTTGGGCTATTTCTTTGAGTAATTGATGATTTATTTTCATGGTGATTGGTAGTTTTTAATTTCTTAGTGTTTAGATTTATCTTTTTCCAAACAAAACACCTACCATTTTTTTTATCGGTCATTTTGGCACTTAAAAGCAAGTATAGATAGCCTATGCTATGTCAAAATGTCGTAAATATCAATGCCAATTTTGCAAATAGGCAAACTGTTCTTTTTTCAAATTTAACCAATTCAACGCATTGGTATTCAATAGTTTTTCTTTTACTTCATTGCTGTAGGGCATCTCTTTGATGAGTTTGCTCGGTTCGTCCTCGCCAAGCGGAAAAGGATAATCTGAGCCAACAGCTACCTTATCTTCGCCAAGCGTTTTGATAATATAATCGAGGGCTTCGGGGCTATGCACCAAGGAATCTACATAGAATTTGCCCAAATATTTGCTTGGGTGATGCGGATTGTCCACCGCACAGAGGTCAGGGCGAACCTCAAAACCGTGGGCAATTCTGCCAAAAGTAGCACAAAACGAACCGCCGCCATGAGCAAAAGCCACCCTTAGCTTAGGGAAACGCTCGAAAACGCCACCAAAAATCATAGAACAAATAGCCAAACTTGTTTCGGCGGGCATCCCAACCAACCAAGGGAGCCAATATTTCGGCATTTTTTGCTGCCCCATCATGTCCCAGGGATGCACGAATATCGCTGCTCCAAGTGCCTCGGCTGCTTCGTAAATGGGAAAAAGTTGCGATGCGTCCAAATTCCACTCGTTGATGTGCGAGCCTATTTGCACCCCCGCCAAGCCTATTTTCATGCAGCGTTCCAATTCTTTTACTGCCAAGTCGGGTGCCTGCATTGGCAATGTACCCAAGCCTACAAAGCGGTCAGGATAATCAGCCACTATGCCCGCAATGTGGTCATTGAGCATTTGGGAGAGGTCAAGCGTATCGGCAGGTTTCGCCCAATAGTTAAACATGACAGGCACAGTAGAAAGCACCTGCACATCTACGCCATGCTGATTACATTCCTTAATTCTTACTTCCGAACTCCAGCAGTTGTCCTGAATCTCGCGAAAAAAGCGATTATCTATCATCATTCTCGCCTTGCAGGGAGCGTGATGCTCAAGCCTTACAAAGCCTCCGTAGCCGTAGCGTTCGCGCAGGTCTGCCCAACGTTCGGGCAATATATGCGTATGAATATCAATGGTAAATATGCGGTCGTTATGCTGCAATGTCGTATTTTTCTAAATTTTTTATGATAGACAAAGTTAGCACAAATTTTTTGGGCAGTGAAGATTTGAGCAAAAAATTTGGCATAGTATTCCCACAATTCCCTTAATCGCCTATCATTACAAAGCCTCCCCAATAGTATGGCTTGGCATATTTTTCTTTTATTGCCATTTGTGCTTGCTTGAAAGCCACCCTTTTGGGCATACCCTCAAGCCACAAATTGTAAAAAGTATTCATTAGGTCTTGGGTAGCACCATCATCTACTGACCACAAACTCATCAGCACTGCCTTTGCCCCTGCTACTTTGAAGCCTCGCTGCAAACCATATACGCCTTCGCCTACTGCTACTTCGCCAAGCCCTGTTTCGCAAGCGGAAAGCACCACCAAATCAGTTTGGTCTAAGTCCAAATTAGTCGCTTCGAGAGCGGTGAGTATGCCATCTTCGCTGTTTTTGCCCTTTCCTACAGTATTTACGCCCGCAAGCACAATACCCGAACTGAGCATATTGTTTACTTTGGTTTTGCTGTTTGTTGGGGCAAAATAACCGTGCGTAGCAACGTGAAGGATAGTAGGGTCTTTTACTTTTTTTAGTCTTTCTTCTACAGCTTCTTTGTCTAAAAAAATCTCAGTTTTCCAACCATTCTTGCGCAAAACTGAATCAATGCCAACTACCTCTATTTGAGTGCTTTCTAAGTCCTTCCATGCTATTTGGGTAGCGATATTAGGTGTTGCGATGTCTGTTTTCCCTCTTAACCCTATGGTGTTTTGGTCGTAGTCCTGCTTACTCATGCCGTAGGCAGGTCGCCCGAAAAGGCTGGCTGTTTTTTGGGTACTTGACTTTTTCTCCTCTGCTATTTCTTTCAGATTAGTAACTACATGAATATCATACTCTTCTAATAAATATTTCCCTGTTTGAGGATTGAATAAGGTATTGAGGTTGATTTGGTTGTAAACGCCATCGGGGGAGAAGTAGATTTTAGCAGCCACATCCCCCTGTCCCCCTTCAAAGGGGGAAATAGTCCTCTCCCCTTTTGGAGGGGGTAGGGGGAGGTTCTGTGCTATTTTTTTCCAAAATTCGCCATAGCTTGCTTCGTCTGTTTCCCTACCTACACTTGCTCTGTAGTAATGAAAGGCATCAGCATCCATCTCCCTGCCATTGTCCATGAGGACAGGAATTAGCTCTTTTTTGGTTAGTATCAATGCTAAGTAGTAAAAAGTAGTGTCTTGTTTGGGGTTTTCCCAGTTGATTCTTTCTCCTTTTATCATCTCGATGGCTATGTCGTTTTCGCCCATTTTTTTTTGAATATCTTGGTAGGTATAGGTGGGAGAGCTAAAAGCTGGCTGAAAATCGGCGGAGCGAGTTACTAATACCTTTTCTAAGTCGTCAGCTTCGGTTTCTAATTTTTGAGGGTCTAAATTTCGCTTTTTTCGCTCGGTAGCGGTCATGTTATAGGCTTTGGCAACAATGTTTTTCTTTGCCTGCCAAAGTTCCATTTGGCGAATAAGTGCGGAATCCGAGCTTGCAAAAATGCGATTCTTCACTTTTTGGGTTTCAGAAAGTAAAAGCCCTTTGGTGCGAAGCTGAAGATTGAATGCTGCTTGTAGCAACTTGGGCAAATCCCTGTGTGTGGGCTGCTTCTCTAAAAGATGTGCTATGTATCCATGCAAATTGCTAAAAACATATTGATTTTCCTTCAAATATTTTTGCTTGCCACTTTCGCTGAGGTTAGTGAGGTTATTTTGGATTTCCTCTACTTTGCTTGCCGTCATTTTTAAGTACAAGGACGTTGCTTGCTCAAACTTGTTCTGGTCATCATAGACAATGGCAAGCTGATTAGCATAAATGGCATAAGTGGGGTGATTTTCTCCCTTTGCTTTCCCTATGATTCGCAGTGCTTTGAGTAATAACTCCTCTGCCCTTTCATATTTTTTTTGAAGGCGGAAAGAAGAAGCCCAATTTCCTAATGACACACCATATTCGGGGTGTTTTTCTCCATAAACTTCCTTATAAAGATTGACGACTTGCAGATAGAGAGAGTCTGCTTTGGCATATTGTTTCAATGATACATAAGTATCTGCCAGAGCGGATAGGTTGTTAGCGTAATAGGTGTTTTTTCCCCCTGTCGTGTTTTTGAAAATAGGAATGGCTTCTTCATACAATGGAATGGCTTCCGCATAATTCATTTGGGTTTTATATAAATTTCCTAAATGGCTTAATGTTATTGCATAACTATCACTATTTTTCCCAAGTCCGTCTTTCCTGATTTCCAATACCTGCAATAACAATGATTCTGCTTTTTCGTACTCACCTTGATTGGCATAGACATTCGCCAAATTTTGGAGGGAGGTGGTATAATAGGGACTTGCCTCGCTTTGTGTATCTTTGAAAATTTGGATAGCTTTCAAAAAAAGAGGTTCTGCCTTGCTATAGGTGCTTTGGTTGAAATAATATCCTCCCCAATTCCCCAATCGGAAGGCGTAATCAGGGTGATTTTCGCCGAGGTTATCTTTTGTAATTTTCAAACCCAGCTGATAGAGAGAATCTGTTTTGCTGTACTCCCCTTTATTTTCATAAAAAGTAGCTAAGTTGTCTAAGTAAGTAGCATAATCGGGGTGCTTTTCACCTATGTTTTTTTTGGCAATTTCCATAATTTGCGGTCTGAGCGGTTCTTCTTTGGCAAACTCTCCCGTATAGGAATAAAAATTGGCAAGGTTATTCAAGATAGCGGCGTAATCAGGGTGCGCCTCGCCCAAAGCCTCTGCTTTCAAAAAGTAGGATTTTGCTTGCTTGTACTTGCCTTGCAAGCGATACAATTCGCCCAAATTGAGCAATACATTGGCATAAGAAGTATGCGATTGTAGATTCCCTTTCTCAAATATATCGAGTGCCACCAATAATTTTTCCTCTGCTTGGGCATATTTGCCCTGATTAACATACACATACCCCAAATTACTAAGCACAGTGGCATAATCGGGGTGTCGCTCGCCTATGGTTTTTGCTTGGCTCTCCAAAGCCTCTACATAAATTGGTGCTGCTTGGGCATATTGTGCCTTATAGATGTAGGTACTTGCTAAGTTGATGAGGTAAGAAACATAAAAATTGTTGTCTTTTCCTGTTTTTTCAAAAACTTCCTTTATCTGTATAAACAAAGAATCTGCTTGCTTATATTTAGCTTGTTTTAAATAGCTTGTTGCCAAGTTACTCAAGGTATGTGCATAGTAAGGCGTGATTCTATTTTCTTTCTCTTGGATTTGAAGGGAAAGAAGTGCCACCGAATCTGCCTTTTTGTACTTTGTTTGGTAGTAATACACATTGGTCAAGTTATTAAGAGAGATGGCGTAAGCAGTTGTGTTTATTTTCTCAAAAATCTGGCTTGCCTCTGTGAAAAGCGTGTCTGCTTGAGCGTATTTGCCTAATTGCAGAGAGATTGCCGCCAAGTTGTTAAGGGGCAGGGCATAATTAGTAGGGCTTTCATTTTTGTACTTGACTTTGGAGATTTGCAAAGCCTCTCGGAATAGGGGTTCTGCTTCTCGCAAAAGCCCTTTGTTGTAGTAAATATTGCCAACCTGCACCAGCGCAGTGAGGTAGTCCTCGTGGTCTTTGCCTAAGGCTTTTTGGGTGATTTGCATTGCTTTGTGTAGTGATTTTTGTGCTTTGGGGTAGTTTTTCCCCTGCGTGATATAAATACCCGCTTCGTTGGTCAGGCAGATTGCGTAGTTGGGGTGCTTATCGCCAAACTGCTTGCTTGCCAATTGTTTGCCCTTTTGGACGAGGGAGAGCGCCTGCTCGTACTTCCCTTGCAAGAAGAAGGAATCCATTGCGTTTTTGATAAGTTTTTCCCAATCCTCCTTCACTACACTTCCATTGAGGTTAAAATATACTTTGGAAATAAGTTTACCGTTTTCATACTTCTGCTCGTAGTCTTTTTTTCCATTGGGGCGAAAGTAGGTTACAGTGCCTTCGTATTTGGGAGCAAGCCCTTCGGCAATCAATTTTCCTTGCATTTGTAGCTTTCCATTTAGGTAATAGTCTTGGGTAATGCCTGTAGGTTTGCCATCTTGGTAGGTAAGGATTCGATAGTAAGTTGCTTTTTTTATGCTATCGACCTTGCTTTTTTTCTCGTTGAGCAAAATTGTCCACCTACCTTGCCGCTTGCCATTTTCCACTTGATTAGGGTTTTGCGGAATAGATTGGGCGTAGGTTGTTTGCGAGGACACAAACAACAGCAGAAAAGATACAAATAAGAGTAAGGATGTTTTTTTCATGTTTTTAAATTTTCTAATCCTCACAAATCAGTTCACCTTTTTCAAAATAGCACCTTTTTGACTTAGCATTTGCCTTCTCGTCAGTAATGAAAGTAAAAGTAAATTCTATCTGTTCGGGAAGATAAGGCAACCCTTTATTGACATTTGGCTGTATTTGGTAAAGGGCAATGGGAATATCAATGGTTTCTCTTGCTGCACACCTTACGGGCAGCCCCGAAAGTTCGTACAAATAGTGGACGTTTCCGTTATCTTTGGGAATTTCTAACAGCCATATCCCGAAAGCGGCGGGGCAGTCGTCCCGTTCTTTGGAAACCAATAATTGGGCGGTTTTGTCTTGAAAAATCAGTTCCTCGTTTCGCTTTGCCTCTACTTTGAGTGCAATGATGTGTACTGCTTTTTCACCTTTGTTGAGCAGGTCAAAATGTAGCGTAAGCAAGCCCTCACAGTTACATTTCTTTTGGGTGCAAGCATTTTTTTTCTCTGCTCTGATTTTTACTACCTTAAAACTAAACCTGTCTTTTTTGGAAAAATTAATAGCTGTAGTGGGATAAATAGTTTCTTCTTTGAAAGACTCGCGCACTTCGAGCGGGCTAATATTTGCTATTTTTGCCTCAAAAAGTGCCTCGTCTTTTGCCCGTCCCTTTTCTATTTCGTAGTTGTCTATGCCTATGTAGGTGAGCAGCACCAAAATAGCTGCAATACTCATCTGCACTACTTTATTTCTGAAAAAATCGGGCAGGGAAAACCATTTGGCTTTCTTATGTACCGATTTGCTAAAATCTTTCACTTTCCCAAATATATCTTTGGCAATGAGGTAGATGGATTTTTCTCTGGCATCTAAAATACGGATAGAAGAAATAAGGCTAAACATTTCCTTACTTTGGATATACGCATAATCTACCTGATAAGCAAGCGGAATAATAAGCTCGTTTGGACGATTGTGTGCTGCACTATGAAACTCTTTCTCGTGCCAAAATCTTCCGTAGTGCGGGCTAATGATAGGTAAGAAATATTGGCAGTGCGGTAGGGCTTTACTCACCTCGGCATGAATATCAGCCCCTATAGGCACATCTTTGGCACTGCACCACACTTTTAGCCCTTTGGCTTGCAGGGCTTCGCATAGCTCGATGACAAAAGCCTTATCCTCATCGGCAAAGCTAATAAAAAGGTCGTATTCGTAATTAGATTGCATGGTGTTCTTTTATTAAATGGTTTACTTAGCTATTGATTTTAAGAGATAGCTAATCAAACGTCCAAATCAGTCCAACTACAGCTACTGATTCTATCTATGTTTGTTTTGAAATAGCAATTATCAAAGTCTTTGAATACGTTTTGGAGTTTTTCGGGCAAGCCTTTCCAGTCTGCCGTTCCATTAGTGATTTGCAGTTTTGCGGGGATATCTAAGTCAGCAGGTAGCTCGTCTGGTCTTACTAACCACTCTACGCCCGCAATGGGTGCGCCATTGCTCGCTATGCCACTAAAAGTCCCCTGCAAGAGTTTTGGCACTTTTACTGCGCCAATGCGAAAAGAGAGCAAAAGCATTTTTTCACCATTGTCGAACAGTAGCTGTAGGCAGCCGTTTAGCTCATATACCTTCCCTTCAAAAGTATTGTACTTGCTGCGCATCACCGCCCTATAGGTGTTTTCTTCTTTGCTGACCAGAATAGGGGCAAGAAGTAGGTGCTGCCTATCGTTGCTGCGGACTACAGAAACCCACCTCCCCTCGAAGCGAACGGGGGGAGCGTTTTTGCGTTCGTAATACTCCTCAAAATTAATGGCTTCTCCGTAGGCTATTGCCATCAAATCCATGAATCTTGGGTGAGGGTTTTGGGTTTTTCCTATAAAATTTGCCTTGATAGTATGATTATCTGCTAATAGATAGTCTTCTATGTGTTCGTCCCTTAGCTTCCTGAACTGCTCATCAGAATGGATTTCGGGGTACTTTTTAGTGCCATTCCTATAGAGGGCATTTACTTTTTGGTGAAGTATCGTGAAGTTTTGGTTGCGATAGTCTTCGCCAAATACGATTCTAAGCCGACTTTCTATATTTTTGGGTGAGGGGCAAACTCTCTCAGCAGATAATTTTTCTATCTGCCTTATGGAATCTAAGAGTTCCTGCCAGCATTTTTTTTGTGAGATGGATAGTTTAGCCATGTCGCTTTTAGATTTATCTAACAAAAATATCCTTTTTTAGGGAATTTCAAAGAAATTCTAAGGAGTTTCTTTGAAATTTTTTATATCTTATTGATAATCAATTTAATAAGATTAATAAAATTAGCTCTATGAGTTTTTATTTTACGAAAAAAGCTGTGTTTTATCTCCCTGAGTAGTATTTTATTTGTTTTATCTTCCTCAAATTCCTCAAATTCTCATTTCAAATTCCCTTGTCAGCCCTAATTAGTCTGCGTTAATTTGCTTATCAATCAAACACAAGCAAGATGAATCAAACAGAATTAACAAACGGCGAATGGAATATTTTCAGACTGCTGGTCGAGAACCCGACAAAAACGAATGTAGAACTCGGCGAGATGCTAAACTGCTCGCAGCATACTATTGCTGCCCATGTTCGCAGTATTCTCACCAAGCTCGATATTGAGAGTAGGTACGAGCTACTGCCGTATGCCATTCGTAGCGGGCTGTACTGCCCCCGCCAAAACTGTGGCAATATAGAACATAAATGGGAAATTCCCAATAGTCAGGATTGACGTATTTTTTTGCTTGCTTGATTGAAGGTGCTAAAACAGTATTTTTTATTCTTAACAATTTAATTTTTTTAACATTTTATTACCATGAAAAACAGAATTTTAATGACTATGGCACTGGTTGCCACACTTTTTACCTTCTCTAACTTTGTAAATGCACCTGCTGCTACACCGAGCATTAGCGAGCGCACTACGAAAGAGGAACTCAAAGCCAAGTTTACAAACTCTAAGGCGGGACAACTACTCATCAAAAAAATGGAGAAGCAAATTGCCAAAAGGCAAGAAAAGTTAGAAAAACAACTTTCCAAAGCAGAAGCAAAAAATGACACAAAAAAGATTATAAAGATCAAGGAACAACAAAAAACAAAAGCCGATTTAGGGTCAATTGGTGTCAAATTGATGATTGTAGGTGCTATTGGTTTAGTAGTTGGGCTTGTCTTAGTTTATACACTTGCTAGTAGCATTGGGGGGTTGATATGGTCCCTAGGCTCCTTAGCATTAGCTATTGGTTTCATTTTATGGTTAGTAGACATGGTTGCTAACTAAGTATATGAAATAAGAAAGTGTCTGCCTAAATTCTTTTATTAAAAAACTATTTACTATCTAGATTACTTTAAAAAGTTCATCTTCTAATGCTAATTGTAATGCCTATGCCTTACAACATACACAGACGGATATTCGAGTGTTACTGCCTCAGATAAAAAGGAGCTACAAGATATTATTGATGCACTCAGGTCTATTTGTAAGTAAGTGTCATATAGTTTTTAAAGAATAAATAACAATTAAAAAGCAAAAAAACATGAAAAAAGTAGTTTGTTTTCTTCTATTTACTTCCATACTTCTTGCCGAGACAGCCTCTGCACAGCAGTTGTTACCTCCTATTGAAATGTTTTCAAATAAAAAAGAAAGTTTTTTAGTGAAAAATAATGGAGATACTATAAAGTTCTTTTATTCTATCTATAAATTCAAGAAAAAAGCCATAGTAGCCATCGTAGGCAAAGACGCTACAGGGGCAAAAACGGAGTACAAAGCCGAAGACACCAGAATAATAGCCTTGCCCCCCGCTGATTTTGGGAAATATGTTGCTTTTCTTAATGCCAATGAGTCGGTTACCAAGTCCAAAAAAACAAATCAAAAGGCATATAATCGTGAAATGGTTTATTTCTTTTCCGAAAATGTAGATGGTGTAAATATGCTCTTACAAATGCTCAATCCTGATTTTTCCAGCAAAATACGTATCTACCACGACCCCTTTGCCAAAGAAACTATGGGCTGGGGCGTAGGAGGAGTTACGCTAGTAGGTAATGAGGACAAATCTTATTTCATCAAAGAAAATGGTAAAACGTCTAAAATTCAAAAGAAAGACTACAAAGAAAGATTTGTCCAACTCTTTGGAAAATGCCCGAAACTCTTACAAAAATATCCCGATGCCAAATGGAGTGACTTTGCAGAACACGTATTCTTTTTTGAAAATGAGTGTGAGTAAGCTATCAATATAGTAATAGCCCAATGCTTTTAACGGTTGAACTTGAGTAAATACTAAAAATTTTAAATCCAAAAAGAATTATGAAGAAATATACTTTTTTTATCTCTTGCCATAACTCCTTGTGGCAAGGATTCGAAACCTTTTTGCTTACTTTTCTAATAATTATCTGCGGTATAGCCCAAAGTAAAGCCCAATCAGGAAATAATGATGCGACCTTTGTGCCAAGGGATAACTCTGGCAGAAATTTCGTAGGCTTTGCTATAAATCCTACCTCTGACTGTTGCGCTGGCGAGGTACGAAAAATTATTATACAATCAGATGGTAAAATCTTAGTTGGTGGTAATTTCCAAAACTTTGCAGGAGATTTTGCTATGGCAGGCGCAAGAGCAGGGCGTATCGCCCGCCTCAATCCTGACGGACTCAATGATGCTACTTTTAATACTGGCAATGGATTCAATACAGGTTTCAATGTTGTACATACCATGGCTTTGCAACCTGACGGGAAAGTATTGGTTGGTGGAAGATTAGACAACTATAATGGCATTGCTGCTGATAATATGGTACGTCTTAATGCAGATGGGACTTTAGATAGAAGTTTTAATAATGTGAATAATATCCTTAAAGGTTTAGATGGATACGTATATGCTATTGCAGTACAAGCAGATGGGAAAATAATCGTAGGTGGTCAATTCACAGCCTATAATGGTAGTACATCTACACCTGCAAATAGAGCATTTAGAATTATTCGCCTTAATACGGACGGAACGAGAGATGCTACCTTTAATATTGGTACTGGTTTTAACAGTGCTTCTATCTTTCAAAATGAATTTATGGTTTATACGCTAAGTCTTCAAACCGATGGAAAAATTATAGTAGGCGGCGATTTTACTGATTATAATGGTACTCCTTCAAGAAAAATCGTTCGTCTCAATGCTGATGGTAGCAGAGATGCTACTTTTAATATAGGCACAGGATTTGGCATTAATGACAAAGTGTATGCACTTGCCCTACAGCCCGACGGTAAGGTATTAGTGGGTGGAAATTTTACCTCTTATAACGGAGCAGGTGCCAATCATTTCATACGCCTTAATGCGAATGGCTCGCGTGATGCAAGTTTTAATATTGGTACTGCCTCTAACAATCCTGTGAGAGATATTGCTCTACAGGCAGACGGAAAAGTAATAGCAGTAGGAGAGTTTACAAGTTTTAATGGGGCAGTAGCTAATCGCTTAGTGCGCCTCAATACAGACGGAACAAGAGATGCTACGTTCAATATAGGTACAGGATTCAGCCATGATGTATTTACAGTAGCTATACAGCCAGACGGCAAAGCTGTAGTAGGAGGTGTATTTTCTACTTTTGATGGTATTGTCAGGAACGGAATCACTCGCTTGGGAGGCGTGCCTTCTGTACCTACGGTAGCAATCACAGGCACTCTCACTCCTTTTATCACTTGTGCAGGTACGCCTTCCGCTACGCAGACTTATACTGTTTCAGGTACAAATTTATCAGCAAATATTGCTATAAATGCGCCCACAGGCTTTGAGATTTCGTCTAATGGAACGAGTTTTGGCAATACTTTGACCTTAAATGCTACTAACGGAGTAGTTGCAAATACCACCATTACGGTGCGTTTAGCGGCAAATGCTACGGGCTCACCTTCAGGGAATATCACACATACAAGTAGCACAGCTTCGCAAAATGTAGCAGTTTCGGGGACGGTAAACCTCGCACCTACTATTACTCTGGGGGCAATCCCAAGTGCTACTACTGCGGCTATTTCGGTAGGGATTCCCTACACCGCTGTTACAGGTTCACCCAATCAGTATTCTATCACCGTAGGTACAAACACCTTAGCAGGTTTTGTGGCAGTAAGCAATCAGGCTTTGCCCGCTTCCCCTATCAATTTAGTACTGCCCGCTACCAAAACCGCAGGAACTTATAACTTTAACTTAACAGTGAGAAATAGTACAACAGGTTGTATTTCCGCTTTAGTTTCATTTTCCCTTACCGTAGGTACTCCACCACCTCCTGTGCTTACGATTACAGGCACATTAAGTCCGCTTAGTGCTTGTGCAGGTCAATCTTTTGTAGCACAGAACTATACTATTTCAGGGACTAATTTGGCAGAAAATATTACCGTTACGGCTCCTGCGGGTATTGAGGTTTCGTCTGACGCAGGTACAACTTATAGTAATTCTTTGGTTTTATCTCCTTCGGCGGGTACTTTGGCAACTACAACTATCAGAGTACGCTTATCTGCCGCTGCCACAGGCTCGCTTTCAGGGAATATTACGCATACAAGCGGTTCGGTTACGCAAAATGTAGCGGTTTCGGGAACAGTAAGTCCATTACCAACGCTGACTGTAGGCATGATTCCTTCTATCAATACGCGTTCTACCTCGTTTACTATCCCTTACACTGCCACTACGGGTTCACCTAATCAGTTCTCACTGACCACAGGAGCCAATGCCATGCCTAACTTTGTAGCTATTACCAATCAGGCTTTGACAGCCTCGCCCATAGTAATACAAATTCCGCAAAATGCAGTGGTTGGAAACTACAATTTTAACCTGATAGTTCGAAATAGTGCCATAGGTTGTGAGTCCACAGTTATTCCTATTGTGCTTAACAATGTAATGTCAGTCGTAGATGAAGAATTTAGTGGGAAAATCACTATTTACCCCAATCCTACCGAAAGTGCTATAACCATACAGTTCCCTATTTACTCAAAAATAGATGCATTACGGCTTTTGAATCCATTAGGACAGGAAATCATGACTTTGGGTAAGCAAACAAATCCACAATTACAACTTGACTTAACTACCTACCCCGCAGGGATTTATTACCTCTACATTATCGAGGATAAAAAAGTAGGTATCAAAAAAATCATTCTTACAAAATAAGTATTTTTCAAAACTAAAAAATAAAGAAAATATGAAACTCATTTATTTAGTATCGCTCATTTGGGTCTTTGCATTTGCCTCTTGTGGTAAAAAAAGTGAAGAACAACCAAAGCCTAAAACAATAACAGAAATATTGTCCAAAACTTGGCGTATCTCTCGTGTAACTATCAATGGTAGTGTGGATAATGTAGGAAATTATAGCAACTATCGAATTACTCTATCTCAAAACGGCTCTTACAGAATAGTTTTGAGTAATTCCCCTATTACTATTGTGGCACACTTAGGCGACAGCGGTACATGGGAACTTACCGATAATAATACTTTCATTCTATTTGATAAGGGAAATCCTACAAGAGAGACAAAAACACCATTAATAAGTCCCTCAGAAACTTCATTTTCTGTACGTTTTAATTTAGATGACAAATTGAGGTCAGAGTACGTGGTAGGGTTTGTACCCGCGTAAATACTTTCTCACTCTTTAAACTTTCCCATCATTTTTAAAACTTTCCAATTCGTCATGACTAAAATATTGCTAATTTTTATTATCTCTTTTTTGTGCTACTATTCAAATAGCTACAGCCAAACGCAGCAGCAAAAGACCAACGAAACAGCCTTGCTCTATATGGACAGCCGTATCCAGCAAAATCCCGCTAATGCGGAGCTTTACTTGCAACGAGCGATGGCACACCTTTACACAGGGCAGTACACAAGGGCAAAAAATGATTTTGATACTATCATTACCCTCAGAAAAGGGGATGCCGAAATGTACTACCTCAGAGGGCTTGCCAAAGAAAACAATAAGCAATACCAAGAGGCGTGGAGCGACTTCGATGAAGCCGTACTCATAAGCAATGCCAACCCCAATGCGTATTATTTTATGGGGCGTGGTAATGCTTCTTATAAGTTGGGGTTTTACCCCCAAGCAATTAAAGATTTAGAAAAAGCAAACAAAATATTGCCTGAAAATACTGAAATAGAGCAAATACTCAAAATCGCCAAAGCAAAAATAGATACGAGTATGCACCTTGCCGATACTTCATTGGTAGCCTTAGACAGTACGAACCAACGCTATGAAATCAACGACAATGCGCTCCGATACTTTGATAACCTTATCCAAAAAAATACTAAAAACTTCGAGCTATTTGCAAGTAGGGCAATGGCATATTTCTTTATCGGGAGGTATGTAGATGCCATCAAAGACTTTGATAGTGCCATCAAACTTCAGGCTATAGCAAGCAAGGCATCGCCACGAGCAGGCGGCGGTTCGGCAAAACTTCGCGCAGTAAGCCCTGATTGGTACTATTTTAGGGCTATAGCCAAAGAAACTGATGGGCTATTTAAAGAATCTCTGCAAGATTTGGGCAGGGCTATCCAACTCGCTGCCGCCAAGCCCAACTATTTCCATTTCATGCTCAGAGGCTTTGCAAACTACAACCTCTCAAAATACAAAGAAGCAATAGCAGACTTAGAAAAAGCCAAGATGCTGTCTAAGGACAATGCTGAAGTAGTTGCCCTACTCGAAAAGGCAAAAGCAAAAGACAAAGGTGGCGATGATGCACTCAACCAAGTCCTCATCAAGGAACTGCATAGTTATATCAGTACGCACAAATTTGAAAGCATTACCGAAGGAAGAAACTATTACGACTCTCTGAAAAAATTGGATTTGTCGGCTGTAGGTCTGGAGCAAGCAGTAGCTCCACTCAGAAAAAAACTCATCAAAGATATTTACGGAGAAGCCCCCAAACTTGCCCAGTTAGACCAAATCAAGTATTTATTCCAAGAGGAAAAATGGCTACTGCCCGAAGGCATGGAGCAATATTTCGCCTACCTCGACGATAGCGAAAACCATTTCAGAGGAGAGATAAAACTCAATCATGTTACTTATTTTTTCACTGTTATCAGAGATTCCGTAGCCCAACACAAGTACGACCTCAAAGTAGAAAAACTAAATATTGGCGAGGAAATGGTAGAATTTGCCTACACAACCGTCATTTTCACCAATCAGATAGAAAGCAAAGATACCATCACCATCAAAACACATTGCTCTACTAACATCTCTGGTACAAATATTTGGCGTTTTTCTCCTAAAGATTACTTAGAAGTGGTCTATAGCAAAAATGCGAATGAAATCCAAGAAAAAGCAGTAGGCAAAATGACAGAAGCAACCATGCCAAGCCCCGCTATTGCTAAGTCAAAACTTTTAGAGAAAGAAAGTAGCAAGGAGTTTTCACCCAAAGAAGCCATAAGAAAGGCAGTGCATATATTACTGATTGCTTATGAAAACATCATTCCAAAAACCTAATTACTTCATCAGAAGCGTTCTTACAATTTTGGGCATAAATGAAAAAATTGCAAAAAAATTGTAAGACGCTCATGTCAAAGCCCAACAACTCAAGAGGCGAATAAACTCAAAAAATTCTGCTCATTTGCTCGCACACTATACTTATTTTCAATTGTTTGCTTTGCATTTTCTCCTATTTTTTTTCTCAAATCGCTATCTGCTATCAGTCTAATAAGTGTGCTTTTCCACTCTTCCTCCGTAGAGCAAAGGAAGCCATTTTCTTCACTTTTAACGATTTCGGTATTCACACCCACGGGCGAAACAAGGGCGGGGATGCCCAAACTCATGTATTGCAAAGCCTTAAAACCACATTTTCCCTTCGCCCATTCGTCATCGGTGAGCGGCATCACACCTATTTGAATGGCTGACAAATCTTGAATTTCTGTTTTTTTATCCCATTTGATAAATTTAAGACTATCAATTTGAAAATCAGGCTTTTGATTTGAAATTACTAAAAAATCAATCGGGTACTCTCTTTCTATTGCTTGCAGGATAGGCACTAAAAAATATAAATATTTGAGTGTAGAATGAGAACCCGTCCAGCCGACCGCTAATCTCTCCCTTACCTTATTGCTTGCCGTTGTGTGGGCTATCTTGTGCAAATTTGTGTCTATGGTTGTTGGGTTCAAGCATACATTTGGGTTATAATTTCTGGCATACTCACACAGATAAGCGTTCCCCGCACTCACTTTCCAAGCCCATCGGCACGTATAAGACGTTTTTTGGTGAAATTTCAAAAAAGCAGAAATACTATTTTGCTCAGAAGTATTTGGTAGCCAAATAGCATCATCAAAATCAAAAATAATCTTTTTTTTGAATACTCTGGCTATCAGAAACTCAAAAATAGGGGGAAATATAGGGGCAGCCTCCCTATGAATAAAAATAAAGTCATATTTCTGTAAAAAAAACAAAACCTTTAACCTACGCAAAAAACCACTTAAAACACCGATTATTTTCTGGGAAATATAACCATTTATATACAGCACTTTCCATGTTTTTTCATCTATAAACGATTGACAATCATAACTTATTCCATTTTTTTCTAAGGTTTCGAAGTATTGCTCAAAGCGAAAACGTTGGGACGGTGCAACGCCGAGAGGATAAGGAATTAGGAATAAAATTTGCATAATTATTGCGTACTGATACTTACTTTTTTTTGAGTATTCTAAATATTTTTTTCAAATATTTAACTTATGGCAAAGTTATGGTTAATATTTTGCTAAATGTAAGTATATCTCATAAAAGGATTATTTTACCCACTGCAAATAACACTTACTGATAAAAAAATTAGCCTACAAAATTAGCGAATTTACTGAAAAGATGATACAATTAATGTTAGTTGATGACCACCAGATTATCCGAGACGGTATTAAGCAGTTACTTACCAATGAGGAAGATATAAAAGTAGTGGCGGAAGCTTCCAACATCAAGGAAGCACTCAAGCACTTGGCTACTGTAAAGCCTACCATTGTAATGACTGACTTATCTATGCCCAACGGAAGCGGTTTTGACTTCATCAAGGCGGTCGGTAGCGATTTTCCAGATGTAAAAGTAGTAGTGCTAAGTATGCACGTAGAAGAGGCTTACATACGCAAAGCCATAGAATTAGGGGTAGCAGGCTATATGCCCAAAGATATTTCAAAATATGAATTGGTAGAGGCTATCCAAAGCGTAGCCAAAGGCGAAATTTATTTCAGCAGCACTGTTTCTAAGATTATGATGAATAACATGGTGAAAAAAGTGCGAAGAAACGAGCAAGCGACCCAAGCTACTGCCAAACTTACACAGCGCGAAAAAGAAATAGTTAAACTACTTTTGGACGGACTAAGCAGCCCAGAAATAGCAGAAAAGCTATTCATTAGCCACCGAACCGTAGAAAATCACAGAGCAAATATCATGAACAAACTCAAAGTACGCAATACCATCGAGTTGGTAAAAAAAGTGTTGGAAAATGAGTTTTGGGAGCAAGACTAAGCAAAATTGAATTATTAAATTTTTCAGAAAAATCCTATAAGTCGTCCACACACTTATAGGATTTTTATTTTTATCTTTATAAGTATGATTTTTATACTTTTTCTACTAATTTAGTGGACTGTTATTGAAAATTGGAGGTTAATGAATAATACTTACGTAAGTAATGCTATTCCGAATAACAAAAAAATAATTAGCCTGCCAAATGAATAAAGCCCGTTATTGCTTAAATATCAAGATAATAAATATTAAAATACCATGAAGACTTTAAAGTTTTTATTCATTACTTTCTTTTTTTATACTGCTTTGTTCTTTGCCCAATTATCTTTTGCCGAAAAGAAAACTGATATTATGCGAGCAGCAGAGTTTGAGGCAGCACTATCTATTTGTGAGAGATATTTTGATGACGGAGAGTACGAAAAAGCCTTAGACCAATGTAATAAAATTATCGGTAAGCTGAAAAGGCAATCTCAGGGCTATGCCGTTGCTTATTTGCAGACCTACCAAGCCAAATACTACGAGGCAATGGGTAACTATATAAAGTTTGAGGAAACTATCCATGACTTGCTCAAAAATAAACGGCAGATAGGTGGTGCAGATGCAGATTTTATCTACGGAATGGCACAATTGAGCGTTGCAGAGTTATATGCCGAATATTCCTATACCAACAAGGCGCAACTATTTTTGGATAGTGCTGTTGCTATTTTGAAGTTAAAGATAGATGCCAATGGGAAAATAGCTATGCCAAGTAATGACAACAACATCAAAGCAAGTACGCTTACTACACTGGCTAAAATACTTTTTGCAAGAGGGCAAATGAATAAATTAATCAGTATTATGCCCGACCTTATTAGGGCAAAAGAAGCCCTTATTGGCGATGAAGACCAACGCTATTATGATGTAATCAGCCAGCAATATACCACCAAAATTCTTGACCCCATAGAGAAAGACCGCCGCAAAAATGAGGCAGCAGAAATGATGACATTTTGGGGAGATGCCTTGCGTAACAGAGGCGATTATAAAGGAGCAGAGGCGCAACTCAATAGGACAGATACTTGGATAAAGGAAAATCTGAACGTGCGTTCTACAGCCTATATTCGCAACCAACACATAATCAATCTATTGAAAATAGATATGGGCGAAAAAAGGGACATCACTCAAAAAATGATGGAAAACAACCTTTTTACTGCTGAAAAAAGATTGACAATGGTACACAAACTTTATTTGCAAATACATGAAAGCCTGATAGACAACTATATAGATAGCCGATACATCAAAAAAAGTAAAAAACAAAGATGGGAGCTGGAGGGAAATACAGAAAAATATTACGGTATTGGCAGAACACAGCACGCTATCTCCCAACGCTTGGATGCAAAAGCAGAGTATAGACAACAAAAGTATGATGTTGCCTACAAAGATTTGATAGAGTTGTATAAAAATGCTATCAAAGTCCCCATCACGCACATAGAGCGTGTTAATCTGTTGCAACAACTTTATGAAACTTCTTTGGCTACCGAAGACAGATTTTCAGAGGCTCTTACCTACTTAAACGAACTTTCGGAAACAGTAGCAAGGGTAATGGGCAAAGAATCATTGCGTTATTATTACGCACAAATGGAATTAGCAAAGTACAATGCTACCTACACCAATAAGTTTGCGGAAACAAGAAAGATTATTGACTTAAACTTGTTTGGAAAAATAGCCCAGCAAATCACTACCGACCACAAAGATTATGTCGGATTTCTTAATCAACTATCAGATTATCATGTTATTACAAATAAATACGATTCTTCTAATTATTGGCAGCTACAAGCTCTGAAGATTGTAGAGAAAAAATTTGGAAAGGAAAATATAGAGTACGGTACGCAGCTTGCCCGCCTTGTAGAGATACAAATGGCACTCGGCAACTACTCCGAAGCCGATAAAAATGCCAATGCAGCCTTAGATATTTATAGGAAAGAGGAATTAGCAAATGCGAAACAACTACTTTCTTTCCTGAATAAAAATCAAGACCGTCTTTTTAATGCTAAATATGCTGAAGTTTTGCAAACTGCCGCCTCCTACTATGCCACAGTAGGTCTTTTTGGTAACGCCCAGAGTGCCTTAGAAAAGGCAAATAACCTATTCCAAAAATCTAATGCCTCCGTAGCTAACTCCTCTGCCTTAGACGAATTGGCTTTTTTGTATATTAAAATGGAGGAAATAGAAAAAGCAAAAGATATTTTGCTGCGTGCCGAAAAGTTGCGTAAACAGCGATATGGGGAAGAAAGTCGTTTCCTCATCAATCCCTACAATCAGTTGGCAAGGGCATTTTTATTTGACGGAGATTTTATCAAAGCAGACGACTACGTAAACAAAGCATTAGACATTGCTACCAAAGAGTTTGGCGAAAATTCTCTGCAAACTACTGAAAGTACCACTATTTTAGCGGAAATCAGTACTGCCGCAGGAGATTATGAGAAGGCAAAAGCTGAAATTAATAGGGCTATAGAGATTCTAAGCAAAAACTATAGCAAAGACAATATCATTTTTGCAAGCCCGTTCAACGAGTTAGCCATTATCCGATTCTTAAACGGAGAAAACCTGAACGACATCGAAAAACAACTTTTAGATGTAAAAGGCATCATTTCCAAATCCTTAGGGGCTTCAAACCCGCTTTATGCCAAATCTGCCGTTACGCTTGCCTCTGCCTATATCGAAAACAAAAAATTTGACTTAGCTGTCAAAGAACTATCAGAGGCAGATAAAATTTGGGTGCGTATTTTCAAAAACAATAGGAATACAAATAATGCTGAAATTTTCGAACTTTTGGGAGATATAGAAAGCAAAAAAGCCAATTTTAAGCAAGCTGAATATCGCTATCTGGAAGCACGCAAAATCTACTTAAAAGTATTGGATAAAAGCAATAAACTTTATACGCGCGTACTTGGCAGATTGGCTCGCTCTTCTTTTAATGCCAATGAATTGCTCAAATCTCAAAAATATATAGATGAAGCCATCTTGCAGTACAAAACCTACATTACTACCTTCTTCCCAGCCCTAAGCGATAGGGAAAAAGTAAAATATTGGGGGGCTATCAAAAAAGATTTTGAGTTTTACGACAACCTTTTGGCAAAGCGGGCGAAAACAGACCCAGGAGCTATTGCGCTGATGTATAACAATAAACTGCTGACTAAGCCACTTCTGGCAGGTTCTACTCAAAAAATTCGCAATGCCATAGACCAAACCAAAGATAGTACGCTCATCAAGAGTTACAACAATTGGATAGAGCAAAAAAACTACCTCATCAAGGTATTGGCAATGAGCAACGAGCAGCAAAAAGAAGCGAATGCCGACCCTAAGAAAATACAGAAAGGGATAGAAGATTTGGAAAAAGTGCTAAGTCGCCGTTCTGACATTTTTGAATCAAAACAGCAAGAAACAACTTGGATAGATGTTCAAAAAAATCTGAAAATGGGCGAGGTAGCCGTAGAGCTTATCCGCTATACCTATTTTGACAAAGCCTTTACTGACTCCGTAGTTTATGCCGCCTTAGTGCTATTTCCTAATGAGCAGAAAGCACCGAAGTTTATCCCAATTCCCGAAAGTGGAAAATTGGAAACTACTTATCTGAAGAACTATAGGAACTCTGTGAAATTTGGTGTAAAAGACAAAATGGCATACCAACGCTATTGGAAAGCAGTAGATGAGGCTATTCCCGCCAATTCAAGGGTATATCTATCTGCCGAAGGTGTTTATCCTCAGCTAAACCTCGAGAGTATGCTCATCGATGATGAAAAATATGTAATAGATGAGGAAAATATCATTTTGGTAACAAGTACCAAAGATTTGGCAGAAGCGAAAAAGGCAGGGAAAGTAGCAAATAATATCATTTTTGTAGGTTGCCCCGTATTCTATGGAGATTTGAAACCTGAAGAATACCTAAAAGGCAACAACAGGAAAGTGCCACAGTTAGCAGGTACGTACGCAGAAATAGAAGGCTTAGACCTGCTATTCAAAAAAGCAAATATCAAAACTACGGTGCTGATGACTGCCGAAGCCCAAGAAGACTCGTTAAAAATGTTGATTAAAAATGCACCTAAAATTTTGCATATCGCTACACATGGTTTCTTTGAGCCAGACGTAGCCGAAAATCTAAGTGATAACTTATTGAGTGCGCAAAAAGCAGTAAATAGCCCTTACTTGCGTTCTGGTGTTCTTATGAACAATGCAGGGGACGTAATGGCAGATGGCAATGTATATGGCTATAATAAATCACAAGGGGTTTTTACCTCTTATGAGTGGCGCGATATGAACTTAGATGGCACCCAATTAGTCGTGATGAGTGCCTGCGAAACAGGGCGTGCAGATGGAAAAATTGGCGAGGGTGTATATGGCTTGCAGCGTGCATTACAGGAAGCGGGAGCAGAAAGTATCATCATGAGTTTGTTCAAAGTAGATGATGACGCTACCCAAAAACTCATGCAACTGTTCTACAGAAATTGGCAAACATTAAACCAAGAGAAAAGAACAGCCTTCATCAATGCCAAAAAAGAACTTCGCAGTGAGAAACGCTTCTCAGACCCTCGTTTCTGGGGTTCGTTTGTAATGATTGGTAAAAATTAAGCGAATAAGTTAGCGTGATGAGTTAAAAAAATGTAATCTTTTAACCAAAGATTACATTTTTTTGTACTACAAATTCAGCCAATAAGTCAGCTTCAGAACCAATGCTCTATTTTTTACGCGCAAAGCATCAGCGAAATAATTATCGGTATAAACGATAAATAAATCAGAAACAGGCTTGAACCGCCATTGGAAACGAGTATTGATATTGATATTATTTATTTGGCTATTGTACTGAAAATAAGCCGTTAAGAAAATACTTTTAGAAAAAGTAACATCAAACTTAGGACCCAGAAGATACAAATCTGCACTCGAATAAGGTGCTGGAAACTGCAAGCGATTGTAAGTATAGTCCAAAGAAAATATCATATATGGTTGCAGGCGATAGTTCAGTACGCCCGTAAAACTGGTTCTTTTTCCATTAAAATACTCTCCGATATAGCCCTGAATGTTATAATAGAAATTTTTACGCTGGTCGGAAGTATAGGTGAAATTAAAGCTATTATAGGTGAAAGCCGTTCCTGCCAGCAATTTTTCGCCCCCTGTATTGGTAGGGTCAAAAGGGGAAAAGAGGTAGGTATAATTTCTTGCCCACCAATATTCCATTTCTGCCGTATTTTGAAAGCGAATAGACCCGCCAAGAAATATTCCTCTGTCAGTATTTCGGCCAGTACCGTCCCAAGTGCTGCTCACCTCTGCATAGGTATTCCAACGATTAATGATTTTTGACTTTGGGAACAAACTATACACAAAAACAGGGTTAATATTCTTGAAATCTCGGCGAGGTACGTAGCCTACCTGAGCATCAAAATTTTTGCCCACAATCTGATGATTCCATTCCAAACGAATATGGGGTTTACTATAGGCAACATTTACCCCATGCGAAAACTGGTCATTTGTATTCTTTTCTGCGATAGACTGGTGATAAAAAAACTTGCCCGTCCATGAGTTGTCGGCAGAGGCAAGATTATAATCCACCCCTACCATTCTATTAAAACGGCTAATATTGAGAGAATCAGCTTTTTGAACACCAAAATTTTCTTTGTTTACAAACAGAACGCCAATATTAGAGCGAGTGAAAACCCTGCGTTGCACTGCCCCGACTGTATAATTGTAGCTTGGCAAATTGATGTTTGCATCTTTAGCTGCCTGCATATTGAGCAAGCCCACGCGCCAATTTTTATCCAAACGCCCGCTAAGCCTCGCTCCAAAAATAATGGGGTTTTGCAGGTTTTGCCCTGTATTTTTATCAATAGCAATCCCAATACGCCGTGAAAAAAACGGTCTTGCTCGCTGATTGCCAAAACTTGAAAACAAATCTGCATTTTCTAAGAAAAACTGCCTCCGTTCGGGGAAAAAGATTTCGAAACGGTCTAAATTTGTTACCTGCCTATCTACCTCTACTTGCGAAAAATCAGGATTCACCGTTAAGTCCAAATTCAGAGAGGGCGTAATTGCTATTTTGGCATCCCCACCTATCCCGCTTACCGTTTTTTGAGGTGTACCCTCCAACTGATTTTTGGAAATCCCACCTGTAATAAAAGGAATAATAGCTACATTTACAGCAGGCTTCTTAGGGGCTTCGTCCCAAATTAGCTCTCCCGTATAAGCCAAATTGTAAATTTGAAAATTACGAGGGACATGGCACCACGAAGACCTTTCGTTGTATTTGCTATCTATCCTATAAAAATTTACCTTCCAAGTATCTAAGTTTTCCTTAAATCTCAATGTTTTGAAAGGAATAGCCATTTCGACACTCCATCCGAAATCTGTAATTTTTGCCTCAGCATACCATTTGTTATCCCAAGAAAGCGACAAATCTTCTTGCCCCGTCCCTCCGTTAGCAATCAAGCCTTCGCGCTGCACTCCAAAAGGGTTTGTCCCAAACATAAAGCCATTTGTATGGTCTTGGAAGGGGTCAAGCACCAAACTGATGCCATCAGCGGCAGGGCTGCGATAATCCCTACGCAAAGAATTAGTAATAAATTTACCCTTAGTTTCATTGTAGCAAACAGCACTGAAATAAATAAAATGCTCATCATAAGTAAATCGCACCTCTGTTTTTGCCTTCGCAAGCGCACTATCAAACGGAAAATACTGATGAAAATCTTTGGCAACCTCTGCCGATTTCCATTCATTTTCATCTATGATGCCATCTACATGAATTTTTTCCTTAGCTTTTTTTATGTGGATTTGCCTAGGGTTTTCTTTTTGTGCAAAGGTAAATGTATGATTAGCTAAAACAAATATAAGGATAAGTTGTAACCGCAATACTTTGAATAACAGGATTTTGAACTCGTAAGTGTATTTCATTTCTAATGATTATTCTGCTAAGTTTCTAATTTTTTAAAAGTGTACTCCAAATGCCATCTACAAAACATAGATGGAACTGAATTTTAAGTAGGTTCTTTGTTTAAGTTAAACAAGATTCGGTTGGGAGTGTTTTATTTTGTAGCATTGAATGCACAAAAGTATAGGAAAAACAAGAAATCTTATACTTTTTATCAAAAAATCAATACTTTTGCGAAAAATAAAAATAGTGAAAACAGCAGCTTTTGACTTCCAACAAGCGGTACAATCCCTTGAAAATGAGATACAAAATATATCTTTTGGTGAGAAACCCACAGAGCTTTATGAGCCTATCCGTTACCTCATGGACTTGGGTGGCAAGCGAATCCGCCCATTGCTTGTGCTAATTGCCAATTACTTATTTTCAGACGATTGGCAAAAAAATACAAAAGCAGCCCTCGCCGTAGAGATTTTTCATAACTTTACACTCGTGCATGACGACATCATGGACAACGCCCCCATTCGCAGGGGAAAACCGACTGTACACGAAAAATGGAATAGGAATACGGCATTGCTTTCAGGAGATGTGATGCTCGTTTGTGCCTACAAACAATTAGATTTGATAGACGAAAAGTATTTCCATACCGTTCTCAGAAAGTTTCATCAATGCGCCATCGAGGTCTGTGAAGGGCAGCAATTTGATATGAATTTTGAAAAGTTAGATGCCGTAAGTGAATATGAATACTTGAACATGATTCGTCTGAAAACAGCCGTTTTATTGGGTTTTAGCCTCGAATTTGGAGCTATTATCGGCGGGGCAAGTGCCGAAAATGCACGAAAACTCTATGATTTTGGGGTAAATATTGGTATTGGTTTCCAACTAAAGGACGACCTTTTAGACGTATATAGCGACCAAGCAAAATTTGGCAAGCAAGTAGGCGGCGACATCATAGCCAATAAAAAAACATTTTTGCTTATCAATGCCTTAAGCAATGCCCAAGGAGAAAACCAGATACAACTTCAAAATTGGCTGGGGAAAGAGGTTTTTGAGGCAGAAGAAAAAGTAAAAGCAATTATCAAAATTTATGACACGCTTGGTATAAAGCAACTCACCGAAAACAAAATGAATGAATATTTCGAAAAAGCATTTCGTTTATTAGATGAAATAGAAGCGGACAAGGCTCGCAAAGAAATACTAATTGCCTTTACAAAAGATTTATTAAATAGAGAAAAATAAAAATATGATAGCCGATTATCCAATTACTTTCCTTCTGATAGCCATTACAGTCATTACAAGCTACATGGCTCTTTCTAATGATTCATTATCACGCAAGCTGATTATGAACCCTTACACTGTGGCACGCAGAAAAGAATACTACCGTTTTATCACTTCTGGTTTTATTCATAACGGTTACGTGCATCTAATTTTTAATATGATAACTTTCTTTTTCTTCTCTCAGTGGGTAGAAAGTTATTTTAACTATACGCATGGTGCTATTTTGGGCAGCGTATATTTGATAGTCCTCTATTTAGCGGGAATTATAGTTTCCGACATTCCTACTTACTTGCAGTACAAGAACTTACCACATTACAATTCACTTGGGGCTTCGGGTGGCGTTGCTTCTATCTTGTTTGCTTCTATCCTATACGAGCCGCTCAATCCGATTGCTATTTTTGGTGTTATTCAAGTACCGGGTTTCATTTTGGGCATTGTCTATGTGATTTATTCTTATTTCTACTCAAAGGGAAGTGAGGACAACATCAATCATTCTGCCCATTTGTACGGTGCTTTATTTGGGTTTATTTTTGGTATTGTAGTAGAACCGATGGCTATTATGGTGTTTTTTCAAAAAATAGCGGCTTGGAACTTTGGTTTTTGAGCCACTTTAGGATATGTCCGAAGATTTACTTTCTCCTTTTTTACTAAGTTTCAAATTAGCATTTCTCACCACCCTAATTTTGTTGGTGTTGGTCATGCCTATTGCTTATTTTATTTCTTTTCATACCTTTCGTTTCAAACCCATATTCAAAGCCATTGTCAGTTTGCCAATGGTACTTCCACCTACAGTGCTGGGTTACTACTTGTTGGTTGCTTTTCAGCCTGAAGGCGTGTTTGGGGCATTAGCGGACTCTGTTTTCGGTATTCGCTTGGTATTTAGTTTTGCTGGCTTAGTGCTGGGTTCGCTTATTTTTAGTCTGCCTTTCATGCTCAATCCAATACTTTCGGGCATTGAAAATTTGCCTATTTCTTATTTGGAAGTTGCCCAAACCTTAGGCAGGTCTAAGTTGTATAGCTTTGTAAATGTGTTACTTCCAAACATAAAGCCCAATATTCTGAATGGAATAGCGATGACTTTCGCCCACACCGTTGGGGAGTTTGGGGTAGTGCTGATGATTGGGGGTAGTATCCCTGATGAAACAAAAGTGGCATCCGTAGCTATTTACCAAGAGTTAGAAGCACTCCAGTACGACAATGCTAATTTCTATGCCATGCTGCTTTTAATTTTTTCTTTTGTTATCTTGCTTATTATTAATTTTTTAGGAAAAATAAAGTAAAGAACTTAGCTGAAAAAATGAAGAAAACATTAAAATATATTCGCTTGGGGCTTGCCTTCATAGGCGTGGCTTTGTTTGCTATCTTCGCTTTTTATTGGCGTACTGATATGCCTATTGAAGTGTTAAAAGAAAAATATGCTCCAGCTCCTTCCCAGTTCGCTGAGGTGCAAGGAATGCAAGTACATTTCAGAGATGAGGCAGAAGTTCCTGATTCCTTGCCGATTGTGCTGCTACATGGCACAGGAGCAAGCCTGCATACTTGGGACGGTTGGGCAAAAATTTTGAAACAAAAACGCAGAGTTATTCGCATGGATTTGCCCGCCTACGGGCTAACGGGTGCGAATCCTTCGGGTGATTATTCTAACCAATCTTACGTGAGTTTTTTACATGCTTTTCTTGAAAAGATAGGTGTAGAAAAGTGCGTATTGATAGGTAATTCGCTTGGCGGCTCTATCGCTTGGCATTTTGCTGCCGCCTATCCAAATAGAATCAAAAAATTAGTGCTAATAGATGCGGCGGGCTTCCCAACCCAAAACACACAACAGCCTTTGGCTTTTCGCTTGGCAAAAATACCAATAGCTAACGAACTGATAAAATATATTACTCCTCGATTTGTGATTGAAAAAAGTATTTTGAATGTTTATGGGGATAAAAGCAAAGTTAGCGAGGAACTGATAGATAGGTATTTTGAACTAAGTCTGCGCGAAGGAAATCGCCAAGCATTCATTGATAGGATGAAAATACGGTTTGATGTAGCTGACACCCTCAAAATCAAGGCGTTGAAAATGCCTACCCTCATACTTTGGGGAGAAGAAGACAAACTTATTCCTGTAGAAAATGCCTTTAAGTTTAAGCGGCTTTTACCTTATAATAACTTATTGATTTTCAAAGGGATAGGTCATGTGCCAATGGAGGAAAATCCTGAATTTACCGCGATTTCTTTGCAAGCATTTTTAAGTAATTAACGTAAGTTGCGTTTGCCATTATTTTGGTCTGCACCGTAGGTCTGACCTACATTTTAAGGTGTTTTAAACGGTCAGACCTGCGGTGCAGACGTATAGGGGATTATCGGGTAGGGGCGGTCATAGAAAATGAGGAAATTTTAACAGAAATAGAAGAAATTGAGGCAGGTATCGATGAGGAGTTTTTTACATTAATTCGTATTTTGCACAGAAAGGAAATCTACAAGAAGTTCCCATAGAAGAGCTAATCCAAGTCATTAAAAAAAACGCTTTGCACGGTGCAGACCATACAAAGCGTTTTCATTTCTACAAATTCTTCAATACAAAATCTGTCATCATTTTGTAGAGGTGCATAGAGGTATTTCCGCCATAAATGCCGTGGTTGCGGTCAGGATAGTAGAAAGATTGGTACTGCTTTCCTGCCCTGATGAGTGCATTTTGCATCGCAACTGCATTTTGGAAATGCACATTGTCATCTCCCGTACCATGAATTAGTAAGTATGCTCCCTTGAGTTTATCTGCATGAGTAACAGGTGAATAGTTATCATAACCGCCTGCATTGTCTTGTGGGCGTTGCAAATATCTTTCCGTATAGATGCTATCGTAATATTTCCAATTAGTTACAGGGGCAACAGCAATGCCTGCTTTGAAGTAATCTGCCCCCAATGTCATGAGCAGCGAACTCATGTAGCCGCCGTAGCTCCAGCCCCAAATACCGACTCTACTTTTGTCGATATACGGCAAATTTCCCAAGTATTTCGCACCTTCTATCTGGTCTTGCACCTCATATTTGCCCAAGTTAGCATAGGTTACTTTTTTGAAGGCAGCCCCGCGAAAGCCTGTGCCTCTGTTGTCTATGCAGGCTACGATATACCCCTCTTGAGTAAGGGAATTGTGCCATAAATCTCTGCTTCCACCCCAAGCATCAGCTACATTTTGTGAGCCAGGTCCGCCGTACACAAACATCAATACAGGATACTTTTTGGTAGCATCAAAGCCCGCAGGTTTGAGCATATAGCCGTTCAAATCCACACCATCTGGGGTTTTAAACTGAAAAAACTCCCGCATTGTGATGCCATACTCCTTGTATTTGTCCAGCAAAGTACTGTTGTTTTTTAGTTCTTTGACCATACTATTTTTTGCCGTTTCCCAAAGTGTTACTTTGAGCGGGCTTTGGGCAGACGAATGATAGAGCATATAATATTTGAAGTCTTTGCTCAAATTAGGCGTGTTCGTGCCTTTTTCTGCGGAAAGTTTTTTCTTATTTTTCCCTTGAATGTCTATGCTGTAGAACTGTCTTTCTGAGGGAGATGCCTCCGTAGAAGTAAAGTATAAAATAGCATTTTTGGGCTTTTCATCAATACCCAAAAAATTCACTACTTCCCAACTGCCCGAAGTAATTTGGCGAATCATTTTTCCCGAAATATCATAGAGGTAGAGATGCTTAAAGCCTTCTTTTTCAGAAGAATAAATAAAGTGCTTGCCATCTTTGAGATAGACTACATCATCAAAAAAATCTGCCTCCAAGTATTGCGGGCTTTCTTCGGTTAGTGCTACTTTCGTAGTGCCTGTAGCGGCATCAGCGTGCAGAATTTCTTGCTTATTTTGCAAGCGATTCATACGCAAAACTGCCAATACACTGCTATTATTTGTCCATTTGATGCGTGGAATATAAATATCTTTTTCAGTACCAATATCCACTTTTACAGATTTTCCTCCCTTTACGTCATAAATAGAAATCGTAATTTCGGAGTTCAGTTCGCCTGCTTTTGGGTATTTGAATTTGTAATCTTCGGGGTAAAGTACGCCGTTTTTCCATAGCTGCATATTGTACTCTTTCACTTTGCTTTCGTCAAAAGTATAGTACGCAATTTTTCCACCGTCAGGCGACCAAAAAAAGGCTTGGGCAAAACCAAACTCTTCCTCATATACCCAATCCGAACTGCCGTTAATGATGAAATTCCATTTGCCATCGTTGGTAATTTGGGTTTCAACATTGCTTTGCAAATCATTGATAAATAGGTTGTTATCTCTGCAAAAAGCCACTTTGCTTCCATCGGGAGAGAAAGTTGCGTAAGACTGCTTCCCCCCTTTGGAAAGTTCTCTGAGTTGCTTTGTAGCAATGTCATAGACGTAATAATTTGCCTTGAAAGAACGGCGATAGATAGCCTCAAAATTAGTGGTAAATAATATTTTCTTTTCATCGGCACTGAAACTGTAATCTGTATAATTGATAGCAGGGCTTAAGTCTGAGCCTTTGACGATAGTTTCTACTTTTTGCCCCGTAGTAACATCATATTTGATGATGTCGTTTTCTTCTTGTGCCGAATAATATTTGCCATCATTCATCCAATTTACCCCCGCTACCGATTGCTGCCGAAAAGTCCCCTTCTCAAAAATATCTGACAAGGTAAATTTCTTTTGAGCTAATAAAGACGAGCTAATAAAGAAAAGAAAAATAAAACAAAGACTGATTTTTGAACCAATTACTGCTTTTTCTTGAATTTTTGTGTAACTATTTTTCATAAATTTTACTTTTAATAAACATTTTAGCTAAAGAATCTATTGTTAAAGGTGTTCCTTGCATCAAAAATAGAAAAATTGTTTATTTTTAGCCCATCATATCTGAGTATATCCTATTTTTTTATTTTTAACTTTTTAAAAACAAACAAATTCATGAAAAACAAATACACATATCTTTGTCTATGCTTTTCTTTTGTATTTTCATTTTTGTCGTCAAATAACATTTTTGCCCAAGACAACGATGCCTTACTCATTCGCCAAATTTATGATGAAACCCTTACCAAAGGGCAAGCATACAGTCAGTTAGAATATTTGTGCAAGAAAATAGGCGGCAGACTGAGTGGCTCCCCTGCTGCTGCTGCTGCGGTCGAATTTACCCGCTATGTAATGGACTCCATGAAGTTAGACAATGTATATTTGCAGCCCGTGATGGTGCCGCATTGGGTAAGAGGGCAAAAAGAAGTTGGCAAAATTTTGAACTCCCGCAAAATAGGTAGCAAAGACATCGAGGTTTGTGCTTTGGGCAATTCGGTAGGCACAGGCAAGGGCGGAATCACTGCTAACCTACTGGAAGTCAAGAATTTTGATGAGTTAAAAGCATTAGGAAAAGAAAAAGTAGAGGGAAAAATTATCTTTTTTAATCGCCCAATGGATGCAACCAAATTCAATACATTCGAGGCGTACGGCGGGGCAGCAAATCAGCGAGGCTCAGGGGCATCAGAAGCGGCAAAATTAGGAGCTATCGGCGTGATAGTCCGCTCTTTGGCTTCAAATATAGATGACATACTGCACACAGGAAGTACCAATTATCAGCTAAATGTTCCAAAAATTCCTGCGGTAGCAATTAGCACCAAAAATGCAGAGTTTTTAAGCAGCTTGCTCAAGAGTGATTCTACTGTTTCCTTTTACTTCGAAACACACTGCCAAATGCTACCTGACATACTGTCTTACAACGTGATAGGAGAAATAAAGGGAAGTGAAAAGCCCGAAGAAATTATCGTAGTAGGTGGGCATCTGGACTCATGGGACTTGGGCGAGGGAGCGCATGATGACGGCACAGGTTGTATGCAATCTATAGAGGTACTACGCATATTTAAAGCATTGAATATCAAACCTAAACGGACTATTCGTGCGGTGATGTACATGAACGAAGAAAATGGCTTGCGTGGTGGATTGGAATATGCAAAAGTCGCTTTGGAGAAAAAAGAAAAACATATTGCTGCGATGGAATCGGACAGAGGAGGCTTTACTCCGAGAGAGTTCACGACAGAGGCAGACGAAAAAACATTGAAAAAAATGCAAAAATGGGCTACCCTATTCGAGCCTTATGGTATTTCAGCCATTAAGCAAGGTGGCGGCGGGGCAGACATTAGCCCACTCAAAAACCAAAATACGGTTCTCATTGGCTATGTGCCTGATTCACAGCGTTATTTTGATGTGCATCATACCTCAGCAGACACTTTCGACAAAGTAAGTCCGAGAGAGTTGGCACTTGGAGCAGGGGCAATGGCGGCTTTGGCATATTTGATAGCACAGTACGGGCTTTAGTAAACAAGTAATTTTATCCTATTTTACACAATACGACTAAAATGATTCAACAAACAATCGAGCAACTTTCAGCCCTTGAAGGCGTAGGCGTTTCTAAGCAAGTTTTTGTGGGTTTTGATGGCTACTTAGACCATATTCAACACCCCGTAAAAAGCAAAAACGGTGCAAATGCCTCTGATTATTTTGCCACTATCGAAGATTTTGCCATGCACATACTTAGCTTGGCAGGGAAAAGTGGGCAAATAGAAATGCACACCCAAGAAACCAAAATAGGCGGGAATGCCCCTATTTTATCAAATGCTTTGGGAAATTTAGGAGTCAAAAACTATTGCTTAGGCTCTATGGGGTTTCCGCAAATAAGTGCTGAGTTCAAAACCATGCACCCGCTTTGCGAGCTAATCACCTACGGACATTCGGGCGTTACGAATGCAATGGAATTTGGTGATGGCAAACTTATGTTTTCTGACTTAGGTGCATTCGAGCGAGTAAATTGGTCTTACTTGAAAAGTGTTATTGGGGTAGAAAATATCTTGAGCTATGTTTCTAAAAGCCAAGTAGTTGCACTTGTAGATTGGGTAAACTTGCCATACAGCACCGATATATGGCGCGGCATTTTATCCGAAGTAGTCAGACCTTTGGGCAACCCAAGCAAACACTACCTATTCGACCTATGCGACCCAAGCAAAAAATCACCTGAGGAAATTGTACAGATGTTAGACATAATCAGTGAATTTGCGAATTTTGGCTTGGTTACTTTGGGTATGAATGAAAACGAAACACGCAAAATATGGCTGGCATTAAAAGGTTTGTCTGTCGCATCTTCGGAGGCAAATGAAGTGGATTTGAAAGAAATAGCAAGTTTTATTTTTGAAAAATTAAATATCCAATACCTATTAGTTCACCCAACAGGAAGCACCATTATTTGTTCGCAGGAGGGCTTAGTAGAGGTGCAGGGCAAAATGGTCAGTCAGCCCAAAGTATTAACTGGCGGTGGCGATAACCTAAATGCAGGCTATTGCTTAGGACTTCTGCTTGGCATGAGCCAAAGCCAATGTGCCTTGCTTGGCATGGCTACTTCGGGAGCGTACATACAGAACGGCGGCAGCCCAAGTATTTCGGATTTAATTTCCTATCTAAAAACTTGGTAATGAGATGATTAAAACCATTTAGCAACGTTGTTAATGGTCGCCGACCTTGACAATCGTTAGAGAAAATTTATACTCTAAAAAACTTAAAAAAATGCAATATACAGTAAACGAAAAAGGGTATTATGGAAAATTTGGTGGGGCATATATTCCCGAAATGCTTTACCCTAATGTAGAAGAATTAGAAAGTAAATATTTGGAAATCATTTATTCACAAGATTTTCAAGAAGAATTTCGCTATCTTCTGCGAGACTATGTAGGCAGACCTTCGCCTTTGTACCTTGCAAAACGCCTATCGGAAAAGTACAAAACTAATATCTACCTGAAGCGGGAAGACCTCAACCATACAGGAGCGCATAAAATAAATAATACTATCGGGCAGATATTGGTTGCCAAAAGGCTCAACAAGACACGCATCATAGCGGAAACAGGTGCGGGGCAGCATGGAGTAGCTACTGCAACTGTTTGTGCCTTAATGGGTTTGCAGTGTATTGTCTATATGGGCAAAATAGACATAGAAAGGCAAAAACCCAATGTAGAGCGTATGAAAATGCTTGGGGCAGAGGTTCGTCCCGCCCTTAGCGGCAGTCAAACACTCAAAGATGCCACAAACGAGGCAATTAGGGATTGGATAAATAACCCAGTCGATACGCATTATATCATTGGTTCTGTAGTAGGTCCTCACCCTTACCCCGACATGGTTGCCCGCTTTCAGGCAGTCATCAGCGAAGAAATAAAGACGCAGTTGGCAGCCAAAATTGGCAGAGATTATCCTGATTATGTATTGGCGTGCGTAGGCGGTGGCAGCAATGCAGCAGGAGCATTCTATCATTTCTTGGACAACCCGAAGGTCAAACTTATTGGCTTGGAGGCAGCGGGGCAAGGCATCAATAGCGGACACTCAGCCGCTACGACCGTATTGGGGAAAATAGGTATTTTGCACGGAAGTAAATCATTGCTTATGCAGACCGCAGACGGGCAGATAGTAGAACCTTACTCTATCTCTGCGGGCTTGGACTACCCTGGTATCGGACCTATTCATGCACATCTATTTGATACTAAAAGAGCTGAATTTCAACCTGTTACCGATACGGAGGCGATGGAAGCAGGTTTGCTTTGCAGCAGATTAGAAGGCATTATCCCTGCTATAGAAACAGCACACGCACTTGCGTATCTGGAAAAACTCAATGCCAAGCCCAACGAAGTAGTTGTGATTAATCTTTCAGGCAGAGGAGATAAGGATTTACAAACCTATATTAATTGGTTTGAAAGTAAGTAATTAGTGTAATAAACTTTGACAAAGTTCCGAACTTTGTCAAAGTTTACCTTTAATTTCTCACCTCTATATAGTACAGCATCCAGTTTTTTACTTTCCCTTCTGAAACCTCTACAATCATTTTTACTTTTTCATAAAAATAAAACTCTGCATTGCTTCCCGCCTGCACGTAGCTTGGGTTTCCATAAGCCGCAATAAGTTGATTCTTTGTAGTTCCAATAGCCATGCCTTGCGAAGTTTTACCCATATAATTAGGTTTTGTAGCCAATAAATATACATTTTTATCAAAAAGGCGAATCTTGATTTTGTCTGCTACTTCTGTATTCACACAAGCAATATTAATGGCTCGTCCTGCTAACTGTATAGAAGTATTTGTTTCAAACTTCTCTTTGAGTAACGTCTGAATTGGCGTATTGTCTATCGTTTCACCTTTTGCAGGGATAAATTTGCTGTTATCTTTCTGATTTTCAGCTATAAAATCAGTAATCCACTCTTTTAAGTCAGTGATGTCAAAGAGTTTTTCCAAAAATGATTGATTGATTTTATTGTATAGGGCAAGATTGTAGTCTGCCATGAACGCCTTTTTCTTTGCCGCCGTTTCAAAATCAGATTTTGCCTCGTCCAACTGATTGTTTTTGGCTAAAGCAATCCCGCGAATCAGGTGAGCATTTGCAGGCAGTCCACCTTTTATGCTTGGGTCTTCTGCCAAAATTTTTTCTAATTTGTTGATATAGCCCACTGCAAAAGCATGATTTCCTTCCAAAGAATACTTGCATGCCAGATTGATATGTGCTGCCGTATATGCCTTATCCAACTTCAAAACTTGCTCCAGATGTGTTTCTGCTCTTTTTAGTAAGTCTTTGATTTGCTGTTTTTTATCTTTCTTTCCATCATTTGAAAGCGTACTCCTCGCTGTCGAACTTAGCAGTCTGCCCGAAGCATCTAACTCGCAAGGATAGGCAAAGTAAACATTTTCTTTTTCCATGAGCATCATTGCTTGTGCTAAGGCAGAAACGCCAATATTGTTAGCTATGTCCCTGTCTGTGAAGGTATTACTGATGTATTGAAAGCAAGCACCCGCATCTTCGTAGTTTTTGGAAAGGTAGAGAAATTTTCCAGCATTGAAAATAGGAACAAGGGTTTCTATTTCCTGAGCCGTTTTTTCAGCAGCACTAATTCGTTCATTTTTAGTAGGATAGCCGTCTAATTGCTCACTTAACTTGTATTCTTCATATATTTTTTTCAACACTTTCGGAAGTAACTGATAGGTGCTGTAGCCCGCCAAATAACCCTGCAAAAGTCCGTAGTAGTCAGCTTCTATCTCCAGTTTCATTTTTTGGTCTTTGGCACTTTTTCTGATTCCCTTCGGGATGCCAAAAGAACTTGGTAACAAACCCGCAAAAAAGCCATCTTTGTATTGGTGATTTTGGGTATAATGAGCCAACTCATGCCCCAAAATGCAGGCTAAGGCATTGAGCGAATCTGCTCCAAACTTAGCACAGAGGTCGTACAGTTTTTCATCTACATAGATTATCTGATGCCCATTTACGGCTACAAATTGGGCTATTACTTGCGTTTTGCTCTGCTTGGCATACATCTTTAATTCTGGCACTATGCGGTCATACTCCCGCACTTTGGCTATTTTTTCGCATACTTTTTCCACCACTTTAAATTTGTAGTGAGAGGAGGGAAGCAAGATGTCTTGTGCGTTGGTTTTCAAAGAAGCCATGCACATAAAAAGTAAAAAATATAAAATTTTATTTTTCATAACAAAATTTATAAGATATTCGTAACTTGATTGCAAACAAAACCAAAAGTAAGTGTGAAAAACCAAAAAAGATTTTCCCAAGTGATGCCTTGCGTGGCTATCTGCTTTTACGTATTTTTTCATGTAACAGTCGCAAAGGCTCAAGAAAAACTTTTACCACAAAAGTACATAGTTTTGGACAGATATAGCCCCAAACGAATATATATTACAGAAGGTCAGGCGATTCGCTTTAGCCTAAAGGGAGATAAAGCCATTTTTAACGACCACATCGAGACCTTAAATGAAATAGATAGCACTATATTTTTGGCGGGTGCAAAAATAAATGTTCATACAAGGGAGTTTTCTACTTTTTACTTTGACCGAACATGGGTCAGACCTATGCAAGCAGGCTTAGGCTTTATTGGGGGTGGCTTTTTGCTTTCCGCCGCCGTACATCCGCTCATGGGCAATAATGCCAACTACGACCCAAAAGAACAAGCAATCATTGGGGCGAGTGCTTTGGCTATCGGGCAGGTGATTCGAATTTTTAAGGTGCGAAAGTTTAAAATCAAGACAAACCGCAGCAGGGCAAGAATACTCAATATGAAGTAGAAAGCAAGATAATTTGTCTTGCCAATCAGATGCGAATTCCCAAAATCAACACATCATCAGTCTGTTTGTGCGTTCCTTTCCATTCCTCAAAGGTTTGTTCCAATAGTTGTTTTTGTTCTTCTATTGGTTTT
>REAZ01000014.1 GCA_004294445.1 Cytophagales bacterium
TGTGCTGGCACATTTTTTACAAGAAAGAGAAATTTTTATCATAGAATTTGGTTTTTTGCAAATATACAAAAAACACTCTTATATTTACACTACCAAATTTTGATTTGATATTTGAGGCAAAAGACGAAAATCTTTGGATTTCACCACAATACTTACCAGAAAATTTAGAAAATGATAAGGCTTTCAAAAAGCAGATGAACAAATCAAAATTGGTCTTGGTATTTCGCTTTGCACGTTTTATGCCTGACAATGTGATGATTAACTTCCTAAGTCGCTACGGCTCATTTGCTAATGATTTATATTGGGAAAACGGCATTTATTTTACCAAATACCAAACTGATTGTATCGTTTTGCGTGAGAATGAAAATGACTTACACGTTTTTATAGACAAAAACCAAGAAAATGAAGGCTTATTAAGAGAAATTGTCGTAGCCTTTGCTGAATTTGGTAAAAATGCGAAAACTCAAATTTCTTTGGATAACCAAAATTTTGTGAGTTTTCAAAATTTAAAAGAAAAATTTGCTAAAAATGCCACTGAAATTGAATCTGAGCAACGCAATATTTTAAAGGTAGAAAGTTTTAGGATATTTGATAATCGTTATTCCAATATACCTATTACAACTGGAACAGGAGAAGAATTAAAGAAAGAAAATATAATCAATATGCTTCAAAAAATCCTTGCCCTCATAGACGAAGCAAATATCAACGAAGTTTTTACTGAATTAGACGAACTAAATATCAAAAGCCCTCAAATCAATAAACTAAGGCAGGAGTTTATTCATGGTGGAGTTGGGTATGATTTCTATGATAGGCTGAAAATGGCGGTAAAAAGTGAGTTAGAAAAGGGAAATGGAAGTTTTACTTCTCCAAGCAATGGAACGTCTGAGTATGACCTCAAAACCCTTTACAACACACTGAACCAAAAACTCAATGATGAGCAGTTAAATTTATTCTGCCAATTACATTTTGAGGAGGTTTATAATAATTTCAGTTTGGGGCAAAGCAAAACCACCAAAGTTTCCGCCTTGTTGGACTTTGCCAAACGCAGGAATTTGTTAGAAAAATTAGAAAAAGATTTACAAGATTTCTAAAAATCATTCCTATAGGAAAGTGGCTCCATAAGTGCCTTATCTGCATAGAATTGCTCCGATAACTTTGCAAAAGCAGGCGTTGAAAGCAACGATTTTATGATAAGAACGAGCCTTATTTTTTCTTTTTCTCATACGTAATAGTTATCGGGAATCTTTCATTGACCATGCCTATAGCCTTGCAAGCCGCTTGCGAAAGTTTGATAATTACTTTTTGGTCGGCATCCACGTCAGGAATTTTTCCAATAATTTTCACTACCACATTGCTTTTGTTTCCCTCATTAAATACCCTCACATACGAACCTGCGGGCAAAGTTCTGTGCAGGGCAAGTTTGAGTTCGTTATTACTTGTTCCTAAAATCATCTCTCCCATGCCACTTTCTCGTGCCAAGTTTTCTCCCGAACTCGGCACAAAAGGTTCTTCGGCTTGCGAATGATAACCAACTATTATTTTAGTATTCGCTTTGATATTATTATCGGAAAGTTTGTTCCATGCCTTCACGCTATCCACATGAACATTGTTCATAGCAGCTATTTTGTAAAGACTTTCATGCTCTTTTACCAAATGCAATTTTTCTTTGAGAGAAGAATTATTCTTTTTGTTTGCTGTAGGCGGGTTGGTTGGGGGCATAGACACGTTGCGAGCGGGAACGAGCAACAGTTGCCCTGCTTTAATTTTGTCTTTTTTCAAAATTTCTGCGTTTGCTTTCTGCAAGTCTGCAATGCTCACCTTGTATTTTTTTGCTATTCCGCTTAATGTTTCCCCCGAAGCTATTTTGTGCATAATGAAGTATTTATCTTCTTTTTTGGTCATGCCAATAGAGTCAGCCAAAGTCAGTAATGAAGTTTCGCCAAAACTTGGGAAACCGAATAATAGCAGCAGGTTTAAAAGTAGTGTTTTGTATAAATTTGTTTTCATAATTTAAAGATAAGCAAATTTTTTCGATTTGCAATAGCTACCAAAAAATCATTTACGACAAAAAACACCTCTGTATGCCTGCCTATTAACTGATTATCAATCATTTGATGCAGTAAGATTTCTCCCTCTTGGCTTAAAATAATTAACCATCTGGACATTTTTTTATCTACTTCTATGAAATATGCAATAATGATATATTGTTTAAACTCCAAATAATCAAGCTGTTGGATAGGGGAAATAGCTAATTTTTGGTTTAAAAAAAGTGCAACTGTATCGAAATGAGGGTTTCCTTCGGCATATTGGAAAGGAAAAAGGGTAACATTTTTTGTATCATTTCCTGCATTTCCGTTAGTATCAGGGCAGGAAATATGATTACCTGTCTGAATATCAAGACTTTTTCTTTTTCTTTCCGCATCGTCTATCTCACAAACATACACCACATTTTTGCTTATCTCTTCCAAATATACTCCTTGCTTCTCCCAAATTAATGCTTGTTCAAAAATATCAGCAACAATAATTCCCTTCGGTTCGGGATACTGTTTATCGGCAAAAGAGTGAAAAAATAGCTTCCCATTATAAAAGGCAGTCATGCCTACCCACCATGTTTCTTCCAAGCCGAGTCCCTCAAAAACAAGTTTGCTTTTTTCATAATCCACCACCGCAAAACTCACTTCTTTTGTTTCCGTATGCCGTATTTCTAAGGCAAGCAAGGGCATCACTTCGTCAGGTAAGACCTTGAAAATCAGCCCGTCGAAGTGATGCGAGAAAGATTTAAAATACTCTTCCAATGCCATCTTGTTTTAATATCCCTCAATGAGTGAAGCGACCAAACCCGTCCAGCCTGTTTGGTGCGAAGCCCCTAACCCCTTTCCCGTATCTCCATCAAAATACTCGTAAAAGAGCAAATTATCTTTGAAATTCGGGTCTTTTTGCATCTTATCAGACTCTCCGAGAGAAACCCTCCTACCCTCTTGTCGGGTGAATAAATTGATGAGGCGGTCTGTAAGCATCTGAGCTATCTCTTTGAGTGTAAGCATTTTGCCTGAATCTGTTGGATATTCAAACTTTTGCAAATCTCCGTAATATTCGTGAAATTTATATAAAGACTCTATAATGAGATAGTTAATAGGAAACCAAATAGGTCCTCGCCAGTTGGAGTTTCCGCCAAACATCGAGGAGTCCGACTCACCAGGGAGGTAGTTTACCGAGTAAGTTCTACCATTTGCATAGTATTGGTATGGTTTTTCTAAGTGAAATTTTGACAGAGAGCGAATACCAAAGTCTGACAAAAATTCAGTTTCGTCTAACATTCTTTTCAATACGCACTTCATACGGTGAATCCTTAGCAGGGAGAGCAATCGGCTTTCCCCTCGCCCAAGCTCGTACCAGCGTGAGATAAGGCTTGCCATATCGGGTTTGTTTTTTAGCACCCAATCTAATCGTCTGGTGAAGTCAGGCAACTTCGCCAATAATTCTGGCGTAAGGACTTCTACGGCAAAAAGCGGGATAATACCCACAATAGAGCGTACTTTGAGTCTATGCCCTATGCCATTTGGCGGATGCAAGATGTCGTAATAAAATTCGTCTTCTTCGTCCCAAAGGTCAATATTGTCTTTACCAATATTAAACATAGCCGCCGCTATGGAAAGGAAATGCTCAAAAAACTTAGATGCAGTTTCCTGATAATATGGTTTTTCTTGGGCAAGTTCCAAAGATATTCGGAGCATATTTAGGCAATACATCGCCATCCAACTTGTGCCGTCAGACTGTTCCATGTAGCCACCTGTGGGCAAGGTATTGCTTCGGTCAAAAACACCAATATTATCTAATCCTAAAAAGCCTCCCTCGAATAGGTTGTTGCCTTCTGCATCTTTTTGGTTCACCCACCATGTAAAATTCATCAGAAGTTTATGGAATATGGTAGCCAAAAAATCCATGTCACCCTTGCCATTATTCATTTCTTTTTCGATGGAATATATTTTCCATGCTCCCCATGCGTGTACGGGTGGGTTTACATCGCTAAAGTGCCATTCGTAGGCGGGTAGCTGACCGCTTGGGTGCATATAATACTCTCTGAGCATCAGCACGAGCTGTCGCTTTGCAAAACCGGGGTCTAAGCGGGCAAGGGGTACGCAATGGAACGCCAAATCCCATGCAGCATACCAAGGGTACTCCCACTTGTCGGGCATAGAAATTAGATTGGAGTTGTAGAGGTGTTTCCACTTGCTATTCCTCCCGCTGCTTCGCTCTTTGGGGACAGGCGGCATAGCAGGGTCGCCTTTGAGCCACTGGTCGACATTGTAGTAGTAATATTGCTTATTCCACAACATTCCCGCATAAGACTGGCGAAGAATTCTCTTTAGGTCTGGCTCTGTAATATTTTTACTCAAATCGTCATAAAACTCATCTGCTTCCTGTATTCTTGTTTTGAAAACTTCTTCAAAATCAGTAAATGGCGATGCGTTATTTTTGTTGGTAAGGCGTAGGAAAATGGTTGTGCTGCCTTCTCCTTCTACGGTCAGCGGATAACGAATGGAGGCTTTTGTACCCTTTTGTTCATAGTTTATCGCTTTTTTATCGCCCAATACCAAAAAGTCATTCACACCATCTTTGAAACAAGTAGCCTTGTTATAATGTACATTTGCCAAATGAGGTAAGCGGCGGGGATTCGTTTCATTATCACAGAAAAGCAAGTCTGGCACTACCTTATCAGCCTCGTAATAAAGTTTGAAGTTTCCAATATTTTTATGCTTGATATTAATGGCGTTTTCGTCTTTTTCGGCATAAAGTTGGGGTTTGTATTTCCATTCCCAGCTTTCATAGCCCCACGACCAAGTATTTCTGAACCAGATAGTTGGAAGTAGATTTACAGTAGCTTTTTTCTTTCCTCTATTATGTGCAGTAATTTTTATGAGTATGTCCTCTTCGCTTGCTTTGGCATATTCTATCACCACATCAAAATATTCATCATTATCAAAAATACCAGTATCGAGCAGTTCATATTCGGGCTGTAGGCGCGTACGGCGGTGGTTTTCGTCCAAAAGTTTGGAATACGGAAATGCCTGTTGCGGGTATTTGTAAAGCATTTTCATGTAAGAATGTGTGGGCGTAGAGTCCAAGTAATAATAATACTCTTTTACATCTTCGCCATGATTGCCCTCGCCATTATTTAGCCCAAAGAGTCGCTCTTTGATGATGGCATCCTTACCATTCCAAAGAGCAAGGGCAAAGCATATCGTTTGCTTTGTATCAGAAATACCTCCAATGCCATCTTCCCCCCATCTGTATGCCTTACTTCGGGACATATCGTGCGTGAGATAGCCCCAAGCGTATCCGTGGTCGCTATAATCCTCCCTCACAGTTCCCCACTGACGCTCAGAAAGATAGGGACCCCATCTTTTCCAACCTGTGTTATTGGGTGTAATTCGTACTCTTTCTTTCTCAGGATTGGTATAATTGGTCATTTTTATTCAATTTTAGTGTTTAAACTTCATTAGGCACACAAAAGCAATGAATTTGTAAATGTGTGCATTAGTTTTCAAACTTCAAACTCGATACGCCTAAAAATAGTTTACAAATTTCAAAAATAGGATTTATCCAAAAAATATATTGGATATTTCGTATCTATGCAAATATATGGCATTAAATTGGAGTGATTTTATATTAAATTAAGGATAAATAACTAAAGATGAATAGAATTTATGTTTTATTTTTTTATCAAAAATCTTTATTAAACTTACATAATCTTTGTTATTTAGTAAAAAAATTAGCACGTATCACATGATGACTGATGAATAAATTTTCTACTATATTCATATTTCTAATTTTTATTTTTTGCTGTAATCATGCACAATCTCAAGGTTTTGTACTGCGAGGTAGAGTGGTAAAGCCCGATTTTATACCTGTACATAATATCACAGTTTTTGTTGAAGGCTATCCATCTTCTGACAAAACTACTGTAAATGGGGAGTTTAAAGTTGTAATGCCCAAAGAAATTGGTAATCCTCAACGTATTGAAATAGAGTCAGATGATGGCTTCGAATATAAGCGGCATAACTACTACCCGAAAGAATCACGGCCTTTAGAAATAGTGATAGATTTGCCCGCCCGCGCGCTCAAAGGAAGGGTGCTTTATAGAAGCGGTAGAGGGGTAATTAGCGGCAGTGTATCTATCAAAGATGCCGTACTCAAAGATTCTATCCACACCGATAAGTTAGGGTATTTCTCCGTAATGCTTCCCGAAGGATTCAGTGTTAGTTCTGTATATAATTCAAACGCCCTAATTATCAATGGAAAAAGCATTAAAAAAGAAAATGCTCGCCTGATGAGTGCCAATTTTATTCAAGTAAGACTGTTAGAAGACCGTCCGTCTTCCTTATATACCGTTGCTGTTTATAACAAAAATAAGCTCTTGATAGGAGGATTAAAAGTGAATATAGATGGCGTTCGCTACAATATTGATAATCAAGGATTTGTAAAAATAAATAACCCTAATTTAAAGAAAAGTGCATTTGAGGTAGAGGGGTACAAAATGATTGGTACGCCACAATTTATTGATGATGATAACCTTGTGGAGATATACGTAGAAAGATTAACCCCGCCCGCTAACGGTATCATCAAAGAAAAAGTGTCATCAAAAACTAACAATCTTCAAGATACTCAACCTGCTCCACAAGACTCTATCAAATCAAAATATGAAGGGGAAATATCAAGCCTTTCGGCAAACATAGAAAGTAGCCGCAGGGACTTTGAAAATAATAACAAAAAATTGGCAACTAAGTTCGAGCAACTCTCCGAGAAACTGAGCAGTGATGTCAATATTACGCCTGCCCAAATAGATGGATTGAAAAACCAGTTAGGAGATTTGGAAAAAACATTAGCGGAAAATGATGCGTCTTATGAGAGAAGCAAATTGCAGACTCAAAATTTGCTCAATAGGCTCAAAGAAGCCATTCTACAAAAAGACTCTATCGGACGAGAACTTTTGGCAGCAGAAAACTCAAGAAAAGCACTTGAGAAAGAGAAAAAAAAGATAGAAATAGAGCGAAAGGAAGAAGAAGAAAGCTTCAAAACAAAACTTTGGGGAATATCTTCAGTTTCTGTAATGCTTTCCATCCTTCTTTTGATGGTTTATATTTTTTCTACACGCCTCAGAAAGCAGAAAAAAGAGGTGGAAAAAACAAAAAATGAACTTTTAGAGAAAGTGCAAGAAATTGAACACAAAAATGCCCAACTACGCATCACACTCGACGAACTCAAAAAAGCACAAGCACAATTAGTTTCTTCTGAAAAAATGGCATCCTTAGGGCAACTTACTGCTGGCATAGCCCACGAGATTAATAATCCTGTAAACTTTACTTACGCAGGGGCAATCTCCCTCAGAACAGATTTTAATGACCTTATCCAACTCCTTGAGCAATACAGACAAATAAGTATTGAAAATGTAATGACAAACCTCCCACTTGCTAAAAAAGTGGAAAAAGATGTTTCCTACCCCGAAATTAGGGAAGAGATAGATGAGTTATTAGTGAGTATTAAGCGAGGTGCAGAGCGGACTGCCGAAATAGTAAAAAGTTTGCGTACTTTTGCTCGCTTAGACGAAGATACGCTCAAAAAAGTAGATATAGAGGAAAACTTAGATGCTACTTTGGTAATGCTTCATAGCCAATATAAAGACCGTATCGAAATAGTAAAGCAATACGGAAAGATACCTCCTGTGGAGTGCTTGCCTGGGCAGATGAACCAAGTATTTATGAATATTTTGATGAATGCCATTCAAGCTACAGAAGGCAAAGGTAAAATCTTTATTTCTACTGCTTACCCTTCCGTACATGCTGACGAAAAATACAAAAACGCCATAGAAATTAGCATACGTGATACTGGAACGGGAATGTCGGAAGAAGTAAAAAACAATATATTTGAACCCTTCTTCACTACCAAAGATGTTGGCTCAGGCTCAGGTTTAGGATTGTCTGTTTCTTTTGGCATTTTAGAAAAACACAAAGGAGAAATCAAAGTCTTTAGCGAGCTTGGCAAAGGCTCTGAGTTTGTAATTATTTTACCCCTAATATCACAGCAGTTAAGCAACACTGCAAATCAAAGTTTGATTAGTAAAAATCCTTCAAATAAATTAGTATCGTGAGCCAAGAAAAATACCGTATTCTCTACGTTGATGATGAAATAGATAACTTAATTATTTTCAAAGCTGCCTTCCGTAGGTATTATGATGTCTTTACAGCTACTTCGGCACGAGAGGGTTTGGAACTTTTGAAAAAGCATGACGTACAAGTCCTGATAACTGACCAACGTATGCCCGAAATCACAGGCGTTGAGTTTTTGGAGAATGTCATTCCCGACTATCCCGAAACCATACGCATGATACTGACAGGCTTTAGTGATGTAGAGGCTATTATCCAAGCTATCAACAAAGGGCGTGTTTATCAGTATATTACTAAGCCTTGGGATACAGACGAACTCAAAATTACTATAGACAATGCCTTAGAATCGTATCGGTTAAAAAATGAAAATAAGCAACTGATTAGCGATTTGAAAAATGCTAACAGGCAGTTGGAAGAGTATGCCTCAGACTTGGAGGGCAAAGTAGAGGAACGTACCGCCGAAATAAAACATCAGAAAGAGATTATTGAGAAAAAAAACGAAGATATTACAGCAAGTATCAACTACGCCAAGCACATACAACGCGTAGTTCTGCCTGAAGAAAGCCGCATCGCCCAAGCCTTTGAGCAGTCGTTTATTTTGTTTAAGCCTCGTGATATAGTGAGTGGAGATTTTTACTGGTTTCAGGAAAAAACAACATCTGAAGGCAAGGAAAAAATAATTATTACAGCCGTAGATTGCACAGGGCATGGCGTTCCCGGCGCATTTATGAGTCTGATTGCCAATGAAATTCTCAACGAAATAGTCAATGAGAAAGGTATTTTGGAGGCAGATAAAATCTTGAACGAACTCCACAAAAGTGTAAGAAAGGTACTAAAGCAAGACCAAAGCGATAACAGAGATGGTATGGATATGTCGCTCTGTGTGATAGACAAGGAAAGTAAAACCATAGAGTTTGCGGGGGCAAAAAATTCACTTATTTATGTGCAAAATAACGAGATAAGCACCTTAAAAGGAGATAAATATCCCATAGGCGGACTACAGCACGGTATAGAGCGTATTTTTACAAAGAAACTTATTTCCTACAAAGACGAGCCAATTTCTTGCTATATACTATCCGATGGCTACCAAGACCAATTTGGAGGTGCAGAAAATAAAAAATTTCACCGACAGAAACTTAGAGAATTGCTATTCCAACATCATCATAGCCAAATGACCGAGCAGAAAAATATCTTAGAAGATACACTGCACCAATGGATGAAAATAGGTACGCCAGAGGAAGAGCATCAAGTAGATGACGTGTTGATTATCGGTTTCAAATTAGTATAGTGGGTAAAGCCGAAAAAATCCTAACTTTTCTTTTTCAATACATAGATAATAGAACTTGATTTATCCACATTTAGCAAGCCTCTGAGCAGGGCAATGCCCCCATGTAACGCTCCTCTGATGAGTCCGATAGAGTTTGCGGCGTATTTTTCACTTAGCAAAGCAATATAGAAGGGGTCAAAAGGCATTATTTTCTTTTCCATAATTTGGAAACCATGATTTTGGGCTAAAGTAGCTATTGAAGTTGGGGAAAAGTGCCACAAATGTCTTGGTACATCATACGCCGCCCATTGAGCTTTGTAGTGTGCGGCATCATAACATTCGTGATTTGGCACTGCTATAAAAAGCGTCCCTGCATCTTTGAGTAGTCTGCCGAACTGCTGCCAACTGCCATTTAGCTCGTGCAGATGCTCTAAAACGTGCCAAAGTGTAATGGCATCAAACTGTTTTTCAGCAAGTCTGGTAAGCTCTGAGGGTGGAAAAATGGTCAAACCGAATTGCTGCTCTGCAAACTTTCTTGCATCTTCATCGGCTTCTATTCCTTTTACCTGCCATTGTTTTTTTTTCATCATATCCAAAAAATAACCCGTCCCGCTCCCAATATCGAGCAGCGAACCTTGATGTACGTGCGTTGCTTTGCTTACCAAATCATATTTACTTCTGAGCATCCAATTCCTTGCATAGTGGTACAAACGGTTGATAAGACCTGCTTTAGTATTGCTATGAGAGATATAGCTTTCAGCTTTGTAGTAGCTACCAATGCTTGCTTGGTCAGGAATATTTTGGGTGAGTCCCGTATGGCATGGCTGGCAGTAAGCTATTTCGAACTGCTCGCCCGAAACGGTATAGTCCTTACAGACTAAGAAAGGGATAAGATTTTTACCTGAGCAAATAGGACATTCGGTATGAACAATTCTCATTTTTGAAGTTCTGATTTAGTATTTTGCCCGCAAATATAGGTAAAAACCTTTTATATTTGCAGGCATGGATACAGACGTTTTTTTTATGCAGGAGGCACTGCGGTTAGCACAGCAGGCAGGCGAGCAAGGAGAAATTCCTGTGGGGGCAGTGGTCGTCTGTGCCGATAAGATTGTTGGCAGGGGATACAACCAAACTATAGCCCTCAAAGACCCTACGGCACACGCCGAGATGATTGCAATTACAGCCGCTACAAATACTATAGGCTCGCGCTACCTGAACGAATGTACGCTATACGTAACCTTAGAGCCTTGTGTGATGTGTGCGGGGGCGTGCTATTGGGCGATGCTGGGCAGAGTTGTCTATGGGGCAAACGATGAAAAAAATGGCTGTGGAAAAGTAGGGAAGCCCCTTTTTCACCCCAAAACAGAAGTAGCAAAAGGCATCATGCTCTTAGAAACAAGCGATTTATTAAAGGTATTTTTCAAAAAATTAAGAACAAAGTGATTTCCTAACAGCATAATCTTTATTTCGTACTACTTTTGCAAAATCTAATTTTTCATTATTAAGCATTAAACACATTTATTTATGGTAGGAATCATCATGGGAAGTAAGTCAGATTTGCCCGTTATGGCAGAAGCTGCAAAAGCCTTAAAAGAACTTGGGGTAGCGTTTGAGATGACCGTAGTATCGGCACATCGCACCCCGCATAGGCTCATGGAATATGCCGAAAAAGCAAGAGAAAGAGGCATAAAAGTAGTAGTAGCGGGGGCAGGCGGGGCAGCACACCTACCGGGCATGGTGGCTTCCATCACCACTTTACCTGTCATAGGCGTACCTATTAAGTCCTCAAACTCGATAGATGGCTGGGATTCGATTCTTTCCATTTTGCAAATGCCTGCGGGTGTTCCTGTAGCAACGGTAGCCCTGAACGGAGCAAGAAATGCAGGAATCTTGGCAGCACAAATCATAGGTACGCATGATGAGCAAATAGCAAACAAATTGGAAGCATTTAAAGCAGATTTGCGCGATAAAGTATTAACTACCTTAGAAGAGGTCGAAAACTTCAAACTTTCTTAACATTGTTTGCTTGTTAATTTTGTTTAAAAATCTTTACTTATTTGTGTATGATTTTGCAATACAAGATTTTTGAGGTAAATTTATTCTAAAATCAAAAATTCAAAGACTATCAAATTTCTTAAAAAATAGATATGCAAAAAATATTCGTTTTTATCCTCTTTATAGTAGTAGCTTTTTCCATTTCGGGGCAGAAGGCGTGGTCTCAAGGAGAAAGAAAAGTCATTACACTTTCGGGGCTTATTGTTCAGGGAGATAGTGCCTATGGCGTACCGGGTGTGAATGTGTATGTTCCCAAAGCAGGGCGAGGTGTTTTTACAGACTATCGAGGTTTCTTCTCTATGCCTACTTTGGAGGGAGATACCATCATTATCAGTGCGATTGGCTATCAAAAACAGCGTCTGATAGTGCCAAGAGTTACAGATATGTCCTATCATGTAGTTGTTAATCTGAAAGAATCTACAATTATGCTTGCAGGCGTGGAAGTATTGCCTTACTCAGACGAGGAGGAGTTCAAAGAGGCATTTGTAGCCCTAAATCTGCCATCGAAAGAGTTGGAAAATATGCAAAAGAACCTCAGCCCAACGGCTATCAGAAATATGGCTTTTTCAATGCCAATGGACGGAAGCCTGAACTATAAGTTTTATCTAAACCAGCAATCTATGCAAATGGGGAATCGCAACTTCGCCACTACCATTCCCTTTTTGAATCCTTTTGCTTGGATAGAACTTATCAAATCTATCAAACGTGGCGATTTTAAGCGTAAAGATAATAGGCGTAGCCGCGACTAATTCCAAGTTAAGCAAATAATTAATACCTGCTTTTCATTGTGTATCAATTATTTTGCTAAATTGCGGAAAATTTTTACTACATATATTAAATATTGCAAGACAGTTATGAGTTTCATGGATTTTTTTTCAAGTGACCTTGCGATTGACTTAGGAACGGCAAATACCCTTATTCTTCATAAAAATAAAATTGTGGTTGATGAGCCTTCCATTATAGCATTGGACAAATCTACAGGGAAGGTGATTGCGATTGGGCGAGATGCAATGCTCATGCACGAGAAAACGCATGAGAATATTAAAACTATCAGACCGCTTCGTGATGGCGTAATTGCAGATTTTCATGCCGCCGAACACATGATACGAGGCATGATTAAGATGATTGATAATGGGCGAAAGTTTTTCTCTCCTTCGCATAGAATGGTGATTTGTATTCCTTCGGGCATTACGGAGGTAGAAAAACGTGCCGTACGGGATTCCGCCGAACACGCAGGGGCAAAGGAAGTGTATATGATTCACGAGCCTATTGCCGCCGCTATTGGTATAGGTATCGACATCGAGAAGCCCGTAGGTACTATGATTGTGGATATTGGTGGCGGAACAACAGAGATTGCCGTCATTGCCCTTTCGGGTATTGTATGCGATCAGTCAGTCAGGACGGCAGGCGATATTTTTAGCCGAGATATTCTGGACTACCTGCGAAGGCAGCATAACCTTCTTGTAGGGGAAAGAACAGCTGAAAAAGTGAAGATTGAGGTTGGCTCGGCAATGGCAGAATTAGAAAATCCGCCAGATGACTATGAGGTACGAGGCAGAGATTTGATGACGGGGATTCCGAAAGTAGTCAAAGTTTCTTACCACGAAATAGCTTTTGCTATTGATAAATCTATTTCCAAAATAGAAGAAGCAGTACTCAAGGCATTAGAAATATCGCCGCCAGAGTTAGCAGCAGATATTTATGACAACGGTATTCACCTTACGGGTGGGGGCGCACTCATCAGAGGGCTTGACAAACGCCTCGCTATCAGGACTAAGCTGCCGATTCATATTGCTGATGACCCGCTTAGAGCTGTTGTCAGAGGTACAGGCATTACGCTGAATAGATTGCAGCACTTCAAAAGTATTTTGATGACTTAATTGGGTTTTAGAAGTTTGAAACCTAACAGGTTTTCAAAAATCTGTTAGGTTTTGTTTTTATATACTATGCAATTACTGCTTCAACTTTTTTTTAGATATAGGATATTCCTTACTTTCGTACTGTTAGAAACAATTTGCGGTTGGCTTGTTGTCCGCAATAATACCTATCAGAGCGCTTCTTCTTTTACCTCTTCCAATGTACTGATAGCAGAGCTATACAGTGCTAAAAATTATGTAGATGACTATTTTCTTCTCAGAAGTATAAACGAAGACTTAGCAAGCCAAAATGCCATGCTCAAAGAAGAACTTAGTAGGTTGAAATTTGGCGGGGCTGATTACGACACTGCTATCCTACCTCAGTACGACTACATCAAAGCCAAAGTAATTAATAACTCATTATTCAAAAGTAAAAACTACCTAACTATTAACAAAGGGAGCAAAGATGGCGTAGTAGTGGGCATGGGGGTAGTAAGCGGCACAGGAGTCATAGGGAAGGTAAAAGCGTGTTCGGAAGATTATGCTACTGTTACTTCTCTTTTGAATAGCGATATACAAGTAGCTTCTCGTGTCAAAAAAAGTAATATTATATGCACTACAAAGTGGGATTTGCTCGATTATAGAGAGGCAGATTTGCTTGAGATAGGGCGGCACGTAGATTTGAAAGTCAATGACACCATCATTACTTCAGGATTTAGCCAAGTTTATCCCGAAAATTACCCTATTGGCAGGGTAAAATCTGTGAGCCTAACAAAAAGTAATTCATTTTTGAAAGTAAAAATAGCATTCTTTACCGATTTTAGTTCGCTCAACTATGTTTATGTAGTTAAAAACAAAAAACAAGTGCAACTGGATTCTTTGCAAGAGAAATCCTTAATAGAGAAATAAATTTTTACACGAGCCTTTATATTAAGATGAACAATTTATCTTCAGTGCTTAGTTCGCTTGCCTACCTCGCCCTCCAAGTCCTATTTATTCGTCATTGGGCGTTATTTGATATGGCATTTTGCCTTGTTTATATTTCAGTAATGTTATTACTCCCTTTTCAGTTGAGCAGTCTTTGGCTGATGGCTGTCGGCTTTGTGCTGGGCTTTTGTGTAGATATTTTCTACGATACTTTGGGCATACACGCTGCCTGCTGCGTATTTTTGGGCTACCTCCGCCCCTATATTGCCAACCTCATCAGACCGAGCGGCGGCTACGAAATAGCAATGAAACCCTATCTGAGCATCATGGGCTTGCGGTGGTTTGTAACCTATACCGCCCTGCTTACAGCTGTTCACCATTTTCCTTTGTTCCTCATCGAGGCATGGAGTTTTCATTTATTTGGGTTTACCTTGCTCAAAGCCCTTTTTAGCACGCTATTTACCTCAGTAGTCATCGTTATTTTTCAATATCTTTTTTATAGAAATAAATAAAAGCAGTTCGCCGCCGCAATACATTTGCCCGATTCGGCGTTCCAGTTTAAGCGAACATACTGATAATCAATTTATTTACCTAAAGACGAATATACATACATAATAAATATTTTAATAGAACTAAAAACTCATCACTTAACATGGTTATTCAAATGAAAAAAATAATTTTTATTCTAAGTTTTTTGTATGCTACCAATGGCTTTGCCCAATTCTCTTTTCTTCGCAAAGTGCCTGTAAAACCTGTGATGGATATTGGCTTTAGCACTTACGGCAATGCACCTACCAACATGGAAATCAACTTGATAGGGTCAAGAACTGTCAATATTGCAGCACTTTATGAAGTTTATATCAGCGACCATTTCACTTTTAATACAGGAATTGGCGTTTCGATGGAAAGATACAGTTTTGAGAAAAACGTTACCCTTCGGGAAACGTTTGACGGGCAGAATAACAAGATAGTAGGCGTTTTTCCGCTTGCTTATGCAGATGTGCGAAAATCTTTACTTGCCCCTACCTACTTGGATATTCCTGTAGAATTTAGGGCAGTAACCTCTACAGGCAGACAAACTTTTCGCTTTATCTTAGGATTCAAGGCGGGTGTGTTGGTGGCAGCCCATACAAAAGTGAAATACGGCACAGGAGATGACTTACGGACAGAAAAATTCAAAGACGATTTTTTGCTCAACCGATTCCGCTATGGCATTTACGGCAGAGTTGGGTACAAAAGTATGCACCTATATACCTATTATAGCCTTTCTGATTTGTTTCAGGCAAATAAATTATTGCCAAATCAGGCGGTAATGCCGCTTACTTTTGGGCTAAGTTTTATGATGTTCTGATTTTGAGAAAGTAGGCACTTATAAAGTAAAATCCAAATTTTTAAAATGAAGAACCCCCGTATTATATTCATGGGAACGCCCGAATTTGCTGTTCCTGCATTGGAAATTCTCATACAAAATAACTACAACGTAGTTGCGGTCATCACCGCAACCGACAAAGAAGGGAAAAGAGGTTCGGCTTTAGTCCCTTCTGCCGTAAAAAAGTGTGCTTTGCAGCATCATATTCCCGTTTTGCAACCCGAAAAACTCAAAAATCCTGAATTTTTAGAAGAACTTGCCGCTTATAAAGCTGATTTGCAAATAGTGGTTGCCTTTCGAATGTTGCCCGAAGTAGTTTGGGCAATGCCAAAATTAGGCACTTTTAACCTACATGGCTCATTATTACCTCATTACAGAGGGGCTGCCCCTATTAACTGGGCTATCATCAATGGTGAGAAAGAAACAGGCGTAACTACTTTTTTCCTCCAACAAGAAATAGATACAGGTGATTTGATTTTGCAAGATAAAGAGCCTATTTATGAGGAAGATACGATAGGAACGCTGTACGAAAGGCTTATGCAAAAGGGAGCTAATTTGGTACTAAAAACTGTTCAACTGATAGAAAGTGGCGAAGTAAAAACTATTCCTCAATCACAGATTCCGACCGAAGAACTAAAACTTGCGCCGAAGATTTTTAAGGAAACTTGCCAAATTAACTTTGACCAACATGCCAAGCAAGTGTATGATTTTGTGAGAGGACTTGCCCCTATCCCTACGGCTTGGGCGGAAGTAAAAGGGAAGATATATAAAATTTTTAGGGTGAAACCCTTTGAAATAGAGCCTTTTGGCGAAGTAGGCACGCTGCAAACGGACAATAAGAGTTTCCTACACATAGCAACCAAAGATGGCTACGTGAGCATTGAAGAATTGCAAGCGGAAGGAAAAAAGCAAATGGACATTAAAAGTTTCTTACAAGGAAATAAGTTTTGATGCAAAAAATTATTTTATCACGCACCGACAATCTGGGAGATGTAGTGCTTACCTTGCCAATGGCAGGAGCTATCAAGGCACAACTCCCTGATAGTCAAGTTTTTTTTATTGGGAAAAGCTATACGAAAGCCATCATTGAGGGGAGCAATTTTGTAGATAAATTTTTGGACAGGGAGGAAATTTTGCAGCATCCGCAACTGCTCAAAGAGTTACAAGCAAATGCCATTATTCATGTTTTTCCTGATAAAGAAATAGCAAGTTTGGCAAAGCGTGTAAACATTCCTATACGCATAGGCACAAGTCATCGACTTTTTCACTGGTTTAGCTGCAACAAAATGGTAAATTTGGGTCGCAAAAATTCAGATTTGCACGAAGCGCAGCTAAATTTGAAACTTTTGCAGCCTTTGCAGCTAAAAACTGATTACGCTCTCTCAGAAATTGGCAAACTCTACGGCATGAGCAAAATAACTCCTCTGCCATCAGAATTTCAGCAGTTAGTAAGCAAAGAAAAGTTTAACCTAATCCTCCACCCCAAGTCCAAAGGGAGCGCAAGGGAATGGAATTTGGAGAATTACCAAGCACTGATTCAGCTACTGCCAAAGGAGAAATTTCAATTTTTCATTACAGGAACGCAAGCAGAAGGAGAAAAGATAAAAAACTTACTCCCTTCTATTTTTAACTTTGAAAACGTGTATGATTTGACAGGGAAACTATCTCTTAGTCAATTAGTTAGTTTTATCAATGAAGTTGGTGCTTTGGTTGCTTGCAGTACGGGACCTCTGCACATAGCGGCGGCACTTGGCAAAAAAGCAATAGGTATTTTCCCACCTATGCGCCCCATACACCCCCAACGATGGCAACCTTTGGGCATACAGGCACAGACGCTTTGCCTGAATAAGTCTTGCAATGACTGTAAAAAAAGTATGGACTGTCCTTGTATTCAATCTATTACGCCGAAACAAGTGGCAAATTTGTTTTTTTCTTTATGATTACTTATTTTTGAGAAATAAAAATTAGGTGGTGCTTCTAATTGTATGATGTCCTCCCCCCGCCCCCGCCAAAGGGGGAGAATATAGTTTTTTCCCCTTCGGAGGGGGCAGGGGGAGGTAAAAGTTGTTATATCATACATTTGAATTTATCACCAAAAACTTACCAATAAACATGGAACTATACGGAAAAATTTTATTGATTGCCTCGCCAATTTTTTTGTTGGCAGTCCTGCTCGAAAAGCTATATGGCTGGTACGTAGGCAAGGACACTTATCGGAATATGGACATGATTTCGAGCCTTAGTTCGGGCGTTACCAATACGGTCAAAGACGTACTTGGGCTAAGTGTTTCCATCATTACTTATGGCTGGTTAGTGAGCAAAGTGGCTCTTTTTCAGATTGAGTCTACCGTTTTTACTGTAGTTGTTGCCTTCATCGCTCTCGATTTTAGCGGCTATTGGGTGCATCGCATTGCCCATCAGGTAAATTTCTTTTGGAACAAACACGCCATACACCACAGCAGCGAAGATTTTAACTTGGCTTGTGCTTTGCGGCAGAGTATTTCCTCTTTTGTCAATCTGTTTACCTTTTTCTTATTACCTGCGGCTTTGCTTGGTGTTCCCGCCCAAATCATCACTATAGTAGCCCCTATCCATCTTTTTGCCCAATTTTGGTATCATACACAGCACATTGGCAAGATGGGTTTCTTAGAAAAAATCATTGTTACGCCCTCTCATCATAGAGTTCATCATGCTATTAATAGCGAATATTTAGACAGAAATCATGGGCAGATTTTTATCATTTGGGACAAACTGTTTGGTACTTTCCAAGAGGAACTGCCAAATGTACCGCCTGTTTACGGCATTACTCGCCCTGCGGATACGTGGAATCCCATCAAAATTAACTTTTTGCACCTTTGGTTACTCATCAAGGACGCATGGCATACCAATAATATCTGGGATAAATTTCGGATATGGTTTATGCCTACGGGCTGGCGACCTGCCGACGTAGTAGAACGTTATCCCGTCAAGAAAATAGATGACATTTATCACTATCAGAAATACGAACCGCAAAGTTCTCCTTTGCTCAACGCATGGATTTGGGTACAGTTTTCCTGCATTACTGCCTTGGTATTTTATTTTTATGGCAATTTAGGGACTATTGGGCTGCCTAATGCTTTTATTTATGGTGGGTTTGTATTTCTTTCTATTTATAGCTATTCCGAACTGATGGACAGAAATCCGCTATCCTTGGCGTGGGAAATTGTTAAAAATTCACTTGCTTCATGGTTTATTTACCAAACCAATGATTGGTTTGGTATCAGCAGCATATTTGCTTGGGGGAAAGAACTCGTTATTGGCTATCTGATAATTTCTACATTCATTACAGCCTATTTTGTGGTATTTGAAGTTCTCAAAGATGTTAAGGCTACGGGCAAATTGGCACTAAGATTATAAAAACAATAAAACGCTTATCCATGCAAAACGAAGGGAACAAACAAAAACCTGTCATTTTTCTTGCCTTTGCTAATGACAAGGAAGACAACGCTCGCTATTTACGAAATTTGCCAAAAGAGTTAGATGGTTTGCGGAAGGCACTTACGCCCGCAGTGCAGGCTGGTCTTTGCGAAGTGGTAGAGCGGGCAAGTGCGACTATCGAGCAGATGTTAGATACCTTCCAAGAAGCACGATACAAGGATAGAGTTGCCATTTTTCACTACGGCGGTCATGCCGATGGCTATCAGCTACTTTTAGAGCAACTTGACGGTTCGCATGGCGTAGCGCATGGCTCTGGCTTAGTTTCTTTTTTTGCCAAACAAAAAGGTTTAAAATTAGTATTTTTCAATGGCTGTAGCACGCAGCAGCAGACTATAGAATTGGTGGAGGCGGGTGTGCCTGCCGTAGTAGGTACTTCTTCAGCCATTGCAGACGATATAGCTACCAATCTTTCCATTCGTTTTTATAATGGCTTGGCACAAGGGCTTTCTATTGACAAGGCATGGTTGGAAGCCCTCGACTACATCAAGATTCAGCAAGGGTACGATAAGGGAAAGGGCGAAGTAAATACGAGAGGGCTTTATCGGAAAGATGCCAAAAAAGATGCACCTCCGCCTGACCGCCTGCCTTGGGAAATGTACTACAAGCAGGGGGCAGAAATTGTAAAAGATTGGAACTTACCCGAAGCCGTTGATAATCCGCTTTTCGGCTTGCCCGATGTGAGCCAAATGTTTAACCTGCCCGAAAGACCTTACCGTTTTTTAGAGCGTTATAGCGAGGCACATACCGAAATATTTTTTGGTAGGTCTTACTACATCAGAGATTTATACACGCGCGCCATCGACAAAAATTCCGCCCCTATCATTTTGCTTTATGGGCAGTCGGGCGTGGGTAAGTCCTCCCTGCTCGATGCGGGAGTGCTACCCCGCTTGGAACAAGTTGCGAAAGTAGTTTATATCCGCAGAAACCAAGAAAAGGGCTTGCTTGGCACGCTCAAAGATGCTTTGGGAATTGTAGAAGCGGTAGGACACGAGGAAGTAAAAGTAGAAAATAAAGAGGAAGCTGAAAATGTAAATCCTTTACCAGCTAATGACAGTATTGGGATAGTAGAAAAACCTTCTTCTTCGCAGACTATCAGTCAGTTGCAAACCATTTTTGAAGGCTTGCAAGGAGAGGCACGCACGCACTTGCTCGCTACCATTGAGCAGCTAAAGTTGCAAGAACAAAAAAGCAAACAGTTTGATGTAGTCATAGACGAAACAGACCATTCTCTCAAAACTACGTGGAAAAAAAAGGAAAAAGAGGCTTTGCAGCCATTCATTGTCATTTTAGACCAAGCAGAGGAAGTTTTCACCCGCCCCAATGACGATTTGCCAAAAGAACTATCTGATTTTTTGGAGCAAGTGCGGGTGATTTTTGGCGATCCGAAAGACAGACCTATAGGCAAGCTCATCTTGAGCTATCGCAAAGAGTACAGTGCTGAGTTTGATGAATCCTTCAAACTGCTACAAATCCCAAGAGAGGGCGTTTTCCTAAAGCATTTGGAACGCAGGGACATCATAGAAGTCATTACAGGCTTGACCCTGACCCCAAGAGTAAAAAACCAATACCGATTGACCATAGAGCCAGAGTTGCCCGTCATCATTGCTGACGACCTACTCGAAGATAAAGACTCTTCCATCGCCCCGATTCTCCAAATCTTACTTACAAAGATGTGGAACATGACGGAGGAAGAAGAATTACGGTATTTTTCGGTTAATAAATATCAGGAGTTAAAAAAAGAAGGTATCCTGATGCATGACTTTTTCTACCAACAAATGGGCTATTTTAAGCAGTGGAACGAAAAAGAGGAAGCATCGGGTTTGGCTTTAGAACTTCTCAACTACCATACTACAGTGCTGGGAACGGCGGGGAGTAGGCGAATAGAAGAAATACAAAAGCAGTACGGGCATCGGGTGGAGGTAATAGAACCCATCATCAAAAAATTTCAAGAATTATATTTATTAGCAGGTTTTTCACGCACCGTAACGGGCTTGGCACACGACACACTCGCCCCCGTAGTGCAAAGTGAATATAGAAAATCTGATAAAAAGGGACAGAGAGCAGTGCGGATATTGGAAAACCGCATGAGTTCTATTAACAAGGATATTGATGAGATGGGAAAGACAGAGCTGGAGGAGCTTGTGCTGGACGAAACAGACTTAGAAATAGTAGAAGCAGGCTCTGATGGCATGAGATTTTGGAACGAAAACGAAGTAAAACTCATCAAGGCAAGCCAAAAACAAAGAGATGCGCGGCAGCGTGAGAAAAGACGAAATAGACGCTTAATAAGAGGAGCTGCTGCACTCATTGTTGCTATGCTCGTCATTGGCTTTATTTTTCAGCAAAGATTTACCCAAGAAATACAAGCAGAAGGAGAAAAGACAAAGGAAGCATTGGTAAAAAGCAAGCAGGCGGAAGAAAAAGCCAAAAAACAAGAAAACCTCGCAAAACAAGAAAAAGAGAAAGCCACCCAAGCCTCCAAAGAAGCCGAAGAAAGTGCCAAAGTCGCCACTATGGAGTCCGAAAAAGCTAAAAAAAGTGCAACAGAAGCCCTAAGGCAGCAGCAAATAGCACTTGACCAAAAAAAATTAGCTGACCAAAAAACTGTAGAAGCCAAAGTAGAGAGCGACAATGCAAAAATTTCCGCGATGATTGCGGACGGAGCAACAAAAAATGCAAATATCGAAAAAGACAATGCTTTACGAAGTTTATACCGTTTCAATGCCAAAGAAATCGCTACAAAATCCAAAGAGATAAAGTCAGAAGAGAATACAACACTAAAATCACTCATGGCACTTACATCTTACCTACTTATAGATAGTGCGTATTCAAAAAAAGATTATGAAAGAAAGAGAGCAAAGCAATATTCCTTAGAAATACTTGATGCCCTCCAAGATGCGCTGCTCACTTTTGATGGGGAACTTGGCAACGAGAAGGGGGAAGCTATCACTGGCGAAATTAAAGCTTTCGCCCTCAATCCCGCAAATAAGCGAATTGCTTTTGGTATCAAAAACAAATTAGTCATTGCAGAAATTGTTGATGATAATGAAAAGGGTTTTCCAGACCTGCACGAGAAAAATAGTTTTTTTCTCACTAACGGCAAAGAACCAGAATACATTAGGTCTTTGGCTTTTAGCCCCGATGGGCAAAATATAGCCATTACTTCTACTGATGGTGATGTATTTTTTATCCCTACTAACAGCCCGCCAAGAGCTACTTTGGGTACGAATCGCAAAAAAATTACTGAAAATGAATATCCTATCAAACCTATCTATAAGCACAAGGAAAATGCCTTATCAGTAGATATTTTAACCATAAAAGAGTCGATGTTTCTCATTTCTACGGGCAGAGATGCGAGCATCATTGTTTGGGATTTGAGCAAACGCAGCATAGTAGCCACTCTAAAGCCCGCCGACATAGCAAGATGTTTTGTTTTCTCGAAAAACCGCCTTTTTGCAGGGCTAAGGAATGGCAGCATCGTTTCTTGGAATTTTGACGATTTGACAAAACCACCTACGGTGCTATACCAAAACGACCATTTTACTTTTTTTGATATTAAATATTTAGAGAAAAAAAACTGGCTCATTACCGCTACGGACAAGGGCGAAATGCTATTTTTTGACCTAAAACAGTCGCCCGCTACCCCTGTAAGACTCAAAGATGGCAAGCATTTGGGCATCATGTACGATATTGCAGTAAGCCCCGATGAGAAGTGGATTGCTTCTGCGGGGCTTGACCGACTGCTGAAGCTATGGGACTTAAGAGAAATAAGGAATATAGAAGAGCTAACTCGCCTTGCTCCTTTAGATATGCCTAATAGGACAGGGCAGGTGCTTGCTCTACAGTTTGATGCCAATAGCCAATATTTACTCTTTAGCGATAATCATAAAATGCAAATACGCTCAGTAGATATTAAAAAAATGTATGAGAAGTTAAAAAATAATCTCAAAGAAAAACAGCTTTCAGACGCACAATGGAGGTTTTATATCAAAGACAAACAATTAGTTAAGCCAACAATCAACTATTAACCCAATGCCTCAGAAGTATGAATAAACTAAAAGTTAGCTATTACCTTCTTTTTTTACTTTTTTTGAGTGCGCCTGCTTTCGCCCAAACCGCAGTGGAGTTAGAAGATAAGTACATCGATGCAAAGCATTATTACGAAGAGGGAAAAATAGATTCGGCGACTTATCTATTGGAAGATATCCTCAAATCGCCCACTTTTCCCAAACTATACCAAGGCGTAAAAGCGGATATTTATAGACTGCTCGCTATGTCCTATATTACTCTTGACAGAATAAACGATTCGGAAAAGCCATTGCGAGAAATGCTTGCACTTCGCCCTTTCTACAAAGCCGCCGATGATGACCTCATGCGATTCCAAGCCGCTTTGGATACGCTTAAAGCCTCTTCTTTATTTTCTGTGGGGCTGCAAATGGGGGTAAATGCAACTTTTGCAGAACGAATTGGAGAGCCTATTTCTGTGATAAGTGCCTTTGATAACCCCAATTTAGGTGATGAAAAATACAACTTCGGAACAGGTTTTTATCTTGGTTTTTACATCAAATATCGAATGCTAAAAAATTTATCTATCTCGATAGCCCCCTCTCTCTCAAGCTATACATACGGCTACAGGGAAGACTACAACCTGCAAAGAACGGGCAAGTCAGATGCCATCAATACTAAGTTCTCCTACTCCTATAGGCAGACGGTGAGGTATTTGGAAATCCCTATCTCCGTTAGCTATAGCCTAACTACTGCCTACAAATTTAGTCCTTTCATCTCCGCAGGCTGGTTTAACGGTTTTTTGCTCGATGCCACCAAAGAGAGCAATGCTTCCTTCATCACTGCCGCACAGAGTTTTCAGAACAAAGAAAATTTTGTTAGTGCCAATAGTGGCTATTTATTAGGTTTTGGCTTTACTTACAGGCTCGATAGGCTCGTATTGAACTTAGACGCACGCTACAAAAAAGGACTCGTAAACCTGACTAATTCTAATAACCGATTTGTTAATTCAGAGGTAGCACTCGGTTTTTATGATATTCCTAACGATATTAAGATTAGCAATTTAGAACTTGGTTTTTCACTTCTTTACCACCTCAATTTTAAAGTGTTTTAATATGAAAAATATATACCCAAAAATTTTCAATTTTATTCTACTATTTTTTCTTTTTGCTTGCCAAAAAGAAGACCTAACCATTAATGATACCTATTATAAAATATATGATACGGAACTTTCGGGTACTATCTCCTGCCTGCCTACCGCCAATGACGTAGGTATGCTTCTGCTCGAAGCAGAACTGACCGACATCACGCGCGGCGATAATCTGTTCAGGATATCCTGTCCGAACCTCATTAAGTTAGACAGGGTAGGGCAGCTTGAGTGGCAATTTAAAAGTACAGACTACATAGCCCCGATGCTATTGCAAGAAAATACTGACTATATTAGCTTGTTTGCCTATACCATCATTACCCCAGATGGCGACAGACTCAATGACTACACTTCCCAAGATTACATTGCAGAAATACAAATAGATAAAGAAACAGGCAAGCAAATAAAGCGCATTATTTATACTCGCGACGAGTTCACACTCCTTCCGCAGAGGGCTTTATTAGGCAAAGATAAATACTTTCATGTAAATGAAAATAAGGTCAATATTTTGGATAGAAACTTGAAAGTACAGAGTAATAATAATTGGAACTTGCGCGGCAGGACTATTTTTTTGAACGAAAGTAATCAGCATTTTATTTTGTGGCAATATCCAAATCCTAACCCTACGCTCAACCGCAATACAAACACAATTCTTGCTGTAAGCCAAAACCTTACTAAGATAACTACTCTGTGCGTGAGTTCTGTGGAGTTGGAATATGGCGAAATAGGCATCATCACCAATGTCTTTCCCATCAATGAAGATGAATATATTTTTGTGATATACTCCAATGCGGGTTTGCAAACAAGTTTTTATTTTACGCCCGCTATCTCCATGAAAGCAGAGTTAGAAAGCAAAGTATTAGAAGACCCTATTTTCAGAGATGCAGAAGCGTGGGCAAGCTCGAAAGGAAGCAACAGCTCGGCATACAAAGATGTTAAGACAAAATATGGCAATAGATTCCGCACTCCTCTCCGCACCTCAGAGATTTTTGAAAAAGCAAAAGCGGCAGGCGAGATTTATCGTACCTTCGACTTAGATTTTAATGACAGGGAAACGTTCATCAGAAAAGCAAAAGATAGAATTCTACTTATCAAAAATTCGGGAGGTTATGAGATACTAATTTATGAATACTTAGTAAGAGAGAAAAAATATAAATTATTAAAAACACTTGGGAGAAATATTCCCTACTATCTTCAAGATGCAAAAGTAAATGAAAATGGCGACTTATTTTTAGTGGGCAACACGCAGATAGCCAAAGACTTAAACAGCCTTTTTGTTATCAAAATCCCGTATGAAGATATACCAAAATAAGAAAAACGTCAGAATACTTACGCATTACATTTGCAAATAGTGGAGCAACATATCTAAACGCTCCTTGTGAGTATTTAGCTTTTCGCTTTCATGAAAACTTGCTATAATCTGATAATCAAAACGTTCTAAGGTTGCTATTACCCTTGATAGGTCGGTGCGGTTTAGCTTCAGTGTGAGTTTTATCATGCTTCGGTCATAAGTATCAGGCTCTATGTAGCTACTTAATATCTTTACACCATCTGACTCCACCAGCCTCGCTATTTCGGTGAGCGAATAGTCATAGTCGCGCATATAAAGCACCAAAATTCCTCCTTGCTCTTGGGTAGCATAACTCCGCGCTAAGGCTTTTGCCGTATCGTTCACAGAAATTACCCCCACGTATTTCTTAAATTCGTCTATCACAGCTATCACTTGCAGGTTATTCTTATTTGCTTCATTGATTACCTCGTAGAAATGCTGATGGTCAAAGACATAGATAGTGCTATATTGCAAAGAGAAATTACTAATGAGGGCATCGAAATCTTCCGAATCGTACAAACGGTCTTCTTGCACCATGCCCAAATATTCGCTGTCTTTGACAACCGCAAGCTGATGCACCTTTAGCTCACTCATCCAATCTAAGGCTTTTTGTACCGTATCGCTTGGTTTTAATGGCGGAATCATTGCATTGACAAAGTCGCGCGCAACCAAGTAATCAATCGTAGTTATCTCTTTATCAATGTCCGTCATTTGGCTTATATTTTATATTTTTCTAAAAACTCTGACAAATATTGGTTGAAAATATGCGGATGTTCCATCATAGGGGCATGGCAGCATCTGTCAATAAACTTTAGTTCAGGCATAGGGAGCAAAGCATCAAACTCATGGGCTACTAAGGGGGGCGTAATTGTATCGTTCAGTCCCCACACGAGCAAAGTTGGTATTTTAATATGAATCAAATCGTTTGCCATATTGTGCCGTTGGGCAGATTTAGCTACCGCCACTATGCACAAACATTTGGAAATACTGTTCATCACCTCAAAAATTTCATCTACCAATGCCTTCGTAGCCACATGCGGGTCATAAAATGTATAAGCTACACGCTCTTTGATGTATTCATAATTTCCTCTTTTGGGGTAAGAACCGCCCATGCTATCCTCAAATAAGCCTGAACTGCCCGTAAGCACCAATCTTTTTACTTTTTCCGTATTCTTGAGCGTATAAATCAAGCCAATATGCCCGCCCAAAGAGTTACCCAAAATAGTAATCTGATTTATTTTTTTAAAATTTACAAATTTTTCTACAAAACGCACCAACCCGTTCAGCCCTGCTTCTCGGAGAGGCATATTATAAATCGGGAGCATAGGAATAATGACCCTATGTGTCTTGCTAAAATAATTAACTACTTCAGCCCAATTGCTCAATGCCCCAAAAAGTCCATGTAGTAGTAATAAAATCTCTCCATTGCCCTCATCTATAAACTCAAAATCCCCTTCCTTTCTAATATTCAGTTGCATATACGGTACTAATTTTTTGATGTTATACTTGCCAATATACAAACTTAATAAAATAATTCACTTTTCAAAATGATAAATGCTATTCTAATTTATTTTTAACAAATTCAAACTGAAATCGTCAATTATTCTTCCCATATAAACAGCATAGATTTTGACCAATAAAAAACTTTATATTAAATAGGCTGATTTGCATACTTTTTGAAAAACTATTCATAAATTTGCAGATTATAAAGTAAAAAAATCAAAATTGTATCTAATCTGATTGATTTTTTTACCAAAAACATTGAAATAACACACAAAATCAAGCTACAAATAGCAGATATACCACTATTTTATGGAAAATCCAGTCGCAAAAAAGTTAGAAGCACTCTTAAAATTGCAAATTATTGACTCCAAATTAGATGAAATCAAAAAAGTAAGAGGGGATTTGCCCGTCGAAGTTCAGGATTTGGAAGATGAAATTGCGGGCTATGAAACCAGAATTAGTAAATTCAAGGAGGAACTAACCGTACTTAATGAAACTGTTTCTAAGCACAAGCAAGAAATAAAGGAAGCTGAACGCCTCACAGAAAAATACCAACAGCAGCAAGCCAACGTAAAAAATAATCGTGAGTTTGAAGCTATTTCCAAAGAAATGGAACTTCAAGACCTCGAAGGACAAGTTGCCAAAAAGAAAATTAGGGAAACTCTTGCCAAAATTGAGAAAAAAGAGGACGCAATAGACGATACCGAAAAAGCCTTAGAGGAACGCAACAAAGACCTCAAAAATAAGCGAAGAGAGTTAGACATCATTATGTCGGAAAGCGAAGAAGATGAGGACAAACTGCTAAAAGAACGTGAGAAAAGAAGCAAGCTCATAGAGCCGCGTTTGTACCGCCCCTATTCAAAAATTAGGGAAAATGCTCAAAATGGCTTGGCTGTAGTGATGGTAAAAAGAGATGCCTGCGGTGGTTGCTTTAATATAGTACCCCCACAACGCCAAGCAGAAATACGTGAGAAAAAGAAGATTATTGTATGCGAGCATTGCGGTCGTATTTTTGCAGATGTGGAAGAGGTTGTAGTAGTAGAAAAGGAAAAAGTCAAAAAGACAGGCATCCGCAAAAAAGGAACAGAAGCAGCAGGCACTCCTAAGGTAGCAGCAGAAGAATAATATACACATTTTAGGGTAAAAATTATTGGTCATTTGTATAGAAACTTCGGCAGTATTTCTTGCTGAGGTTTCTTCTTTTTCCATCATATAGCAAAATAATAATAATCTCATTCCAAAGGATTTTTGATATTGCTTTTTTTTCTATCTTTGTAAAGACGAACAAATCTAACAACTCTCTTATGGATTTTAGTTTTAAGGCAATTTCTCTTTCATACAAAACAGCCCCCATACACATCAGAGAATCCATCTCTCTCGATGAGCAGGCTACCCGAAGGCTATTGGCAAAAAGCCGAGAGGTAGTAGGCATCAGTGAAGTCCTTATCATCTCTACCTGCAACCGTACAGAGATTTACTATAGCTCCGAAGAAGACCTTGCTCACTTATTCATCAAACTTATTGGGGTAGAAAAAGGAATTTTTGACATAGATACATATACTCCGTATTTCCAAATTATTAATAATCCTGAAGAGGCAATAGCTCATCTGTTTCGGGTAAGCATCGGCTTGGAATCGCAAGTAGTGGGCGATTTTCAAATCATCAATCAAGTAAAAAATGCTTATAAATGGGCAACAGAGATAGGATTAGCAGGAACTTTTTTGCACCGACTGCTACACACTATATTCTTTACCCACAAGAGAGTAGTGCAAGAAACCGCTTTTCGCGACGGGACAGCCTCTGTATCTTATGCTACTGTGGAAATGATAGAAGGATTTTCTCCACAGTTTGCTAATCCAAAATTACTCATTATTGGCTTGGGCGAGATAGGGACAGATGTGGTAAAAAACTTGAGTAATACTGCCCTAAAGAACGTAAAAATAGCCAATCGTACAGCCGAGAAAGCAGCAACCTTAGCAAATACGTATGGTTTTGAGGCTGTTTCTTTCGAAAAAATAGAACAGCATATTCAAGAGGCAGACTTTGTTGTCTGTGCCGTTCATAGGGTTGAGCCGCTCATCAGCAAAGAAATGATGAACAATATTCGCATAGTAGGTTTCAAATATTTCTTTGATTTGTCTATCCCACGCAGCATAGACCCCACCATAGAGCATCTTAATAACGTACTTCTTTACAATGTAGATGCGATTAATAATAGCATTAACGAAGCATTAGAACGCCGAAAAAATGCAATTCCCAAAGTTGAAATAATTATAAATCAGGCAATTATAGACTTTTTGGACTGGACAAAAGAAATGATAGTTTCGCCTGTGATTCAGAAACTTAAAAATATGCTGGAGGAAATTCGCAAAGAGGAAATGGAACGTTACATAAAGCAGCTGGACGCAAACGAAATCGAAAAGATAGACAAAATTACCAAAAGCATGATGCAGAAAATACTTAAAATGCCTGTTATCCAACTCAAAGCGGCGTGTAGGCGAGGAGAAGCGGAAACTTTGGCAGATGTTTTGACTGATTTATTTGACCTTGAAAAAAAAAGAGTAAATATTTGATATGATAAGATTACTAATTTTCGCAATTGTTTTGCTTTCTCAAGCCAATTCTTTTGCACAAACAGTCCTTAACGATTCGCTAAGAAAAGAATTGGAGGCAATCTATGCAGCCGACCAGCAGCCCAGACATGCTGTCAATCAAATCATTAAGCAATATGGCATAGATTCGCCGCAGTTAGACTCTTTAGGGCAGTTTATCAGGAAAACAGACAGCCTTAATCAGGCAAAAGTAGAGCAAATCATTCAAAAGTATGGTTGGTTAGGAAAAAGCGAAGTAGGCGACATGGCAAATCAGACGCTGTTTTTAATAATTCAGCATAGCGATATTGCCATACAAGAAAAATATCTACCTCTGCTACGAAAATCGGTAAGCAATGAGGAATCTAATACGTACGACTTGGCTCTTATGGAGGATAAAGTGCTGATTAGTCAAGGCAAAAAGCAGCTCTATGGAACTCAGGTAAAGCGTAATCCTCAAACAAAACAATACGAAGTGCTACCCATCGAAGACGAGAAAAACATAGATAAACGCCGCAAAAAAATGGGAATGGACTCGCTTGCCGAATACTTAAAAGGCTTTGGCATCACCTACAAATAAATGGAATTTGGTTTTAATTTTGTTATAATTCAAGGCAGCATACACAAATAAGTCTATCATATCAGATGAAATATATCGTATTCAAAGTCGGGCAAGGGTGTTTTTTATTATTTTTAGTTTTTATTTGTTCTTCTTGTGGGTTTTATCAATACACCATTTTGTTCAAAGAAAATGAAAACTTTAACAATGAGGCGTTTAAAAAAGCAACATTAGTCGCAGAACAGGCAGAGAAAAATTATATGGTCAGAAAGTTCGATTTTATTGGGGTAGAGATTTTCACCAATAAAGGAGAGCTACTCACCGACCCTAACATGGAAATACAGATGGGAAGGCGGCAGTTGGACGTTACCCAAGCAGGGCAAGGGCAAAATCAAAGTATGATGAATGGAGCTTTGGGACAACAGCAAGGCATCGGCATCGGTAACTTTGGTACATTTCGCAGGTACATGGTGCAAGAAGATGGGCAAGCCTACCTGCCGCTTTTAGGTGCGGTCAAATTAGATGGGCTTAAACTTTATCAGGTAGATAGCTTACTCTCCATACAATACGAAAAATATTACAAAGAAAGCTATGTAGTAAGCCGCTTGCTTAATAGGAGAGTAGTGATTATAGGGGCATTGGGCGGTAAAATCGTTCCTTTGGACAACGATAATATGAGTATCATAGAAGCCATAGTAGCAGCAGGGCTTAATTTCGACCAAAAAGTGAGAGGTGATAGACTACGCATTATCAGAAACATATACAACAAACCTGTGATGCAGATAATAGACCTTTCTACCTTTGAAGGGTTGCAGGCAGCTAACCTAAAAGTAGAACCCAATGATGTAATCTATCTGGAGCCAAGAAGACGCATTGGGCGAGAGGAAACACTCACAGATATCACTCGTTCACTTTCTACCATTCTAAGTATTCTTTCTTCTACTATTTTGACTATCCTTGCTATCAGAAACTTTAAGTAAAAATCATGAGTACAAGCACAAACGGTCAGTATGTGATTAATAAGCCCGTAGGGGAAGAAGATGAAAATGACTTTTTATCGGAGTTTGACTTCGAAAAATTTGTTTGGATTCTTCGCCGAAGTATTATTTGGATGGTATTGATATTTTTGGTTTGTATTGCCTCTGTTTATTTGGGTTTGCGCTACGTAAAACCAATTTACCAATCAGACTCCTCCATACAGTTAGAAGCAAAAGGAACAGCCCCTACTCTTAGCTTAGGGATATTCAAAGACGATAACAACATCAGCGATTATTTGGTTGGAGAAACTGAATTTATCAAGTCTAATATGGTTAAAGATGAAGTTATATATATGTTAGACTTATATGTTAGCTACTGGGTAAGGGGTAGGTTCATAGATGATGAAAAGTTTAATAGCGCTCCTTTTAAAGTAGTAAATTATGAAGTGAAAAATAATGAGTTTTTTGATAATCAAAAATTTTTTATTCAAATAATCGACTCTGTTAATTTTGCCCTGAGCTATGAAATTAACGATGTTATTATTAATAAAAACTATAAATTTGGAGAAAGAATTGTCGACGAAAATTTCAACTGTACTATCGAAAGAAATGGCATAGATACGGAAAATATATACTTTTTCATTTTGCACAGTCATAGTAGTTTGCAAAACTATCTCTCTCAAAACCTAATAGCTACCCCCCAAAACATCAAAGGACGTATTATAGGCGTTTCTTTCACAGACCCCAATAAATACAAAGCAACGGCGATTGTAAATGCTGTAAATGATGTTTATCTGAAAAAAAGTGTTGATAATAAAAACAAGACAAACAAGCAAACCATCTCTTATCTGGAGGAACAGCTCGATACGCTCCGAAGGTATCTGGAGGATTATGATGCCAAAATAGAAAACTATAAACGAGGTAGAGGGGAGATAAGCAATCAATTAGCTGCCATCAAACCCACCCTACAGGAAATTTTGAGTAATATTCGGAATCTTCAAGAAGAAAGATTCAAAATTAATTTAGAAATAAAAAAATATAAGGAAGTAGTAGATTTTATGGCAAAAGATTCGAGTGCCATGCTCATTACTACTGTAGCTGCGGGCATCACAGATGCACGTATTGCTACCCAACTCACTACTTTGGACGGTTTAGAAAAAGAATTAGAACGGATTACTTTTTCTTATAAAGAGCCGAGTGCGGCAGTAAGACAGCGACAAAATAGGGTAAAGGCAATGAGAGACGAGCTATTGGAACTTATTAGCTTCAACCAATACCGTCTGTACGACAAACTTTATCAGCTTGGCATACAGCTAAAAGCATTGGAAAATAGCATTCCTGACGGTACTACAGGCATGGACTTAGAACTTCGGCGATTGAGTCGCTACTATACCTCTTATGAAAGCCATTATAATATTTTACTTAGCCAGATAGTAGAACGGGGCATTGCCGAGGCAGGCACTGTTGCCAATTTCCAGATACTTTCCAATGCCTCTGTTCCCCAAGAACCATTTTACCCCATCAAAAATACATTTTATATGTACGGAGTAATAGCAGCCTTGGCTTTGAGTGTTTCTTTGGTCGTATTCCGATATTTGCTACTCAATAAGGTTACAAACCTAAAAGAAGTAGAAAAAGCTACAAGCGCACCTATTCTTGGTATGGTGCCGCACTACACAAAGATAAAAATGGAACATTCACAACTCATAGTAAACGTAAATCCTAAATCGTCTATGAGTGAAGCAATGCGTTCCATACGAACTAATTTGGACTTTATGACCCAGAAGCAACAAAAAAGGATTATATCGGTTACTTCTACCATTAGCGGGGAGGGTAAAACTTTTGTTGCCGTGAATTTAGCGGGGATTATTGCCCTTTCCCAAGCCAAAGTTATTGTTTTGGACTTAGATTTGCGTAAGCCTAAAGTACATCATGCCTTCGGAGCAGAGAACCTAAATGGCATGAGCAACATACTCATTGGCAAGGCTACGATAGAAGAGTGTACAAGAAAAACGGAGATAGAAAACCTGCACTACATATCGGCAGGTCCTCATCCGCCCAATCCTTCAGAGCTTATCATGTCCCTTGAATTTAGGGAAATGATTAAGGAGTTACAAAAAACTTACGATTTAGTAGTTTGCGACACTCCGCCCGTAGGTATCGTAACAGACGGTCTGTTGGTGATGAAGATGGCTGATGTTCCTATTTATGTAGTGCGTGCAGCCTATTCAAAAAGAGTATTTCTCACGAATCTGAACAAACTAATAGCTGCAAATAATTTTAGCAAGCTATCAGTAGTGCTAAACGGGGTAGGCAAAGCAGGCACTTATGGTTACGGTTATGGCTACGGCGGATACGGGTACGGTACTTACGGTTACGGTTACGGCTCAGGCGGGTATGGCTACTATGACGAAACCCCCGACCCTACTGTATGGTCAAAAATTAAAAATTTATTTACAAAAGAAAAAAAAGAAGAGTAATTTTACTTTATGCTTTCATTATTTAAAAAGAAAAAAACAGAGCAGCCCTTAGTAACTACTATCCAAGTAGATATGCACTCTCACTTACTCCCAGCCATTGATGATGGTTCAAAAAGCATGGAGCAGTCGGTGGCTTTGGTAAAAACTTTCGTAGAAATGGGTTATAAGAAACTCATTACTACACCTCATATTATGAGTGATTTTTACAAGAACACACCTGAAATTATTTATGACAAGTTAGACAAGCTCAATGACATCATAAAAAGTATGCAGTTGGATATAGAACTCACTGCCGCCGCCGAATATTACTTAGACGAAGGATTCGTGAATAAAATAGAAAAAAAAGAAGCACTCCTCACATTCGACGAAAACAAGAAGTATTTACTTTTTGAAACCTCGTACATGAATGCCTCTCCTTATTTTGATAGTGTAGTTTTTTCCTTACAATCTCAGGGCTACCAACCCGTTTTGGCGCATCCCGAACGCTATACTTACTTATTTGATAGCTTTGAAAAACTAAAAAAATGGTATGATAAAGGCGTTCTTTTCCAGCTCAATGTCAATTCTTTGTCGGGTTATTACTCCGCCTCTTCCAAAAGTGTAGCTGAAAAGCTCATCGATAATAAAATGGTAAATTTTGTAGGAAGCGATTGCCACGGCGAAAGACACCTCAACGCCATGAAAGAAACGATAGGGACTACTTATTACAAAAAAGCACTAAAATTGGATTTATTAAATCATACATTGTAAAATTTTATATCTTTGTCAAAAAAATAATACAAAGACAATAAACAATGATGAAAAAATTTACTTTTTTAGCCATACTGCTTGTAGCGAGCCTGATTGCTCAAGCCCAAAGTCAAGATGCCATCAAATATGCAGGCACTATCAGCAAAGATGACCTTGCCAAGCACCTCAAAATCCTCGCTTCCGATGCTTACGAAGGCAGAGAAACAGGAGAAAAAGGGCAAAAAATGGCAGCCGAATACATTGTAAATCATTTCAAAGGCTTAGGTCTTTCCGCACCCGTCAAAGCAAATGCAAATCCGTACTTGCAAGAAGTAAAATTGGCAAAGAAAAGCTGGGGCGAAGTATATGTGCAAGCAAAAAAAAATAAACTTGTTCATTTTCAAGATTATTTCACTCGCGGTGATTTTTCTACTAACGGAAAGGAAGAGTCCGTAGAAATTGTTTTTGTCGGCTACGGCATTGATAGCGAAACTTATTCGGACTACAAAGACATCGACGTAAAAGGTAAATTTGTAGTAGTATTTGGCGGAGAGCCTAAAGGGGCAGATGGTAAGTACCTAATATCCAAAGCAGAAAAGCCCTCAAAAGCAGCAGAAACAGGAAGCAAACTCAGAGCAGCACGCCAAAAAGGAGCAAAAGGCATTTTTATTGCCTACGATACTGATGCTGCTTTTAAGCAAACATTGAGCGTTTATAAGTCTTATTTATCAGCACCTTCGCTTACGTTGGCTTCAGAAAAAAACAATGACGATATGGCTTTTTTCTCAACTTCTCCCTCCCAAATACCTGTTTTGCTGGGTTTAAAACCTAAAAAGTTTAACAAAGCAATTGCAAAAATGCAAAAAGAAGGAAAGGCTATCGCAGGTGCGTTCAGCAGCACTATCTTAATCAAATCAGAGCGCAAAATAGAGCCAGCCTCTTCCGAAAATGTGTTGGGTTATATGGAAGGAACTGACAAAAAAGATGAACTTTTGGTAGTTACTGCCCACTACGACCACATTGGTATCACCAACGGAGAAGTCAATAACGGGGCTGATGACGACGGCTCAGGCACAGTAACTGTATTAGAGATTGCAGAGGCATTCGCCAAAGCAAAAGCGGAAGGAAAATCTCCGCGCCGCAGTATCTTGTTTATGACCGTTACAGGTGAAGAAAAAGGCTTGCTTGGCTCCGAATATTACTCTGAAAATCCGATTTTCCCACTAAGCTCTACCGTAGCAAACCTAAATATAGACATGGTAGGGCGAGTAGATGAAAAGCACAAAGACAATCCGAACTATATCTATATCATCGGCTCAGATATGCTTTCGTCTGACTTACACCAATTAAGCGAAGAAACAGCAAAAAAATATGCTCCAGATGTAGCCTTAGATTATCTTTATAATAGCGAAGATGACCCAAATCGTTTTTACTACCGTTCCGACCACTACAATTTTGCAAAGCATAACATTCCCGTTGTTTTCTATTTCAATGGTACGCATGAGGATTATCACAAACCGACTGACGACGTAGAAAAAATCAATTTTGATAAGATGGAGAAAATAGCTCGCCTCATTTTCTCTACGGCTTGGGAAATAGCCAATCGTGAGCAAAGATTGGTAGTAGATAAAGCAAAAAAATAATTTCTTTTAAGACAGATGTAAAAATCATTTTTGCATCTGTCTTTACTTCTTTAGCAAACTCATTATCAAGATTTTACAACTGTTTGACAACTTTGCAGGGGTTGCCAAATGACAATACATTATCAGGAATATTTTTCGTTACTACAGAGCCTGCCCCGATAGTAACATTATCGCCAATCGTTACACCGGGCATAATAACTGTATTGCCACCAATCCATACGTTATCACCTATCACTACGGGCATAGTCAAAGTCTTATAGGGTGCGCCCTGTCCCGTACTATTGATTCTTTCCGCCGCTTTTAGTGGGTGGGATGCCGTATAAATCTGCACATAGGGAGCTATTAAGCCATTCTTTCCAATTGTTATCTTATTGTCATCAAGGAACATACAATTAGTATTTACAAAAGTATTTTCCCCAATGAAGATATTTTCGCCATAGTCGCAGAAAAAAGGAGTTTCTATCCATACACCGTTTGCTACATAACCCAACAAATCTGATAAAATTTGATTCCTACGCTGTGTGTCTGTCGAATCCAATGTATTATAGGCAAGTATTAATTTTCTTGCTTTGTGGTACATCTGGAGTAGTTCTGCATCGCGCGGGTCATAGACCTCGCCTGCCAGCATTTTTTGCTTTTCTGTTTTTTGCATTTTTAATGTTTAAAATTTAAAGGGAACGAGCAGCACTCTGCTGGGCAGCACTCTGCTTATAACTAAAAACTCACGACTACTTAGTAGTAATTACTACCTTCATCTTATAAATAACGTAAGTTGCGTTTGCCATTATTTTGGTCTGCACCGTAGGTCTGGGGCGACCCCGTCTGACCTGCATTTTAAGTTTTTTTAAACGGTCAGACCTGCGGTGCAGACCGTCTTGTGCAACTTAGGTTAAATATAGCAAATTTAAAATAGTTTTTCAAAAAAATAATTTTGTTACCACATATTACCTTTTCGCTAACGGTCAATAATGCCCGATTTCGGACAGTGTTTAATTTTTTATGATAGCTATATTATTGATAATAAGCACTTTATTATTGGCATACTAATTGGCTAACTGTGCTAAAAGAAAGAGTCAAATATTTTAATATAAATCAAATTTTGCTATATTTATGGACGCTACTCAATACGATACGGCAACAAAAAAAGCACCAAATATGGATAAGAAAATTACAAAGAAAAAATGGACAAGTAAGCGTCTATTGACTATCGGGGGCATTGCGGTATTTGCCAGCTTCATTGCTTATTTATTTTTCTTTGCCGATAAGCGAAGCAAGCTCAATGTAGAAACTGAAAAACTAAGCATTGCAAATGTAAAACAAGGTATTTTCCAAGAGTTTATCGTTCAAACAGGAAATATTTTGCCACTTCAAACTGTTTTTATAGATGCGATTGAGGGGGGAATTATTGATGCTATTTACAAAGAATCTGGAGCTATGGTCAAAAAAGGAGATTCTATCATGAGATTGACCAACTCAAACCTACAGCTAAACGTGATGACGCGCGAGGCGGCTCTTTACGACCAAATTAATAACTTGAGAAACACACGCCTAAATTTGGAGCAAAATGACATCACGCGCCGCCAACAGTTAGTAGAAATTGATTACAATATTATGCTTTATAAACCGCAATACGAACGCCAAAAGAAATTGTTAGAAGCGGGTGCTATCTCTAAGCAAGAATTTGAGCAAACTAAAGAGCAATACGACTACCAAATAAAACGTAAAAAATTGGTGCAAACCCAATATGCCAACGACTCCACTTTCCGAGCCGTACAGATTCAGCAGTTCAAGTATTCCGAAGATAGAATGTTTAAAAGTTTGACAGGTGTAGGACAGATTCTTGATAATCTGGTAGTTCGCGCACCCATAGATGGGCAGTTAGCTACTCCCGACTGGCAGCGTGGGCAAAATATAAACACTTCGCAGAGAATTGGGCAGATAGACCACTTGAATAATTTTAAGCTAAGAGTAAGAATTGATGAGCTTTATTTGCCAAGAATCAATGTAGGGCAGCAAGGAAGTTGCGACTTCAACGGACAAACTTATACGCTGGAAATCAATAAGATATATCCAACTATTACAGATGGCAGATTTGACGTGGATATGATTTTTACGGCTAAAACTCCCGAAGGCATCAAGCGTGGGCAATCTATGCGTGCAAGAATAGACTTGGGCGACTCCGAGCAAGCTATCTTATTACCTATTGGTGGTTTTTACAAAGACACAGGAGGAAATTGGGTATATGTGCTTGACGAATCGGGCAAAAAAGCCACAAAGCGTGAAATTCGCTTAGGCAGAAAAAACACAGAGTTTTTCGAGGTATTAGAAGGGTTAAAAGAAGGCGAAAAGGTTATCACTTCCTCTTATGAATACTTCGGTGATAATGAGGTACTTGTACTAAGCAAGGAGCAGTAGAAGCCACCAAAGTTTTGAAAGAAATTTGATAAAGAAGCAACTTTTCAGTTTTATTTTCATCTTTTGCCAAAAATCTGTAACGAATCAAGGAAAACAAGGTATATAATCGAGCAAATAATTTAATAGAAACTTATGGAGAATATCATTAAAACTAAAGACTTGCAAAAAGTCTATACTACCGAAGAGGTAGAAACTACGGCTCTCAACAGCATCAATATCGAAATCAAAAAAGGAGAATTTGTAGCCATCATGGGTCCTTCGGGCTGTGGCAAATCTACCCTGATGAATATTATCGGCTTGCTCGATAATCCTTCGCATGGCGAATATCATTTTTTAGACCAAGAAATTTCTAAATATACCGAATGGCAGCGTGCCAAACTTCGCAAGGGCAACATTGGTTTTGTGTTCCAAAGTTTTAACCTCATAGACGAACTTACCGTTTTTGAAAATGTGGAATTGCCTTTACTTTATCTAAATGTATCGGCAGATGAGCGTCAGAAAAAAGTAGAAGAGGTTTTGCAACGCATGGACATTATGCACCGCCGCAATCACTTCCCTCAGCAACTTTCTGGCGGTCAGCAGCAGAGAGTAGCTATAGCAAGGGCAGTAGTAGCATCGCCGCAGCTTATATTAGCCGATGAGCCTACGGGTAATCTGGATTCTGCCAACAGCGAAGAGGTAATGAGCCTACTTACGCAGCTCAACCAAGGTGGCACTACGATTGTGATGGTTACGCACTCCCCGCACGATGCCAACTACTCCCACCGAATCATCAATCTGTTTGACGGCAAAGTAGTTACAGAAAATATCAAAGAGAAATTCCATGTGTAATAGCAATTAATATCAATGGAAAAAAGCACTTTGGGGGAGGCGTAACGCACAAACTGAAGTGTTTTTTTTATTTGGTCGATTAAAATAGCCAATTTGTCTAAAATGTGAGCAGAGGTGATAGAAAAACATTTTTATTGCTTTAAATTTATGGACTTTATAAGACCAAATATTGCCAATGCAACATTTTCTCCAACGTAATCGCATACTCATTATACACCTTTCTTTCTGGTGTCTTTATTTTTCATTCTTTTTCTACCAAGTGAGTACCCCGCGCAAAGGAGAAGAAGTAGATTTGATAAAGGCTTTGAATACGGCTACATTGCACGTAGGTTTTATCTTAATTCTTGCCTATCTCAATTATTTTTATTTCCTGCCGCGCTTTTTAGTAGATAAAAATTTTGGGAAATACTTTTTAACATTTTCTACAGTCTTTGCCTTGTGCATGGCAGCTTATATCCATATCAAACGCTTTCAAGTAGATGGCTATACGCACTCCCAAGAATTTCACCATTTCTATAGTGCTAAGTTTATCATGCAGCATACCGTAACTGCGTTTTTTGTCGTAATTTTTGTGGCGATGCTCAAGTTCGCAGAAGAGTGGTTTGAGTTGGAAGCAAAGAAAAAAGAAATTGAAAATGAGAAACTTACCTCCGAACTTCGTTTTCTCAAAGCACAAATAAATCCTCATTTCCTATTCAATACACTGAATAATTTGTATTATTTGGCTTTTACCCAGTCGCCAAATACTACCGAAGTCATTGCGAAGCTATCCCAAATGATGCGTTACATGATTTATGAATCTAATCATGCTAAAGTATTGCTAAACAAAGAGATAGAATACATGGAAAACTATATTAGTTTGGAAAAATTGCGACTGAACAACCAAATTCCTATTCATTTCGAAGTCATAGGCAGCCCGCATGGTATTCAGATTGTACCCCTCATTTTTATTACTTTCTTGGAAAATGCCTTCAAACATGGTGTAGGAAATAACTTTGCTGCTGCATGGGTCAATGTCAAAATCGATATTCAGGACGGGCAATGTATTTACACAGTCGGAAATAGCAAATTGCCTTCAGGGAATATCCTCGAAAAGTCGGGCATTGGCTTGCAAAACGTGCATCGGAGGTTAGAATTGAGCTACCCTAATAGCCACGTATTGAAGGTGAAAGATGAAGCAACGTTCTATTACGTAGAGCTAATAATTGAATACTGAGCGCCAAAATGCAAGACTTAAAAGAGTTTTTCGCCTTTGTTGTTCTTTTTGACCAGCAAACCTTGCTATGAAAAAACCATTTCCCTACCTTCGATTTGTGAAAGTGATAATTAATTCAACAATTCTAAGCCCCAGCTTTCACCAACAAAAAAATATGAAACATGGGCAGCCAATAGAAAAAGTAAGCGTTAATTTTTCAAATGGAAAGTGTAGCAATGCAGGGCGTAAAGATGCTTATTATTTAATTAGTGAAATATAAACTTATGAACCAACAAAGAAAAACCCTTAAGCTATTTTTATTATTGATAGCCTGTTTTACAGTTAATATCACAAAGGCACAAAAGCTACCCAATCTTGATTCTTTGAAAAGTGCTTGGGAAGAGTATTATGCTTATGATGGTTGGCAGGTAGATAAAAAAAGTGATTCTGTCTTAGTTTTTACAAGAATGAGAATATCAAAAATTGGATATCGCAGTATCAGAAGAACTACAGACAGTTTAAACTACAAATTGTTTGCAGTTTTTAGGAAGGAAAAATCCAAAACAGAAGAGTATAATATTAATTTTAAGGCTTTTATCAAAGCAATTCTAAAAAAGGATAGTATTGGCATTGAACGACCCGTAAACGTTTACTCTTATTATTGGGAAAGTTTTATGTCATATACAATTCCACCCATGATAATTACGCCAGAGTATAGTATTGTTTTTTTTGATAATCTGCGTGAAGGTCAGGTTATTAAACCATATGATGAGGCAAATCAAATTAATGCCTGCTTATGGGATACAATAATAAGTTTTGCTGATGGTAATATATTTTCTTCCTATTGGAGATTTGAACCAATCCCAATTAAGGCAAAATACATTAACCAATTTGGTTTATTTTACTGGTACCCGATAGCAAAGCACAATTATCCTGAGTTGTTTGAATAGGGATTTTTACCTTTGCCCGCTTTTACCAACAAAAAAATAAAAGACATAGGTAGCCAATAGAAAAAGCAAGCGTTAAGTTTTCAAATGGAAAGCGTAGCTTTGTAAGTGAATTTTGTACTTTGCAGTATTTGCGTTGGTACTTCGTACTGAGAGAAAAAATATCAAGGCAGGTGTAAGGTGTGAAAAGGTGAAATAATTAAATTTGGATATTATAATATGAACTTTAGCGATTTTTTTATTGGGCTTATTGCAGGCTATGCAGCAGGTCTTTTCTCTGTTGTTGTCATGTATTTAGGGTACTTAATGGCAAAAAATCAAAAAGAAACAGAAATAACAGATAAGGAGAAAAAAAGTTAATGGACTTTTCGCCTTTATTGGTCTTTTTTACCAACAAAAAAATGTGAAACATAGGTAGCAAGCAGAAAAAGCAAGCGTTAATTTTTCAAATGGAAAGTGTACTTTTGTAAATGAATTTTGTGCTTCTTATGGAGAGAAAAAATACTAAGGCAAGCATAAAATAGTAGTACAAATGCCAAGTGTGGAAGGTATGGGGAAAGATAAGTTATATATTTCCAATGAATTATAGATTTTATAAAAATGAAACTGCTCATTTTGGATATTGATGAAACTCTTGTATATGCTACTAGAAAAAAACTTTTGGAAACAGAGGCTGATTTTTTAGTTCCTCATCCTTTTGGAGATTATTATTACTACAAAAGACCTCATTTGGATTTTTTCATAGAACAAGTGAAGGCTTTATTCAAATTGGCACTTTGGTCTTCTGCTGATAAATACTACGTAAATGAAGTAAAACAACAATTATTTGCAAATATCTCTCTCGAATTTGCTTGGGATAGAACTAAATGCACCTATACTAAAAAAGGAGGAGAAGGTATTTATGAAAAGCAGTTACATAAATTAGAAAAGCTAAATTGGGATTTAGCAAACATATTTATTATAGATGATAGCCCTGAAAAACTAAGTAATTATCCTGAAAACCATCTACTTATCCCAAGTTGGATAGGAGATAAAAATGATAAAGAGTTAATAAAAATAATAGAGATATTGAAAATTTTGGCTTGACTTATTTTAATATAGCCTTTTTCTCGCCTTTATTCGTCTTTTGACCAACAAACCTTGCTATGAAAAACCAATTTCCCTACCTTTGATTTGAAAGTAATAAGTAATTCAACAATGCTAAACCTTTGCCCACTTTCACCAACAAAAAAATATGAAACATAAGTAGCCAATAGAAAAAGCAAGCGTTAAGTTTTCAAATGGAAAGTGTAGCTTTGTAAATGAATTTTGTGCTTCGTGGCATTTGTATTGGTGCTTCGTAATGAGAGAAAAAATATCAATGCTGGCGTAAAAAATAAAAGATACCGATTAATAAAAATATGAGTGGAAATAACAGTAACTATAAGTTAATGAGTATTTTATATAGTTTTCTATTATTTAGTTTAGTACAATGTAATACAGATAAGTCTGTTTACATTTCCGAAGATAAACTTATAAAATTTACAAGAGTAAGTGATGGTGATACTATCATTACTACATATTATGATACAGAAAATAAAAAAATAGAGCAGGTTTGGGCTATAAAAAATGGGCAAAAAAATGGTTTGTACAAAGGCTATTACTCAAATGGAAAATTAAGAATAGAAGCGAACTTTATTAATGGTCTTGTAGATGGTTCTGAAAAACAGTACGATAGTATTAGTGGCAATTTGAAAACAGTAGCTTATTATGAAAATGGCAAATTATATAACTCTATTTTTTACAGAGCAAATGGCAGTATTAAGTCAATAAGTACATGGGGCTACCATCCTAATAAAAATGGAGAACAACTAATAAGTGATATTTCATTTGACAAATTAGGCAATATAATTACTGACCAAAGCTATTATGCTTTAACAAATAGTACAGATACGGTACTGTTAGGCAAGGAATATATTTGTAATGTCAAATTACCTTTTAAAAACACCACAAAAGAACAAATACGTCTTGAGTTAGAGTGTTATGACAAGTGGAACAGAATATTAGACAAAAAGGAGATAGTTGGAAAGAACTTTGAAATCAACTATAAGTATAAACCATTAAAAAATGGCAAGTATAAAATAAGAGGCTTTGTATTATACCCTATTACTCTACCTACAGGAGGGGCATTTTTTGTTAAAATATATCTTGAAAAAGATTTTTTTGTGAAGTAATATACTTTGCTCCCTACCTTTGATTTGAAAAGTAATGAGTAATGAAGCAAATTAAAAAAACACAGTAGCATACCCTTCAGGGTGTGCAGGTATTTGATAATCAGATAAACACGCTAAAGCGGAGTGCCGCCCAGCGTATCTTACATTAAAAAATGAATAACTTAAAAGAGTTTTTAGACGAAAAAGTAATACAATACAATCAGGCAAATTTTATAGAAAACGACCCGATACAGATTCCTCATGCCTTTACCAAAAAGCAAGATATTGAGATTGCGGGCTTGTTTGCGGCGGTGCTGGCGTGGGGGCAGCGAGCTACCATCATCAAAAAGTGCAAAGAACTTATTAACTTGATGGATAATGCACCTTACGATTTCATTAAAAATCACACACTGGGCGATTTGAAGCCTTTTTTGACTTTTAAGCACCGAACTTTTAACGCCACAGATACACTTTATTTTATTCATTTTTTACAGCAGTTTTACCAAAAAAACGATTCTCTGGAATTTGCTTTCTTACCCAAAAATATGCCTGCTGACGAGGTTTTTCCGTCAGTAGAAAGTGCTTTAAAACACTTTCATCAGCTATTTTTTAGCTTAGAAGATAGCCCACATCGTACCAAAAAACACATCTCTACTCCCGCCCGCAAGTCTGCCTGCAAGCGGCTCAATATGTACCTAAGATGGATGGTAAGGCATGATGACAAAGGTGTAGATTTCGGGCTGTGGACGCGGCTAAGTCCTGCCAACTTAATTTGCCCCTTAGACCTGCACGTAGAGAGGGTAGGGCGTATGCTCCATCTTTTTAGCCGCAAACAAGTAGATTGGCTTACAGCTTTAGAACTTACCGAAAACTTGCGGAAATTTGATGCTCTTGACCCCGTAAAATATGACTTTGCCTTGTTTGGTTTGGGCATAGAAAAATTTGTTAAATGATTACTTTTTCTAATTTTATTTTATAAATTTGCGAACAGTTACTTTATAACTCTTTAAAATATTCGTTACGAAAATGATAACAACCAACATATTAGTTTTCATAGGCGGTTTGGGCGGTACAGAAATTCTGTTGCTTTTGTTCGTCATTTTGTTGCTTTTTGGTGCAAAAAAAATCCCTGAATTAGCACGAGGCTTAGGAAAAGGCATTCGTGAGTTCAAAGACGCTACCAAAGAAATCAAAAATGAATTGGAAGAAAGCGTAAAAGAAGATTCGAAGAAAGCATAACCCAATACCGATAAACTACGCTTGGGCAAAAACAAATGATAAAAAGATGACATTTTATTAAAAAATGTCGTCTTTTTATCATTTAAAAAGGCTACCTGATAGTTTTTGAATTTACCACAGAGTATAAAGATGCGCAAGCGTTGATACCAGTCTGAAGGGAATTGCTAATTTTGCACCCAAATTTAATAATTTAGGAGGCATGAATATAGCAACGATACAGTCTAATTTTTTTGGTATATATGAAAATCAAAAAAACCTTGCTAATAAGGTCAAAGATTGGGTAAAAAATAATTTGATAGGAAGAAAAATATATGTTGCATCTTGTAATAAAACCATCGAGTTAAATTGGCAAGGCTTAAAAAATGATTTAGGAGAGTACCATTACCCATTATACATAGAAAAACTTATTTCTTTTGGTGTATTAGATGAAATCATTGCAAATGCTGATTATTTAAAGGAAGAAAAAGACAAAAGAGATAGGCTGTCTGTAAAAGCAGTACACAGATTATCGAGCAGGGTACAAATCGATAATAAAGTTTATGATGTAGTAATTATTTGTATAGAAAGTTCAGCTAACTTTATTTACGACCATATTTTATTAGAATAAAAAATAAGGTTACAGTTGGTATATCTAAGCCTTATCATGAACTTAACCTATTATTCTATAACCTTATAATTTCGTTTCTCGAGCAGAAATCGAGAACAAAGATACAAAACTATTTTCTAAACTACCAAAAAAAAATGAATGAATTACTAAGCGAGCAAAAGACAAAAATGCCTACATATACTTCATTAAAACAAATACAAACTGCTATTAGTAAGCAAGAAACTTCTGTCAAAGAAGTAGTTACACATTATTTGAGTGTCATAGAAGCCAATAAACACCTCAACGCATTTTTGGAAGTCTATGGCGAGGAAGCCTTAGCAAAAGCCGAAATCATAGACCAAAAAATTAGACAAGGTACGGCAGGCAGATTGGCAGGCATGGTCGTTGGGTTGAAAGATGTCATTTGCTACAAAGACCACTCTTTACAGGCTTCGAGCCATATTTTGGCAGGTTTCAAATCTCAATTTTCTGCCACCGCAGTCGAAAAATTGTTAGCCGAAGATGCCATTATCATAGGCAGACAAAATTGTGATGAGTTTGCGATGGGGTCATCAAGCGAAAATTCCGCCTTCGGAGCAGTTCGCAACGCCCTTGATAATGAGCGAGTTTCGGGTGGTTCGTCAGGCGGTTCTGCCGTAGCGGTGCAGGCGGGAATGTGCTTGGCTTCTTTGGGGTCAGATACAGGCGGCTCAGTAAGGCAGCCTGCATCTTTCTGCGGTGTCATTGGCTTCAAACCTACTTATTCACGAGTTTCTCGTCATGGTTTGATAGCGTATGCCTCCTCTTTTGACATCATTGGCACACTTTCAAAAGATATCGAGGATACCGCTTTACTTTTAGAAGTTATTTCGGGAGAGGACGATTTCGATAGCACCGTTTCCACAAAGCCAGTCCTCCCCTACTCCCAACTCCTCGATATGGATTCCAAGCCTAAGATTGCCTACTTGAGGGAAACAGTTGAAAATGAGGGACTTCAGCCCGAAGTCAAAGCAAGTATTTTGCAGACAATAGAAAAGCTAAGAAGTGAAGGACATACAGTAGAAGCAGTCGATTTTCCGCTACTTGAGTATATCTTGCCTACTTATTATATTCTCACTACAGCCGAGGCAAGTACCAACCTTTCTCGCTTTGATGGGGTGCGCTATGGCTACCGCAGCAAGAATGCAACTGACTTAGAATCAATGTATAAGCGTAGCCGTTCGGAAGGATTCGGCATCGAGGTGCAGAGGCGAATTATTTTGGGAACATTCGTGCTAAGTTCGAGCTATTACGATGCCTATTTCACCAAAGCGCAGAAGGTCAGACGATTAATTACCAACAAGACTAAAGAAATTTTAGCCCAATATGATTTCATTATCTCCCCTACTGCCCCAATGACCGCCTTCAAAATTGGCGAAAATTCAGGCAATCCTTTGGCGATGTATTTGGCAGATATTTTTTCGGTGCAGGCGAATGTAGCTGGTGGCTTACCTGCTATCTCTATCCCTAACGGCTTTGATGCGCAAGGAATGCCTATAGGCTTGCAAATAATGGCAAACAGCTTTGAAGAGGCTAAATTATTGGCTTTCAGTAAGTATTTGTTGGATAAATTTGTATAAATGGCTTCATTTAAAATCAGAATAAAATAGTAAAACTATGAAACTCAAAGCAATAAAATTTTGTCGTTTTAAGGGACAAAAATATGAGTGGTCTATGGAAGGCAAGCCTGAAAATGGAATATATAATCAACCTGTAACTTTCCAAAATATTAATCTTATTGTGGGAAAAAACGCAACAGGCAAAAGTAAAACTGTCGATGTCATAAGACGTTTAGCTGATTTGTTGGCGGGTGAAATTAATATCTCTGATATTGAATATGAAAACGCTATTTTTGAAGTGGTTTTTGATGACAATGGACAAGAAATTTATTACTACTTAGAGTTTATTGACCATAAAGTGATTCAAGAAAAGCTGCTTATTGGCACTGATACTAAATTAGATAGAGAAAAAAGGGAGTTATATTATGCTGAAATCGAAAAAAACTTATCATTTGAAATCCAAGAAGATAAATTAGTGGTTTCAAGAGTAGATAACAAACAGCAACCTTTTTTTAACTCCTTACAACAATGGGGAAAAAACTTGAATCACTATCGTTTTGGAACACATTTAGGTCGTCAGTCTCTTTTTGGCGAAATTAATATTGACGTTATAAAAAAACAAGAAATCAGCCTAAAAACAAACGATAAAGTTTTGATAACCTTCGTAAAAGGTATGGAAAATCCTTATTTTGAAAATATCATCATTCAGGATATGAAAAAAGTAGGATATAATCTTTTAAGTATCGGCTATGGCAAATACAAAATTCGTGCGTTTGGATTTGAAATACAAGAACAAGATATTGAAGGTATTACGCCACAAATAGATGTTTCACAAGGAATGTTTAGAGCTTTATCATTGCTTATTCAGTTAAATTATTCATTGTTAAGCCAAATTCCAAGTTGTATTTTAATAGACGATATTGGCGAAGGTTTAGATTATGAAAGGTCAAAAAGCCTGATTGATTTGATTATTGAAAAAGTGAAAGATTCACCTGTACAGGTAATTATGACAACTAATGATAGGTTTGTAATGAATAAAATTCCATTAGAGTATTGGTCAGTTATTCATCGGACACCAAAAAAATCTTTGTTTTATAACTATCAAAATTCAAAAGAAATTTTTGATGATTTCAAATATTCAGGCTTGAGTAATTTTGATTTTCTAAGGACAGAGTTTTACACAACAGGTTTTGAGATAGAGGAAAATACAGTTACCCAATGAAAAAAATAGCTTTTTTTGTAGAAGGACAAACTGAGCAATTTTTTCTAAATAAACTCTTAATTGAAATTGCAGGCAGTAAAAATATATTTATCAAACTGAAAAAATTTAAAGGTAAGGGAAAGCCAACAGAAGATATTTTACCCAAAACACTTTCACAGCCTTCTCATCAGGTCAATCATACGGTTTTAATATACGATTGTGCGGGAGATGGGAGTGTAAAATCAAGAATTTTGGAAGAATATCGCGATTTGCGAAAAAATGGCTATGCTGAAATAGTAGGTTTGAGGGACTTATATCCTCTACCAGACCTTCAAAAATTGACACGAAGATTAAATAATGGTTTGGTGATTAATGGCAAGCGTATAGAAGAAGCATTACCCAATGATACAAGTATTGTTGTTGCAGTTAGAGAAATAGAAGAATGGTTTTTAGCAGAGTGTAATCATTATGTTTGTATTGATGCTTCCCTTAATTATGCTGTAGTATCAAGTCTTGGTTTTAATCCTTGCACTGACGACTTAACTATTCGTAGCAATTCTGCTGCACTTGATTTGCACGCAATTTATCAATTAGCAGGTAAGCATTATAACAAAAAAAAGGATAATGTTGATAGAACATTAAGCTGCTTAGATTACACAAATCTCTACTTAAATGTTAGACATAAAATACCCAAATTAAACGACCTAATTACCAAAATAGATGCTTTTTTGAGCTAAAAAAGTAAATCATAAAAAGTATTCAATATATAACCTTATCAGACTGGCTTTGCAAACACCTTATTCCAAAAATATTACTCGTATTGATTATTTACAACCCAATTTTAGTATGAAAAAGATAACTACATCTCTATTATTATTTTTCTTCTTTTATAGTTTAGTTTTTGCCCAAAATAACCCCAATTGGTTGCGATATTCCGCCATTTCGCCCGATAGAACGAAGATTGTTTTTACTTACAAAGGCGATTTGTTTATTGTCCCTGCGGCAGGCGGTACGGCACAGCCGCTTACTTTCCACGAGGCACACGATTTCATGCCCGTTTGGAGCAGAGATGGCAGCAAAATAGCTTTCGCATCTGACCGCTTTGGCAATTTTGATGTTTTTGTGATTGACGCTTTGGGTGGAGAGCCTACTCGTCTTACCTATCATTCCAACTCCGAATTTCCATACGCCTTTGGTGCAGACGGTAAAAGCGTGATTTTTGGTGGGCAGCGTTTGGACGTAGCCTCGCATCGCCAATATCCAACAGGTTCTCAGCCAGAAACTTATACAGTTGCCATAGGGGGTGGGCGAGTGAATCAGCTATGGACTGTCCCCGCTGAAGATATACAGGTAAGCAAAAACGGCAGCCGCATGGTATATCACGATAAAAAAGGGGGTGAAAATACTTTTCGCAAGCATCACACCTCGTCCATTACGCGCGATATTTGGCTTTACGATAGCTCTACGGGCAAGCACACCATGATTACTTCCTTCAAAGGAGAAGACCGCAACCCGATTTTTGCTGAAAATGACAAGAGTATTTTTTATCTAAGCGAAGAAAGTGGTACTTTCAATGTCCACAAACTTAGCCTCGATAACCCCTCGCAAAAACAGCAAATTACCTCGTTCAAAACGCACCCTATTCGCTTTTTGAGTTCGGCAAATGATGGTACGCTTTGCTTTAGCTATGATGGCGAACTTTATACCCTAAAGCCAAATGCCAAGCCTACCAAAGTCAATGTAACTATTCGTACCGAAGGAAAAAATAACAATAATCGCATCATTCCTATCAGTGGGAACGTGCGCGAAATGGCGGTTTCACCCAATGGAAAAGAAGTGGCATACATAGTGAGAGGCGAAATTTTTGTTTCTTCTATAGAAGGCGGCGTAACCAAACGCATCACCAATACACCTGAGCAAGAACGCTTTGTGAGTTTTTCCCCTGATGGAAATGCGCTCCTTTACGCAGGAGAAAGAGATAACTCTTGGAGCATTTACCAAACAAAAAAAGTAAGAAGTGAAGAGCCCTATTTCTACGCTTCTACCTTGCTCAAAGAGGAAGTAGTGATTGGCAACAAAAATGAAAACTATCAGCCGCAATTCTCGCCCGATGGCAAAGAAATCGCTTTTATCGAAAATAGGCGTTCTCTAAAAATCTTTAATATCGCTTCCAAGCAGTTCCGTACCTTGCTCACGCCTAACGAACTTTTTTATATGTCTGATGGCGACCAGTATTTTAGCTGGAGTCCTGATGGCAAGTGGTTATTGGCAGAATACTCGCCCGTTATGGCAAATGGTGAAGTTGTTTTGCTGGCGGCAGATGGCTCCAAGAAAATGATAAACCTTACCGAAAGTGGCTACGGAGATTATCGCCCAAAGTGGGTAAACGGAGGCAAGCAAATTCTTTGGTTTAGCGACAGAGATGGCTTGCGTAGCTATGCAAATAGCGGAAATAGACAGGCAGATGTTTACAGTATGTTTTTTACCCAAGAAAGTTGGGATAAGTTTAACCTGAACAAAGACGACTTTGCCCTGCTCAAAGAAATGGAAGAAAAAGCAGAAAAAGACAAAAAAGGTAAGGACGACAAAGACAAAAAAGCAGAACCGAAAAAAGACAGTACAAGCACGGTTAATTTGCTCTTAGATGGTTTCAAAGACCGCAAAACACGCTTTACCATTCATTCCTCGTCTTTGGGAGATGCCGTATTGTCCAAAGATGGCGAAAAGCTCTACTATTTGGCACGCTTTGAGAAAGGCATGAACCTCTGGAGTACCAAAGTACGCACAAAAGAAACCAAAATGGAAATAGAACTTAATGCAGGCTTCGGGAGTATGGTTTGGGACAAAGACATGAAAAATATCTTTTTGCTGGCAGATGGCTCTATTTCAAAAATCAATGCAGAATCGGGGAAAAGGGAAAGCATTGGCATCAGAGGCGAACTAAATCTGGACGTAGCCGCAGAACGCCGACACATGTTTGACCATGTCTGGACACGCACAAAATCAATGTTTTATACTTCCAATTATCACGGAGCAAATTGGGACGATTTGAAGAATGCATACCAAGCAAAACTGCCTTCTATTGGCACAGGACACGAATTTGCCGAACTACTCTCCGAAATGCTTGGAGAGCTAAACGTTTCGCACTGCGGGGCAAGCTACCGACCTTCTGACCCTAACGGAGATAATACAGCCTCTTTGGGTATATTTATAGACTACGATTTTGCGGGAGATGGCATCAAAATCGCCGAAATCATCAAGGGTAGCCCACTCGACAAGGAAAACATCAAAGTAGAGGCGGGCATGGTGATAGAGCAGATAGATGGCGAAAATATCACCGCTAATGGCGATATTGCAAAGTTTTTGAACAGAAAAGCGGGCAAGTTTACTTCCCTGCAAATCTATGACCCTGCGACTAAAAATCGCCAGCAAATTACCGTAAAACCAGTTTCGATAGGTGAAGAAAATAGTTTGCTCTACAAAAGATGGGTACGCAAAAATCAGGAAGAAGTGGACAAGCTAAGTGGTGGGCAGCTTGGCTACGTGCATATCCCCGGCATGAGTGACGGACCCTATAGAAATGTTTACGAAGATGTGATGGGCAAGTTCCACGACCGCAAGGGCATGATTATAGACACTCGCTTTAACGGCGGCGGCGACCTTGTGGCAGATTTGGCAATGTTTTTCACAGGAAAAAAATTCATAGATTATGCCATTGAAAGCCGCTCCGTAGGCTACGAACCTACTTTTCGCTGGACGAAGCCAACGGTGGCAATGGTAAACGAAGCCAACTATAGTGATGGGCATTGCTTTGCGTGTGGCTACCAAGACTTAGGCATCGGCAAAATGATAGGGATGCCCGTACCCGGTACTTGTAGCTTTGCAGGCTGGGAAGGCTTACAAGATGGGCAAACTACTTGGGGTTCAGTACCTGTGAGTGCCAAAAATAGCAAAGGGCAGTGGTTGGAAAATGTGGAAACTGTGCCTGAATTTCAACTAAGAAATGAGCCAAACGTAATTAGCAAAGGCAAAGACCAGCAGTTGGAAAAAGCCATTGAGGAATTGCTAAAAAGTATCAAATAAAGTAAATGACATCTTATGAATTTTGAGTTAAAAGTAACTTTGGAAAATGACCTAATGACGCTCAGACCACTCCAAGAAGATGATTTTGAGAATCTCTATAGTGTGGCTTCTGACCCACTTATTTGGGAGCAGCATCCCGCAAAGGAGCGTAGCGAAAGAGAAGGTTTTAAGATTTTCTTCAAAGAAGCAATAGCGTCTGGGGGGGCATTTGCGGTGATAGACTCCAAAACGGGAGAAATCATAGGCAGCACAAGGTTTCATCGGGTAAAAGAAGTGCAGAATGCTATTGAAATTGGCTGGACTTTCTTGGCACGTAAGTATTGGGGCGGAGCATACAATAAATCTATGAAAGACCTCATGATGACTTATGCTTTCAAATTTGTAGAAAACGTCCTTTTTTATATCCACGAAAGTAATTTTCGTTCACAAAAAGCGGTTGAAAAGTTGGGTGGGAAAAGAATAACGGTCTTAGAAAACCAAGAGTTAGACCCTCGCCAAAGCACAAACGTCATTTACCAAGTTGTACGTCTCAAATAGATAGTTAGTAACTATATACTCCTCCCGAATGAATAAGCAAAATGCTTGAGTTCGGGGGGAAATATTTTTTTTTGATGAGGTCAAATACGCCATAAAATAGCTTACCCGTATAAATTGGCTCTATTGGAATGGGGTATTTAGCATTGAAATCACGTACAAAATCATTGAGTTCGGGAGTAATTTTGGCATAGCCGCCGAAGTGATATTCGTTATTGATGTACCATTTTCTTGTTGGCAAATTAGCTTGCTCAGTAGCTATTAACTTTTCTATTTCGGCAGTCAAAAAATCACCTTTTAGCACTGAAAAACCTATGAATTGCGTATTTGCTAACTGCGGATTTTCACTCACTATCAAGCCCGCAAACGTTCCGCCCGTCCCGCAGGCACAGCCTACATAGTCGTAAGGGGTAGTTATATTTTGCAGTATTTCTGACGTACCTCTGATGGCAAACTCATTTGTGCCGCCTTCGGGAATGAGGTAAAAATCTCCAAATTTTTCCTTGAGAGAAGAAATAAACGCCTGTTCTGCCTTCTGCCGATACGTAGTGCGGTCTAAATAATGAAGTTTCATGCCACAGTTTGTTGCATGGCTTAGGATTGGGTTGAGCGGTAGTGTTTCCTCGCCTCTGATGATGCCAATGGTTTCAAAACCAAAAATTTTGCCCGCCGATGCCGTTGCGTAGATATGATTCGAAAAAGCCCCACCAAAGGTAAGTAGTTTGGTAGAGCCTTTATTTTGAGCTTGTTTGAGGTTATATTTTAGCTTGTGCCACTTATTTCCCTTAATAAAAGGGTGAATAAGGTCTTCTCTTTTTACAAAAAACCTGACTTGATGAAGTGTCAGAAAGCCATCGCTTATTTCCTCTGTAGGTGCATCTTGTAAGTCCATGAACACCTACTTTTTAACCGCTTTTCTTCCAAAAAGAGAGAAATGGACATAGTTTTTAGGGTTTTCCCTAAAATCGGTGAGCAGTTTGTCCAAACTGATAATTGTTTTATTCAGATTAACATAAGCTGAGTCGTTTTTCATCAATTTAGTCATGGTTTCACCCTTATTCATTGCACCGAGCATTTCATTAAGGCTTACTACACTCTTTCGTGCTTCTGCCATCGTACTTGCTAATTTCATCGCATTTACGGAGTCTGCCACAGTATTCATTTTGGCAATGAGTGGCTTTACACTTTTTTCCGTTTCTACAAGTGATGCCGAAAGTTTTTCCAAATTTCCAGTAATATTACTGATTTTCTGTCTGTTATCCACCACTATTCCATTCATACTGCCTGTGGCGGTTTCCACGTTTTGAAGAATATTTCTGATATTTCCGCTTAATCCCTGATACTCTTTGACCAACAGATTGATAGCCGCCATAGTGGAATCTGCCTTGCTGAGTAGGGGTTGCGTTTTTTCAGAAGCCATATCCATCATACTCTGCTCTATTTCTGCTTTTACGGTGTCTTTGGGCATAATTTCTTCTCCCTTGCCCACCACAATTTCTATCATCTTCCCGCCAAGCAATCCATTATCTTTGAGAACTGCAATGGAACTTTTATTAAGTTTTAAGTCTTTCAGAAGGTCGAATTTTACCAATATCTTGCTGTTTCTATTTTGTAAGATGCTAAGGGTTGCTACTTTCCCTACATTTAATCCATTGATTTGCACAGGATTAGAGGCAGTAAGTCCATCAATTTTATCATACAACACATAATAAGATACGGTAGAAGAAAACAAGTCATAACCTTTGAGAAAGGTAAAACCAAAATAAAGAATTATCCCACTGATAACGGTGAGTAGTCCTACTTTTAATTCTTTTGACACGCTATTTTTATTTTTGGGTTAAAAAATGAAAAACAAGGAAATACATTTAACTAACTATTTTTCAAAAGATTATGCCTCTGAAAGGTGCAATCTTTTGAAATTAGGTTGCAATTTGCAATTATTTTTTTATATTTTTGACCTCTACTGAATTTTTGTAATTTTCAAAAGCCTTGAATAGTCCGTATGCAATGTTTTTCTTCCCGTTTGTATTAGCCAAATAGTTCTCTTCCTCTTGGTTAGTGAGGAAACCAACTTCTACCAATACGCTCGGCATGGCTGTTTTCCAAAGTACTACAAAGCTACTTTGTTTTACGCCTCTGCTCTTTCTCTGCGCGGTTTCTTCAAATTCATGCTCTATGTTAGCGGCAAACCGCAGGCTATTTGTTTGAAAAGTATTTTGGTAATTTGCCAAAATAATGTGCGACATCGGCGACTCTGGGTCGAATCCGTCATACTTTTCTAAGTAATCAATTTCATTGAGGATAGCGGAATTTTCACGTAGGGCTACGTCTTCGCTTTCCAACTCTGCCTCGTTAAGTCCCATAATGTAGGTTTCTGTTCCGCTTACGGAGGTAGAAGCGGCGGCGTTGCAGTGAATAGACATGAACAAATCTCCATGTTCTCTGTTTGCTAACCTTGCCCGTTCGCGTAGTTCTACAAACTGGCTTTCTTTGGTTCGAGTATAGACTACTTGGACATCTGGGAAGTTGGCTTTGATGAGTACACCTACTTCCATAGCTACGGCAAAACATACATCTTTTTCTTGCAACTTCTTACCAAAGCAGCCCGAATCCTTGCCCCCATGCCCCGCATCTATTACTACTTTCTGTACCTTATTAGGCTTGATATTCAAGGGGATATAGCTAACAAGCGTCAAACAACTTGCAAACAGTGTAATGATACTAAGATTTTTCATTGTAAAATAATAAAGGTAAATTGATTACTAAATAATATTGTCGTAGATATTTGTATTAGGACTATAAGTATTTATAAAATAAATAGCAAGCAATAGGACTAATATTCCTTGAATAAGTATTAGTTATATCGCTAACTATAGCTTGGCAAATTAACGATAATGTTTGTTAAAAAAGAGAAGGGTTTTTGTATGACAAACGGCATAGTGTTAATATTGCAATCGTAATAAGAGTCATAAACAAAAGTTTTTCCAAAAACCCTACTTTGTTACGTAGTTAAAAACTTTTAGTTTCTAAGTAATTACATTTTTTGCATGAATCTTACAAAAGAACTAATTTTCTATTTAAAACTGAAAAATATTGTTATTATTTTATTTTTTATCAGTTTTATTTTGGCTACTCAGAGTTTGTTTGCTCAGACTGTGCCTAAAAACACAGCCAAAAATGTGCAAAAAGACTCGACAGTAGTGAAGAAAGACTCTGTGATAGTGGGCGATATAAAGACTACTGTAGCCTATGCCGCCAAAGATTCTATTCGCTTTAACGTCATTACACAGAAAGTATATCTTTACGGAGAAGCCAAAGTTACCTATGGAGAGATAGCCCTCAAAGCTGACCGCATAGAGATGGACTGGAAGGCAAATATGGTAAAAGCAAGAGGGCGAAAAGATACACTTACAGGTAAGGAAATAGGCAATCCCGTATTTACTGACAAAGGAGTGGACTATAATACAAAAGAAATTACTTATAACTTCAAAACACAAAAAGGGATAATTAGTCAAATTAAGACCAAGCAAGGTGATGGATTTATAGTGGGTGAGCGAGTGAAAAAAGACCAATATGATAATCTTTTCATGGGGCGTGGCATCTATACTACTTGCGATTTGCCGCACCCTCATTTTGGTATTCGGGCAAAAAAGCTAAAAGTAGTACCAGGCAAATTGGTGGTAGCGAGTATGTTCAACTTAGAACTCATGGGGATTCCCCTGCCTTTGGGCTTTCCCTTCGGTATGTTCCCGCAACCCAAAAAGAAGTCTTCGGGTTTCATCATGCCACAATACGGCGAAACGCGAGAGAGAGGTTTTTTCCTAAGCAATGGCGGTTTTTATTTTGCAATTAGCGATTATGTAGATATTCATTTGCTTGGCGAAATTCACTCCAAAGGCGGTTGGGGAAGCACAGTTCGCTCTACTTACATGAAAAAATATGCCTATACGGGCAATCTCCAATTTGTATTTAATAAGCGTGTCAATGAAATTGCTGGGAGTTTGGAGTCCAAAATTCAGAACGATTTTAGCCTTACTTGGTCGCATACGCCGCAAAGCAAAGGAAATGGCAGATTCAGTGCCAACGTAAATGCCGCTACAAGCACTTTTAACCGAAACAACTCTTTTCAGCCGACCAATTTCGTAACGCCCGCCCTGAACTCCTCCGTGAATTACACCTATAATTTTAGTAATATTCCTTTTACAGCAAGTGCAAGTCTTAGGCATACGCAAAACATAGTAACTAAAATAGTAGAACTTTCACCTGATATAAGCCTAAGCATGAGAAGGGTACAGCCTTTCAAAAATAAATCTGGCAAAAAAACCTTGCTATCCGAACTTTCATTTAGCTACAGCATGACGGGCAGGGCGAGTATTACCAACAGAGGCACAGGCGGAGGCTCTATTAACTTGCCATCGGGTGCATCTTTGGAAAATGTAGCCAAAGCAGATACCATTGCTTTTAACTTTGCAAACCTCGGCACTATTATCGGTAGGTCGCAAATGGGCATGGAGCATAGTATTCCTATCAGTACGTCAGTGAATGTATTAAAATATTTTACAGTAAACCTCAATGCTTCCTACAAGGAAACGTGGTATCCCGAACGCTATAATTTTACAGTAACAGAAGACCAATACTTCCCCTTCAAAGCAGGTGGGAATGTACGAGTAGATACTATCAAGGGGTTTTCTCGCTTCTATAACTACAATACAGGGGCAAGCGTACAGACTCGCTTGTTTGCTTTCTACTATCCAAAATCTAAGAAAATAGAGGCAATTCGCCATGTCATCAATCCTTCTTTTTCTCTGAACTACAGCCCCGACTTTAGCGACCCGACTTTTGATTTTTACCAGCAAGTAGTTATCCCGCAGAAAAACAGGGCAAATTTTATTCAGTTCCCTAAGAATGATACAACTGTTTTGTCTCAATTTAGCGGTAACTACGGTACACCTTCGCGCGGGCGTTCGGGAACAATTAGTTTCAACCTTACCAATACTTTAGAGGCAAAACTACGCAAGTCGGAAGATGATACAGCAAGTAAGAAACCCGCCGAAAAAGTGATGATTTTAGATAACTTTGGCTTTACGAGTAGCTACAATATCGTGGCAGATTCTTTCAAACTTTCGCCAATTTCGCTGAACGCCCGAACAAAACTTTTCAAAAAATTTGATATTAACTTTGCCGCTACGCTTGACCCCTATACCTACGAACTTACGGGCTTCAACCCACGTACAAGTGATGTTACGCAAAGGAGAATAGATAAATATGCTTGGCAGACAGGCAACGGCATTGGTAATATCACAAGTGCGTCTATGGCAATCAGCACGATGTTTAAGCCACCTTCCGCCAAAAAAGAGTACAATGACAAACGCTATACGCCCGACGAGCTTGCCTACATCAATGCGAATAGAAATATGTACGTAGAGTTTAATGTGCCTTGGTCGCTAAACCTGAGTTACAACCTGAGCTACAGTAAGCAAGGATTTACTAAATCTCAAATAGTGCAAACACTTACTTTTAACGGTGATGTGAGCATTACGAAAAAATGGAAAATTGGCTTTAACTCTGGCTATGACTTTGTCGTAAAAGGGTTGAGTTTTACACAGTTTAATATCTCTCGCGATTTGCACTGCTGGTCAATGACGGCAACTTGGATTCCTTTTGGTCCTCGTGCGGGTTATACGGTCGATATCAACGTAAAATCTGCCATCTTGAGAGATTTGAAGCTAAGTAGAAGAAATAGCTGGTATTTTAGGTAGGCTGTCTTAGTATTGATTACGAACTTGTAAAATTTAGTTGCAATCCATAAAATAACTTTGCCCATAGTGAGAACTATCGGCAAAGCCATTATTGAATATTTTATATATTTTTAATTCGTAGGAACGAAAAGCACTGCATCTGCTACTACCAAACCATCTGCCCCTTGATTAGAGATGCTTACGTGGCTTTCTTTGCCTTGCGGTAGCTGGTATTTTCCCAAATTTACCCATTCCCCAGAGGTCTGCCCTACTATTTCTATGTCATTAGGTTTCACTGAAATTGGCTTATTTACCTTGCCATCAAAAACACCCATATTCACCAAAGTTGCCATGTTTGGCATTTTGGGGAAATAGGCATAAATAGCGTATTCGCCTGCTTTTGAGATAGATGGGGTAAATTGGATAGATTTTTTGATACTCCCTTTGCTATCGTCATTGAGCAAAGAAAGACCATAGCAGCCCTTTATTTTTTCGTTTTTCCACTCCCCTTCTATCATTGTATTTTCTTTATCGTCATTGTCCACCAAAATTTCGGGCGTTCTTCCGTCAGCCATTGGGTTATTTTTCAGCACTTCTTGCATCTTTTCTACGGCTACCTCTTGTACGGCTATTTTTGCATCTATTGCCAAAGAAGCAGCAACTGCCGAAGACTGCCCCAGCACCATAAAAACAGGCTCCATGCGGATAGAACCAAAGGCAATATGCGTAGATGACAGGCAAACAGGTACTAAAAGGTTCTTACATTCATTCTTTTTTGGTGTAAGAGAGCGGTAAGAAATTGGGTAAGGGGGGAAACCGCCTACCTGCACATCTCCCTCATTTTTTACCATGCCATTGATGACAAAACGGCTACAGTTGTGCGAATCCATCGTGTATGCCGCCATACCAATAGCATCAGTTGCTATTTCTCTCCCTTGGCAGTTGTGCTGCGTCATCACATACTCACCGACCATACGCCTTGCCTCTCTGATATAAAGCTGCGGCGACCAGCCCCCGTTATCTATGTATTCATCTTTTGGATAGCCAAATTGTTTCATTTCATTTCGCAAATGTTCGGGCATACGCGAGTCATTTCCAATGAAATATAGCAATCCTTTTGTATAATCTTCGTGTGCTTTTACTATTTTTTTGCGTGTATCATAATCTGCCTCTGCGTACTGATAGTTTGCCCCTATCATGTCTGTAGAAAAGCCACCACAGTTATTGATGTCCGTTTTATCATTGGGCATAGTTGCGAAGTGCATCAGTTGCCAATCAAGCACTTGGGGTTTAGTAATTTCTACTTGCCTCAATAGCAATTCGTATTTGCTTGGGTCATAGTTTTCTGGCTGAATGATTGGAATTTGATTTTGAGGATTTTTTGAAAGACACATACGGAAGTTGTAGGCTTGTAATTTTTTATCGCCACTGCCGTTGGGCAAGACGGGTTCGGGGTTAATGCCCCAAAGCAGCCCACTTTCTGGCTTACCTTTTATTTTGTAGGGGTCTATCCCATCTGGAAATTGGTGTTTATCAAGCATTTGCACACCGTTATAGGTTTCTCCGTACTGACTGTTTGCCTCTCGCCCGTATGTATAGGAAACGCCCGCCTTTGCCATCAAATCGCCCTCGTAGGTACAGTCTATAAACATTTTAGCTTTGATGATTTGGTTAGTTTGCGGGCTTGGCTGTGCTGCATTTTCTATGACAATAGAACCAATAAAGCCATCATTTTTATCGACAGAAAGCAAGCGATTTTGGTATAAAACATTGATATTCGCCTCTTTGATATAGGTAAGTAATAGATTTTCAGCTACATGAGGTTCAAAAATCCATTGCTCAAACTTGCCATAGTGCTGCCCTATTCTGCGGTAAAAATCTCTTGCCAAACCTGTGATTGCGAACTTGTTGCCAATGTCAGTAAAGCCCAAGCCGCCTGTGGTCAAGCCGCCAAGATGCTTTGTTGGCTCTATCAAAATCACCGATTTGCCCATTTTTTTGGCAGTATAAGCGGTAATTACGCCACTTGCCGTACCGCCATATACGCAAATATCCACTTCTGTAGATTTTTCATTTGCACCTTTCGGTGAACAAAACTGAGATAATGTCATCAATGTAAATGACGTTATTAAGTAGATTAGGTATTTCATATTTATTGTTTACTGTTTATTGTAATAGAAAAAAGTACATTTATCTTATTGATATTCAAGAATAACCATTCTTTGAAAAACATACGGTCTGACCGAAGGTCTGCACCGTACAGACCTTCGGTCAGACGGTGCAGGAACGAATATTTATTGAAACCCAATCAAAAAATAATTTATAACTCACATTAGCAGCACTTTCCAAGCATTCATTATTTCCTTTTTTCCCAAATAGACTTGTGCCAAAAGGTGCAGTTCCCTTGCCAATTCCAGAGGTTGGTTTTCAAAATTTTGCAAAATATTTTGCACAGAAGGAGTTTTTCTAAATTCCTCAATTTCTTCGGTAGTTGGTAAATTTTCCACGTTGGCAAGTCGCCCCAAATTATTACCTGTCAGTATGTTACTTTCTCTGATGTGTGTAGGAACTTTGTCAACACCTATGCCTTTAGTCTGCAAAGGCTTAGGAATTTCGAAAATACTTTCGCCCTGCACGCGGCAGTACCAATCTCCGCCCATTCTTGCTACCAAATCGGCTTTGAAGGGACTTATTTTTCCATCTTCATCAAAGATTTCCTCTTTCAGATGCACCAAAAGCACCTCGCAAACGACCAGATTTCCTGCTCCTCCCTGCGTGCCTAATGGAATGACTTGCTGCACTTTGCACTCCAAAGCGGCGGGAGCTTCAGCAACTCTTGGTGGTCTTACTATGGTAGAAGGCTCTTGGGTTAGCCCTGCTTTTACAAACTCATTTACACCTTTTTCGTATTCTGTACTTGCCAAAGAAGTTTGCTCCACTATATTGTAGTCCACGATATTTATCACCACTTCTGGCACTTCCAGCACATTTTCCAAAGAATGTTTCGTAGTATTGTCCCTTACCCTGCGCGAGGGGGAAAAAATGACAATAGGGGGATTGGTGCTGAAAATATTAAAAAAGCTAAATGGGCTTAAGTTCACATTTCCAGCCTTGTCTATCGTGCTGGCAAAAGCAATGGGGCGAGGGGCAATAACACTTTGTAAGTAGCTGTGCAGCGTTGGTACGCTCACCTCTTGCGGATTGATAGTTTTCCAAGCCATATTCGTATTGGTTTTGTAACGATTTATCTATATTTGCGTTAATAAAAATGACATACATAATTCCATTTCAGACCGTTAAGAGTTCACTAATTTTACCCTTTACAACCCAATGAGCAAATATAAAATTATTTCTGCTTTTAGTATTGTATTTACTTTTATCAAATTTTCATCTCTCACTTTTGCCCAAGCCCCGCAGTACAAAACGGGCTGCCTATTCGATACTGCAAAGTATGGAAAAGTGCCAATGAAAGCAATGCTACTCACGCGCGAATATAAAGTGCTGGCTGCCAGAAATTCGCTCAAAAAATATTGCCCAATTCCTAAGAATCAGGGAGAATACGGCACCTGCACAGCTTGGGCGGTTGCGTATGCGGCGCGTACTATCATAGAAGCAAGACAGAATAATTTGCTTACCCCTCAGGATATTATGCAGAATGCTTTTTCGCCTTCTTTTACCTATACGATGGCAAAATTTGGCTTCGATGAAGAATGTTCTTATGGTGCATTTATAGCCGATGCCTTAGAAAATATGAAAAAAAATGGAGCAGTGAAATTCAATGATTTCAAAGCAAATTGCCCAAAATCTATCCCTCAAACGCTCATTCCCAAAGCTTTAAATTTCAAAATCAAAGGCTATTTAAAACTTTTCAATAATTCGGACAAAAGTCAAAGTAATTGGTTCAGAACGCATAGCGTAAAGAAAAGTTTAGCAGAAAACAAGCCCGTAATAATAGGAATGAAATGTCCAACATCTTTCCAAACGGCAAAAAACTGCTGGATACCCAAAGAAAGTCCCGAAGGCGACCACTACGGTCATGCAATGACAGTGATAGGCTATGACGACACCAAATTTGGTGGTGCTTTCGAGCTAATGAATAGCTGGGGAACAACATGGGGAAATCAGGGGTTTATTTGGGTGCGTTACCAAGATTTCGCCAATTTTGTGCGGGAGGCTTACGAAATGATAGAACTTCCGAGTAAAAATCCACCACCTGCTGCTACATTTGCCTCTGCCGACCTTTCGGGCAAGCTAAAAATCTTGACAGCAAGCGGCGAAGACCTCAAATCGAGCTGGAATGGAAAGTTTTACCAAATAGCACACCCTTTGCAGTCTGGCACTAAATTTCGCATTTATCTATCTAATAATGAGCCTGCCTACGTTTATCTTTTTGCATCGGATAACCATGAGAAAATATTTCAGTTATTTCCTCATTACGAAGGCATTAGCCCTGCTTTGCTCTCTTCAAAAAACGAAGTAGCAATACCAGATGAGGAGCATTATTTGGCATTGGACGATACGGCAGGAACAGACTATGTATGCGTGATTTATTCCAAAGAACCGCTTGACCTTACAAGCCTAAAAAATGGCATGGCAAATCAAACAGGCTCTTTGATGGAAAAAATACAGAAAGTATTATCTAACAAATTAGTAGCCTTGCAAGACATCAGCTACCAAGCAAACGAAGTCGCCTTTTCTGCTATCAGCAAAGGGAAAGAAACAGTGCTACTGACCGTAGAGGTAATACATCGGTAATCAAACAATTTGCCTAAATCGGAACACTTAACTTAAAAAAATATGCTTATTAATATCTTAAAATCGCTATTCCGCAGGGACTTGGAGAAGTTGAAGCAGGAAATTAGTCTTTACAAAGACGAAAAAAAATTATGGGTGATAGAGCAGGGCGTTGCCAACTCAGCAGGGAATCTTTGTCTGCATCTGATTGGGAATCTGAATACTTACGTTGGGGCGGTGCTTGGGCAAACAGGCTATATCCGCTACCGCGACCTTGAGTTTTCCCTCAAAGATGTGCCAAGAAACGAACTGCTTGCCAAAATAGATGAGGTAATTGCCGTAGTAGAAAATACTTTGGATAAAGTAAGTGAGGCGCAACTTCAAGAGGAATTTCCGATTTTAATTTTTGATGAAAAAAAATCTGTTTTATTCACTTTAGTACACCTCACTACTCATTTGGCTTATCATTTAGGACAGGTCAATTACCACAGAAGACTCTTAGCGCATACTTAGCCCAAGCCGCACGACATCACGCACTAACACATCGAAGTCAGATTTCTGGCTTCGATGGTTGGTATTTGCCATTCGAATAGCGTATTTGCCATGCAAAATAGCATAAGAAGGGGCAGCCAAGCCGTCCTCATGGAGTCGCATTAATATTTCTTTGTTTAAAGCAAATAGTTCGCTTTCTGCCAAATTTTTAGGATTGAAACGGAAGCAAACAATATTCATCGTAACGGGTGCAAGTAGCTCTAAGAGAGGTTCTTGCTTTATTAAACTCTCCAAATAGAAGGCTTGAGCTATGTTCTGTTTGATGAGGCTTGAAAACTTCTCGATGCCATGTTCTTTGAATGACATCCATACTTTTAGGCTTTTAAAACCTCTGGAAAGTTCCATGCCGTAGTTGGTGATAGGGTCTGGTCCCGCAGCCATTCCTCTTTCATGACTTAGCAAATAACTTGGTTGCAGGGCAAAAGCGTTGCGGTGTATTTCTTTGTCTTTGACCAACAAACAACCGACTTCATAAGGCATATACATCCATTTGTGGAGGTCAAAAGCCACACTATCAGCACTTTCTATAGCCCTAAGAGCTACTTGGTATTCGGGAACGAGCTTTGCCAACGCCCCAAATGCCCCATCTACGTGAAACCAAAGATTTTCAGTTTGGCAGACCTCCAAAATAGCGTCCAAAGGGTCTATTGCACCTGTATTTACCGTTCCTACGTTGCCAATAATGCAAAAAGGAGCGAATCCGTTTTTTCTATCTTCGGCAATAAGTTCTTTCAGATGCACTATATCCATCTGAAAATCATCATTTACACGCACCTGTCGCACCGCTTCGCTCCCTATTCCACACACTTCTGCGGCTTTTTGCATACAGCTATGCGTTTCGGCAGAGGCATACATGACCAACTGCGAAGGCATCATTTTAAGCCCTTTTTGACGTATATTTTTGCGATCAAAGGCATTTCGGGCTATTACTAAGGCTGTGATATTTGCCATAGAACCGCCACTTAGCAGTATGCCACTTGCTTCATTAGGGTAGCCAAGCATTTGCTTGCACCAGTTTATGACTTGCTGCTCTACGTACATAGCGGAATGGTCGCCAATAGTTACGTTGGGGTTCATGCCCGCCGCTAACATTTCTGCCATCATCGCAAAAGGAGAGCCTGTACCCTGTACCCACGACCAGAAACGGGGGTGAACGTTGCCCTTGTTAAAAGGCAAAATATTTTCCTTAAAATCCTGATAAATTTGTGCAATATCCTCTCCTTTTTCGGGTAAAGATTTGGTAAAACTGTCTTTAGATGACTGAGAAGGCTTACGCCAAACGGGTTCGCTGCGGATATTTTGCAGATAGGCAAACATATCCTCCACCATTTGGTGGGCTAAGTCCTTCATCTCTTCCCAATTTTGTGGGTCAAGTGTTTGCTCTTTTTCTAAAACTTGCTGAAAATCAATCATTTAATTTTATTTTTTGAACGATAGTCAAGGTCTTACGACCATTGACTATGTTGGTCTCAGTTTCTATCTTCTTCTCTCCAAATCGGCACGCTTGAGTGTAATCAAATGACCTATTGGCTTTCCGTTTCTGTAGGTAATTACTCTTAGGGTAATGCCGCCGTCAGGCAGAGCTACAGGGCTTGTATATTTGGCAGAAAACTTATCGGGCATGGTATCATCAATGGTATAGAAAATGTCAATCCCTGCTATTTCGGTTTCCATTTCGAGCATCATTTTTCCATCTTTGTTAGTGGTCTTTATGATGGCATCGTAGGTAGCGCGCGAATAATTTATTTCAGCAACATCTGCCCTATCGAAGTGCGTTTCCATACGTGTGGTAAAATTATTCCAATTTTTAGCTTCTTTTGGCGACCAATATACTTCCGACAATGCCCAAGCGCGGGGATAGGTCATGTACTCTACGTGGCGAAATGTTGGCGTTTGCTCTGACCATAGGTTTGCCTGCCCGCCCAAAATGTGTTTTGCATCTATGCCATCTGGCACAGGTTCAAAGCTATACGATTTTTTGGTGCGTAGGCTGGAATAAATAGGAGGCTCTATAGTAGGGTCGCCTTGGATATAATCTATGTAAGTAAAGGCAGAAGGAGTTGTTACTACTTGGTAGCCCAAATGAGCCGCTTCAGCACCTATTTTTATGCCCCGCCAATTCATTACTGTTGCGGTGGTAGAAACGCCTCCTTCCAAAATTTCGTCCCAGCCTAATAATTTTTTGCCTTTTGCCTTCAAAATTCCTTCTACCCTGTTCATAAAATAGCCTTGCAAATCTTCTACGTGTCTGATGTTCATTTTCTTCATCAAGGCTTGGCAGCCCGCATCTGCCGCCCAATAGCCCTTGTAGCACTCATCACCGCCTACGTGAATGTAAGGGTTTGGGAAAAGCATCGCTACTTCAGTAAAGACTTTATCCAAAAATTCATATACTTTTTCGTCAGAAGGATTCAAAGTATTTTCTACTTTCATCTTGAATGTTCCATTGCCGAACCAATCTGCAAACTGTGTTCCTGGGTTGACGTACACTTTTTCCTTTGTACAGCTCAACTCTGGATAAGCCGCTAATGCCGCCATGCTATGCCCCGGCACGTCTATTTCGGGAACAATGGTAACGTTTCTGTCTTGGGCAAATTTGACAATTTCTTTGATGTCCTCGTGGGTATAAAAACCGCCGTAAGGAGTTGATTCGTTGGGCTTTGGCTCTGCTCTTTCGCCAAAATGACCCGCACGTTCTACTCTCCACGCGCCTACTTGGGTAAGTTTGGGCAACGATTTTATTTCTATACGCCAGCCGTTATCGTCAGTCAGATGCCAGTGAAAAGTATTATATTTTAGCCTTGCAATTTGGTCTATATACTTTTTTACTTCCTCTTTGGTAAAAAAATGACGGCTCACGTCAAGCATCACACCCCTCCAGCCAAAACGGGGGTAATCTGTGATTTTTGCAGCCACAATGCTCCAGTTTGCTTTTGTAACAGCCTTACTTTCAATCTCTTTGGGCAAAAGTTGTAATAGTGTTTGCATACCATAAAAAAGTCCTGCGGGCTGATTGGCAGTAATGACTACGCCGCTCGAAGTCGAACTGAAAGTATAGCCTTCTTTTCCTAATTTCTCATTGGCTACTTCGCTCAAATTCAGTTGGATAGCTCCTGATTTGCCTTCTTGGGCTTTGATGAGGAATCCCGTAGGTGTGCTTAGTTTTTGTGCCAACATTTCGGCAACTGTGCGGGCTTCAGCCTTGTTAAAACTAATATTTTGCCCGTTTTTGAGCAAAAAAGAGCCGCTTTGTTTCACTACTTCCACAGGAATAGGAATCAAATTTATTGAATTGTTTTGTGCTTTGGCAGTAAAAACAAGCAATAAAAGAACAATGAGTAATAGATTTTTCATTTTCATTATGTTTATTATAAAAAATTCTTTGCTATGGCAAATTTATGCTAAAAATTAAATAGTTCCCTCGAAAGATTGCATCTTTCCCAAAAGATATGCTCCTTCACTATAGTTTCTTGAAAATTAAAATAGTAAATATGGGCGTAATTTTTCCACTTGGCTTTCGTCCATTACTTTGGTTTTTAGCAAGTCTTCGGCAGTTGTGTAATTTCCATGCTGATTGCGGTAGTTGATGATGATTTGTGCATTTTTGTAGCCGATATAGGGGTGTACTTTTAGCGTATTTGCATCTGCGGTATTGATGTTTATCTTCTTGAATCCTATGCCTTTATCCGTTTTGGCGTATTTAAGTAATTCTTGGTAAACCTCTTCTTTGATGCCGTAAACGTCTTTTACCTGTTCTACGGAGTGAAAACCGCCTAAGCCATTTCTAAACTTGACAATTCGCTCGGAAATGACTGCTCCAATGCCTCGAATTTTCTTGAGTTGGGCGGTGTCTGCGGCATTGAGGTCAAAAGTTTCTATGGTATTTTCTTTTTTAGAATATTCTTTTTTGGGATACTTTTCATTCGCTATTTCAGTTGTTTTTTCCTGCTTATTTTCATTTCCTATTTTTCTATCTGCCAAATTTTCAGGAAGTTGGATGTACTCATAAAGTCGTTTGTAGAGGTCTTCGGGGAAGCCATAAATTTTCTGTACATCACTTTTTATCTTAAATTTGCCTCCTTTGCTGCGGTATTTCTCTATTCTTTCTGCCAAATAAGGCTTCAAACCCAAAGACTTCCATTGTTTTACGTCAATCTGATTGGGGTCAAAAGCAAAAAATTGGATGGTTTCAACACTTGTGTTATTGGCATAAAAAAATTTATTTTCCTCTTTTTCAATGCGTTGTGCTGAATCTTCTGCTTGTTTTTGCTTTTCCAAAGTAGCCATTGCTTGGTCGAGCAAAGCTACGTCTTTTTGGTAAGCATCTGTGCTGTAGTTTGGAGTTATGAAAAAATATTTGAGCAAAAGCGGAGTAATTAATAAAACTAACATCAAGAGAATCAGAACAATAGTCCCTTTTATTTCGATTTGTGAAAAACCGAAATTATCTTTTAAAAAGTAAGTAAGTTTTTTCATAGTTTGATACAAATATTTTTCTCCTCTGTAAAGAATTTTAACGCCTCAAAACCACCTTCACGTCCCAAGCCTGAATTTTTTACACCACCAAAAGGCGTGCGCAAATCTCTTAATAACCAGCAGTTTATCCAGACAATTCCGCTTTCTAAGGCGTGGGCTACGTGGTGTGCAGTGTTCAAATTTTCTGTCCAAATCGTTGCAGAAAGACCGTAGGGAGTGCTGTTAGCGTATCTGATGACTTCTTCCTCGCTTTCAAAAGGCGTGAGTGTAACTACCGAGCCAAAAATTTCTTCCTGATTAGTACGGCAGTAAGGAGAAAGCCCCTCGATGACTGTCGGCTCAATGAAGTAGCCGTTTTCGCACCGCCCTTGTAGCTTTACGTCCTTGCCTCCTGTTAGCACTGTGCCGCCTTCTTGCTTTGCTAACTCTATGTAAGACAATACTTTGTCTTTGTGTTGCTTAGAAACTGTAGCCCCCAAATCTGAATCGGCTTGCAAAGGGTCGCCTACTTTTAGCAACTTTACTCGCCTCACAAATTCGTTTTTGAATTTTTCGTAAATAGGTTTTTGAATAAAAATCCTCGACCCACAAAGGCAAATTTGCCCTTGATTGGTAAAAGAGGAACGCACAGAAGTTGCGACAGCATTTTCAAAATTGCAGTCTGAAAAAATAATATTTGGGTTTTTCCCGCCAAGTTCTAAAGATAGTTTTTTGAATAGTGGCGCGCCTGCTAAGGCTATTTTTTTTCCTGTAGCTGTTCCGCCTGTAAATGAGATAGCAGGAATTTCGGGATTTTCTGCTATCGCCTGCCCTACTTTGTGTCCGTAGCCATGCACCAAATTTAGAACGCCTTTGGGCAAACCTGCTTCAATGCAGATTTCAGAAAGCAAATAGGCAGTCATGGGCGTAATTTCAGAAGGTTTGGCTACCACACAATTCCCTGCCGCAAGTGCAGGAGCTATTTTCCAAGTGAACAGATAAAGCGGCAAATTCCAAGGGGAAATGCAGCCAACAACGCCTATTGGTTTGCGAAGTGTGTAGTTGATGGCGGTAGGCGAAGTAAAATGAGATTCGGAGGACTCGTGCAGGATAGCAGTGCCGTAAAAATGAAAATTAGCAGCCGCCCGCCCAATGTCCATTGTCTTTGCCAGCTCAAGCGGTTTGCCATTGTCGATGCTTTCTGCCAAAGCCAATTTTTCGCTGTAAGTATCTATTAATGAAGCTATTTTTAGCAAAAAAGCAGAACGCACCTGAGCTGAAGTAGCTGCCCAAGCAGGAAAAGCCGCCTTTGCTGCCGCTACTGCCAACGCTACGTCTTGCTCGTCTGCATCGGGAATGTAACTGTAAATTTCCCCAATAGCGGGATTTATATTTTCTATATATTTCCCAGAAATTGGGGAAATAAACTTGCCATCAGTATAGTTTTTTATGTATTCCATCTTGCAAAAGTGCTTTTTTGAGTCCCTAAAAACAAATCAAGCCAAAAATAGCCCTTCTAATATAAATCTGGAAATTTCGCTGGCACAACTTCTGCCATCACCGCATAGACCGCATCTATGATATCTTCGGGGTTAGGCTTAGAAAAATAATCCCCATCACTGCCGTAGGGCGGGCGATGAGGCTTTGCAGCCACGCATATAGGCTTAGAATCCAAGTATTTGAAGGCATTTTGCTCGTCTATTACCTGCTGCATCATGTAGGCACTTGCTCCGCCTGGTACGTCTTCGTCAGCAAAAATAACCCTATTGGTTTTTTGTAAAGATTTGGAAATACTGTGGTGAATATCAAAAGGTAATAGCGTCTGTACGTCTATGATTTCACAAGAAATGCCTACTTCCTGTAACTGTTCGGCGGCTTCCATCACGATTCGGCACATAGAACCATACGTAACAATCGTAATATCAGCGCCTTCTCTGATAGTTTCGGGAATACCCAAAGGGACAGTAAACTCTCCTATGTTTTTTGGGATTCTTTCTTTTAGGCGATAGCCGTTCAAGCACTCTATCACCAATGCGGCATCGTCAGCCTGAAGCAAGGTATTATAAAAGCCCGCCGCTTGGGTCATGTTTCGGGGGACGAGAATATACATTCCTCTTAATGAGTGCAGTAGCATACCCATAGGTGAGCCAGAGTGCCAAATACCCTCCAACCTATGCCCACGACTACGCACTATCATTGGGGCTTTTTGCCCGCCTTTTGTGCGGTACTGTAAGCAAGCAACGTCATCTGTAAGCGGCTGCAATCCATAATAAATATAGTCTAAGTACTGAATTTCGGCAATCGGTCGCAAGCCACGCATCGCCGTTCCTATACCCTGCCCTATGATGGTCAGTTCTCTGATGCTTGTATCGGAAATGCGCACTTCTCCGTATTTGGCTTGTAACCCAGCAAAGGCTTGGTTTACATCACCAATTTTGCCTACATCTTCACCAAAAGCAATGACTAAGGGGTTGATTTCAAATATTTTATCAAAATTTGCTTGCAAAACTTCTCTGCCATCTGCCAAACGGCTTTGCTCATCATAAATCGCTTTTACTTCCTTTACTTTGAGGGCAGACTGCTCGGACTCGCTGTACAAATGAGAGCTAAAACGCTCTGCATATCTTTTAAGGGCTGCATCTAACCATGTCTGCAAAGACTTTTTTACAACCAAATCTTCGAAACGAATCATTCTCAAAGCTTTTTTTACGGCACGCACCCCATCAGAATAGATAGGGTTCAACGTTTTTCTCAAGTCCTCTCTGACCTGCGTAATTTGGTGTTTTTGAGCGATACTTTTGGCAGGAAGTAATAAAGCAGTTTCTTCTAATAGCCTTAAAACTGTTTCATGGTCGTTCTTCATAGAATCCACAAAGTTTCGCCATGCTTTTAACTTGGCATTATTGACTTTTATTTTTGCCGTTTGATTTATTTCTTGAAGTTCAGATTGGCGAGCAATGCCATTTTCCAATATCCAGTTTTCAAACTTTTTGAGGCAGTCAAACTCCTCCTCCCATTGCAGGCGTTCTTTGGTTTTGTAGCGTTCGTGCGAGCCAGAAGTGGAGTGTCCTTGCGGTTGCGTCATCTCGCAAACGTGAATCACTACGGGTACGTGTTCGTGCCTACATATATCTGCGGCATATTGGTAGGTGCGGCATAGGGTTTCATAATCCCAGCCTTTCACTTGGAAAATCTCTATGCCTTTTTCGTTTTCGGTGCGTTGGAAACCTTGCAGTACTTTGTATAAATCACCTTTGGTTGTGTGGTGTTCCTGCCCAACTGAAATGCCAAAACCATCGTCCCAAATGGCTAAAAGCATCGGAATCTGGAGGACACCAGCGGCATTGATAGCCTCCCAAAAATGACCTTCGGACGAGGATGCATTACCTATAGTTCCAAAGGCTACTTCATTCCCACTGACAGAAAACTCGTGAAATTGATGCAATTCGGGGTTGTTGCGGAATAGCTTTGATGCCCATGCCAAGCCAACTAATCGGGGCATTTGCCCTGCGGTGCAAGAAACGTCAGCCGCCGAGTTGTTTATTTGGCTAAGACTTTTCCATGCTCCTTTTTCGTCCAAACTGCGGGTTACGAAGTGTGCGTTCATGGTGCGCCCTGCTGTAGCGGGGTCGAAATCGAGGTCTGCGTGGGCGTATAACTGTGCGAAATATGCTTCTAAGGTAAGTTCGCCAAGTGCAAACATAAAAGTTTGGTCGCGGTAGTAGCCTGAACGCCAATCTCCTTTGCGGAACGCCTTTGCCATCGCTATCTGTGCTACCTCCTTGCCATCTCCGAAAATACCAAATTTTGCCTTGCCCGCAAAAACTTCCTTACGCCCTGCCAAACTTGCATATCGGCTTTCGCAAGCAATACGGTAATCGTTGAGTATTTCCTCTTGTGAAGAAAAAAAAGTAGTGTTTTCTGTATTGGTTAAGGTCTGTGTATTTGTCATTTTCGGAATTTTCGTATGTATATCTATTACTTTGTTTTGTCGTAAAAATCTATTAATTTCTGCCAATCACGCCCTAATACGAACTTGGTCTGTTGCCTTTGCGCGCCATAAGTTTGCTAAATTTTTATACAAAGATAGCACAAAAATTATTGATTTTTAGGTGCAAATTTTAGAAAAATACTTGTTATAGCCCTATTAAGTGCTGGAGCAAAATATCGAAAACCTTTGTGGGTTCTATGGAATTTTCTGTTAGCAAATGTTTGCTTTTGGAAATAATAAGCGGTCTATCTTGCTCACTTTCGGCAATTCTACCATGCGAACCGCGTATCAGGTTGGCATCAAGCGGTATCAAGTCCATGAGCATCCGAAAGCCCAATTTCTTTTTGAGTAATTTCCACGCCACAACCAAAGGAACAGCAGTAATTTTGGGATTGACAAGCATTTCTACGGGGTCATAGCCTATTTTTTTGTGAATATCTACGATTCGGGCAAAATCAGGGGCTTTGCTATCTTCGAGCCAATAATAGTAGGTAAACCATGCATCTTTGTTAGCGACTGCGACCAAATCGCCTGAACGTGTGTGATTTAGGTGATATTTTTTCTTCCCTTCCTCGTCCAAAAGTAGTTCTATGCCCTCTATTTTTTCCAAAAGTTGCCTTACCTTATTGAGTTCATTTTTATCATTGATATAAATATGGCAAAGTTGGTGGTCTGCTACTGCAAAAGCCTTGCTCGCACCCGCATCCAAGAGTTCCAAACCTCGTTCCTCTCTGATGTTGAGCAAACCCGCTTCTCTTAGCACCCTATTGGGGTGAATTGGGTATTTTACGTCTGTGATGCCATACTCGGAAAGGAGAATTACGGATGCTCCTTTTTTCTCATAAAAGGTAATCAAATCTTTGCAAACGGCATCTATTTCTGCCAAATCTTTGGGAATGCTTGGGTGCTGCGTGCCGTAGCGTTGGAGGTTGTAGTCCAAATGCGGCAAATATATAAGTGTAAGCGTTGGGTTATGCCATTCCTCTACTAACTTTGATGCTTCGGCAATCCATCGGCTCGATTTGATGGTAGTCCTTGGTCCCCAAAAATCAAAAAGCGGAAAAGTACCTAATTTTTCTTGTAGCTTATCTCTCAAATTGGAGGGCTGCGAATAGCAATCGGGCATCTTTCGCCCATCTGCCAAATACTGCGGACGCGGGGTAACGCTGTAGTCCACAGAGGAATACATATTGTACCACCAAAATAGATTGGCACAAGTAAAAGACGCATCTAATTTTTTGGCTGCCTCCCAAATTTTTTCTGCCTGCACCAATTTGTTGGACTGTCGCCAAAATTTTACTTCACACTCCTCTTCAAAATACCAACCATTACCCACAATTCCATGCTCATTCGGGTATTTTCCTGTCAAGTAAGTAGCTTGTGCAGAGCAAGTTACCGCAGGAAGAACGGGGGCTACTGAAGTAGTTTTTGCTTGCGCTGCCCATGCAGAAACAAAAGGCATATTGCTGATAAGAGAGGGGGTTAAGCCTACTACATCAATGACAACAGTTTTTTTCATTTTTATTTTTTGCGGTTAATACGGGTCTGTAATCACAGGCTGATAGAGATTTATAATAGTAGGGTCAGGGGCAAGCAGCTCGGCAATGTCCTCTTTATCTCTGTAATTTACCGTTCGAAGTACGTACTTCATCGCTTCTAATCTTGCTTTCTCCTTGCTATTTCCTTTGATGATGACCCAAGGGCTATAAGTGCGGTGTGTAGCATCAAACATTTTGTCTTTGTATATGGTAAACTCAGCCCATTTTTTTTGGGCTTCCATGTCTATCGTGCTGATTTTCCACTGCTTGAGTGGATTTGTTTGGCGGGCAATGAGGCGTTTTTTCTGCTCCTCTATGTCTATAGAAAACCAAAATTTACTCATCAGAATCCCGTCTTCGACCAGCATTTTTTCCAACATCGGGACTTGCTGCAAAAAAAGATTGTATTGCTCATCTGTGCAAAAACCCATTACAGGCTCTACTACGCTGCGATTGTACCAACTACGGTCGAAAAACACCATTTCCCCAGGATTAGGTAGCCCTTTGATATAACGTTGGAAAAACCATTGCCCTTTTTCCAGTTCGGTAGGCTTTGGCAAGGCAACTACTCGCATTGCCCTTGGGTTTAGGTACTGTGTAAACCTAAAAATAGCCCCCCCTTTGCCCGCCGTATCTCTTCCCTCAAACATGAGCAACATTCGCTTTTGGTTTTCTTGCACCCATCTTTGCAGGCGTACCAATTCTATTTGCAACTTTTCCAGCGTAGCTTCATAAGCCAATGGATAGTTTTCCATGTCGAAATAGCCGTTGCTACTTATCTGCTTGGCTTTATGTAAAGGGGGTGTTTTTGAAGTTTCCATTATTATTTCGGAAGATTTATTATCCATATCATTTTTTTGCATTTACAATATAAGTCATTATAGGTTTAGCAAATCAAAAAGCGTACAAATCAACACGCATATTCGGATTTTCCTTTGAATATCGTCTGTTTTTTTTAATAATTTAATGTAAAGTTAATTCTTCAGTACATCAGCATAAGACATTGATGCTTATATTTTTTGATTTCTTATTCCAATAAACAACGTTTTTATTGTAGCTTTACAAAGATAAAAAAAATACAAAATCTCACACAGAAAACATAAAATCATGATGAAGAAAATCTACATTACCGCCATTTTTGTCCTTTTTAGCACCTTCCTTTTTTCACAAAAAAAAGAAAAAGCAAATGAAAGTACCATTGTGGAAAAAGTACGCAACTACCGCAAAGCAAACGAACACGCATTGCTCAAAGAATATATTGAGCTACTTAGCTTACCTAATATAGCTGCTGATAGCCTTAATATTCGCAAAAATGCAGCTTTTATTATGGAGATGATGAAAAAAAGAGGTATTGGCAAAGTACAATTATTGGAAGAAGGAAATCCGCTTGCCCCGCCTGCTATTTACGGGGAAGTGATAGTACCTAATGCCAAACAGACCATCATTTTCTATGCACATTATGACGGACAGCCCGTTAATCCGCTACAATGGGCAAGCGGGTTAGAGCCTTTCAAACCTACTTTTGTAGATAATTCATTGGATAAGGGAGGAAAAATAATTTCGTACCCAAAAGAAAATGAAGCTATTAATCCAGATTGGCGAATTTATGGACGCTCTACAGCCGATGACAAGGGAGGCGTATTCGCCATACTGAGTGCGTATCAGGCATTAGAAAAAAGCAACATCAAACCTACAGTAAATATCAAATTTTTCTTTGAAGGCGAAGAAGAGGCTGGCTCACCGCATTTGGGAAAAATCTTAGATAAGTACAAAAATATGCTTACTTCTGACCTCTGGATTATTTTGGACGGACCCTCACATCAGTCGGGCAGGAAGCAAGTCGTTTTTGGGGTGCGTGGAGATGTAAATATGAGCATTAAAATTTATGCTTCCAAAAGACCCTTGCATAGCGGGCATTATGGTAACTGGGCTCCTAACCCCGCTATGCAGATGGCTCGCCTGCTTACCTCGATGAAAGATGAGAACGGAAAAGTGCTGATTGATGGCTTTTATGATGATGTTATTCCGCTTACTACCTCCGAAAAAGAAGCACTTGCCAAAATTCCTACGGTCGACGAAGAAGTCCGTACCGATTTAGGTTTTACGAAGCCCGAAGGTGGCGGGCTATCTTTAGTAGAGCTAATCAACCTCCCCTCTCTTAACATTAATGGTATGCAAAGTGCTAACGTAGGGGCTATGGCGGCAAATGTTATCCCTACTACGGCTACGGCGGTTCTGGATTTGCGCTTAGTAAAGGGCAACGACCATGCAAGGCAGGTGGAAAAAGTAGTCAAACATATTCGCAAACAAGGCTACTATATTGCTGAAAATGAGCCGACTGATGAGGAAAGATTACAATACCCGCTTATTGCCAAGGTGAACGCCCTCAGTGGCTACAATGCCCAACGAACACAAATGGACTTACCCGTTGCACAGCAGGTTGTTAGGGCAGTACAGAGCAGTACGGCAGAACCTATTGTACTTATGCCGACTTCGGGGGGCAGTTTACCTTTGTTTTTGTTCGAAAAATATTTGAATACGCCTACGATTACGGTCGGGATTCCAAACTACGATAATAACCAGCACGCAGAAAATGAAAATATTAAAATAAAAAGCCTTTGGGGTGGCATAGAAACAGTAGCCGCCATGATGACTATGAAATAAAAAACAAAAAACCACCTAACAAAGTTTGGGTGGTTTTCTCCATCTATTGCAAACCAAATCAATTTAGCCTTAACTACGCTGATTTAAAATCTTTAAGTATCATAAAGAAACGTATTTTTTTCTTCTTTTTACTATGACACAAATTTAAACCTATAAATTCATAAAAGCAAATATTTTTTGAATTTATTGTAAAATTTTTAACCAACAATATCAAAATTTATATTTTTTATAAAAATGAAGGGTAAAATTTAACCCAATTTTCTAAAAATGAAATTTTAGAACAATCTAAAACTTTTACGATGAAAGGGCGTAATGCCATATTTTCTGATGGCTTCATAGTGAGCCTTGGTTGGGTAGCCCGCATTTTTTTCCCAAGCGTAGTCGGGGTAGGTTTTGGCTAAAGTTTCCATTAATCTATCTCTCTCTGTTTTGGCAATAATGGAAGCTGCAGCGATGGAAAGAAACAAACTATCTCCTTTGACGATGCTTTGGTGCATGATGAAGGGGTAGGCAGGTTTGAAATATTTGCCATCTATGAGCAACAGTTCGGGGCGAACAGTCAGCAAATCTATAGCCCGATGCATGGCTAACATCGTGGCTTGTAAGATATTTACTTTGTCTATTTCTTCGGGAGATGCCATACCTATCCCAAAGCTAATTGCCTCTTTTTCAATTTCTAAGCGGAGTATTTCTCTTTGTTTTTTGTTGAGTTGCTTCGAATCATTCAGCCATGTGTGCGTATAATCTTTGGGCAAAATAACGGCAGCAGCTACTACCGCTCCCGCCAAGCATCCTCTGCCTGCTTCGTCGATGCCCGCCTCTACCAAATCGTTTGTAAAAGAAGATTTTAGCATGGAAAAGCTACGCAAAATTAATAAGTACATGATTTTTCTCTACTCTTTCTCCTTTTTGAATTTTCACTGCCTTAATCGTTCCTTCCCCCGCCGATTTGATAATATTTTCCATTTTCATTGCCTCTAAAATGAGCAAACTATCTCCTTTTTTCACCACATCTCCTTCTTTTACAAGAACTTCCATAATCAATCCAGGCATTGGTGCTTTCAAATCATTGAGTTTTTGGCTCACTGCCTTGCCCATGCCAAGTTTTTCCAAGAGTAAATCAAAACGGTCTTGGGCGGCAAGTTGGTAAGTATTGCCATTGATTTTGACTGTAAACGATTTTTCGGCATAGTCAGCTTTTACAATTTCGGCACTGTAGGAACGGTCTTGATAGAGAATATGAAACTCGTCTTCTCCCATTTTCTCGATGTCCCACACCAAAGGTTCTCCGTTTATCCTTAGGCTTTCTTTGTCTTTTTCTATCTCGAAAACAGATTGGTTTACGCTTATTTTAAACATGATTGATGAATATTAAAATATGTGTGTTTGGGCTTTAGCTCGTCTTTTTGGTTTGATAACCTCTCTGACTTATTATTTCAAAGATATTTCTTTATTTTTTATTTTGCAGTAAAAATTCCTCAAAGCTACAAAGAGAATTGCTTTTTGGCGTATAAGATTTGTATCTTTTTTTATATTTGCAAAATAGGATTTTACAAAATAGATTTTTATGCGAAAAGATTACCTCAAAGGAGACAAAGAAAGTCAGAATCCCGAAGAAAAAGAGTTTGACAGAGCCTTACGCCCACTCAATTTTGATGATTTTGGGGGGCAAGATAAGATTGTGGAAAACCTAAAAGTATTTGTAGGGGCGGCTCGGAAGCGAGGAGAGGCACTTGACCACGTACTGCTGCATGGACCTCCTGGGCTGGGAAAAACTACGCTTTCGCATATTATTTCTAATGAGTTAAAATCTAATTTGAAAATCACTTCGGGTCCTGTGCTGGAAAAGCCAAGCGATTTGGCGGGCTTGCTTACCAATTTGGAGAGTTTTGATGTGCTTTTCATTGATGAGATTCACCGCCTCAACCCCGTAGTAGAGGAGTATTTGTACTCTGCTATGGAAGATTATCGCATAGACATTATGCTCGATTCGGGACCTAACGCCCGTTCTATTCAGATAGGGCTGAACCCTTTCACGCTCATAGGTGCTACTACGCGGGCAGGTTTGCTTACCTCGCCTTTGCGGGCAAGGTTCGGCATCAATGCGCGTTTGGAATACTACAATGCCGAGCTACTCACTGCTATTGTCAAGCGGTCGTCCAAGATTTTGGAAACTCCCATCGAGGATATTGCTGCCTACGAAATAGCAAGAAGGAGCAGGGGGACACCGCGCATCGCCAATAATTTGCTCCGCCGCACACGAGATTTTGCCCAAATGAAGGGTGATGGCACTATCACTTTGCCAATAGCGCAGATGGCACTAAACGCTTTGAATGTAGATGGTAACGGCTTAGACGAAATGGACAATCGGATTTTGCAGACAATTATAGAGAAATTTGCAGGAGGCCCCGTAGGGCTTTCTACTATTGCTACGGCTTGCAGCGAAGAGGCAGAAACTATAGAAGAAGTGTATGAGCCTTTCCTTATCCAAGAGGGCTACCTGAAGCGAACATCGAGAGGGAGAGAGGCTACAGAGTTGGCTTATGCGCACTTAGGGCTTACCGCTCCCGCTTTTGGAGGTACGCTATTCCAATGATGACTCCAAATATATATGATGTTTTTGACTGAAGTTATGCTCGTTTTTCAAAGCGTAGCTTCAGTTAGGTTTTAATTTTTTGACTAATGACTTGAGGGTGTGAATAAGTTTGTCAAACATTTCACCTTTATTACTTTTCTCTACCCTTTTTTCACCCTATATCGTAACAGGCATTGAACCTTTATATTGTTTAAAAAAACACTTATTTTTTCAAACAAAATTGTTAAACAAAAATAATGTTTGATTATTATTCTATTGATTTCATCTAAATTGTATATATTTGTTAAAATTTAACTTAAATTCTATGAGTCATGACTAAAAAAAGTTTTTCTCTGCTTATTCTATTGTGCTTATTTCTAACTTCTTGCTTCGATAAAGATGAACCCATAGAAGTTACTATTAGCTCTATTTTATCACAAAATGGTGGCAAGTGGAAGGTTTCTTCGGCAAAGTTTGGCAACCAAGAAGTATTACAAGACTTGTATGCACGCTTTCTGATTACTTTCAGAAGTGATGGGAGCTACAGCGTTAATAATCCTGATGGGATACTTACCCCCTCTAATCTCCCGACGGGGGCATCGGGCGTGTGGGTAGAGATTACCAAAAACACCATTCAGTTTGATAAGAAAGTAATTGTAAGGGAAGTTTCTCAAACAATCTCGCCTGCAAAAATTATTTTTGAATGGGAGGTAACTATTCCCGGCAAAGTAACTACTACCTACCGCTTAGAGTTAGTAAGAGCTTAAAACCCATTTTCTATCAATTTAAAAATCTTAAAAAAACATGAAGACAAACCCTTACAGATTTGGGCAATATGTATGCTGCCTATTTGTCCTTTTCTTAGCCAATACTAATTTATTTGGTCAAAAAGCACCAAATCAATTAGAGCAGATGCGACAGGCTTACGAGCGAAGCATCAACGAGCATAAGTTCAATAATCGTCCTAACATGACTCGTGCGCAGTGGAAATCAATCCCTAAGGCTACCCGCCCAGACTTGGCTTGGGAGCAGGATTTTATGATGACGCGCGACCCTAATTTGGGCTATGTGCCAGCAGGTAGGCGATTGGCTGCTGCCGAGAAGATAAATGCAATGTTTAAAAATAGAGCTGCTAATCCGAATGGACGTACGGAGGCTGCAATAGCCAACGTAGTCTGGAATGAAAGAGGTCCTAATAACGTAGGCGGTAGCACGAGAGCACTGATGTTTGACCCAAATCTAAATATAAATAACCTCGCAAATAGGAAAGTTTGGGCAGGTGTAGCAGGCGGTGGCTTGTGGTACACCCAAGACATTACTGTACCTAAGCCAACTTGGAATAAAGTAGATGAGTTTTGGGATAATCTTGCCATAAGCTGGATTACAGCAGCCCCTAATAAAAATGACTTTTATGCAGGTACAGGCGAAGGTTTTATGGGTGGTTCTTCTATCCTTGGTGCAGGGATTTGGAAGTCCTCAGATGCAGGTGCAACATGGGCAAGATTACAAAGCACTAATACGCGAGATTTTAATAAAGTCCTCACTATAGCAGTGATAGGCACAGGACAAGGCACAGTATTAGCAGGTACAGAAACAGGAATGTTCCGCTCTACTGACGGCGGTGCTACATGGACTCGTACCTTAAACGTAAGCGAAGACCCCTATAGCACACGTAGCGTTACAGACATAGAAGTAGCATCAAACGGGCATATCTACGCAAGTTTGGGCATTTTTAGTGCGGGCAAAGTGGTAAAATCTACTGACAACGGGCTTACATGGACATTGCTCCCTGCTCTACCAGCCCAGTCGCCACAGCGTTTACAAATGGCAGTTTCCCCTACTAACCCCAATCTATTGTACGTAGCAGCACAAGGAAGTGGTACAAATACCTTGTTGCCAAACGGCGGCGTATTCAGAACTACAGACGGCGGTGCTTCTTGGCAGACTTTGGCAACACCTATCAATGGTGATGGCGAAGGCAAAGATGGGGCATCTCAGGCTTGGATTCACCTCACCCTTGCCATAGACCCTACTAACGACCAGCACGTCATTTTAGGTGGATTGGATTTGTTCAGAACTACTAATGGTGGAACTAATTGGACACAAATTTCTAAATGGTCAAACAATGGCAAACTATCAGAACTTACTTGCTCTATAGTTCATGCCGACCATACGAATACCTTATTTTTTCCTGCTAATACTCCTGATGTTAGCAACAAAGTTCTTTTTGGGAATGACGGTGGCGTTTACTATACTGACAAACTATCGGTAGCAGCTACTCAAGACGTTATTAAGGAAAGAAACAATGGCTATAATGTTACCCAATTCTATGCAGGTGCTATTAATCCTACAGCAAACTCAAGCAACTTTTTGGGAGGTGCTCAAGACAACGGCACACAGCTATTCAGGCAGGCGGGCATAGGCAGTACTGTAGAGGCTACTGGCGGTGATGGAGCGTATTGCTTTATAGACCAAGATGAGCCATTGATACAGATTACTTCTTATACCAACAATAATTATTATCTTTCTACAGACGGCATCAACTTCCCAGGTATCACAAATAACTCAGATGGAAGTTTTATCAATCCTGCCGACTACGATAGTAGAGAAAATATTTTGTATTCGGGCAGAGATGCTAATAGTATTCAAAGAATTACAAATATTGGCAGACCCAATGCGCGCGTAGTTTCACCTGTACAATTAGCTATAGGTACAAAAGCAACTCATTTTAGCGTTTCTCCTTATGCTGCCGCAGGTACTTCTACAGTATTTATAGGCACAGCAGGCGGGCGTGTATTCAAGGTAAGCAATGCCCACGCCACACCTGATTTGGTAGATATCACAGGCGATATGCCCCAACGAGGCAGCATCTCTTGTATTGCCATTGGTGCATCAGAAGACGAATTACTCATTACTCTTTCCAACTATGGCGTGAAGTCTATTTGGATAAGCAAAAACGGTGGTACAAACTGGATAAGCAAAGATGAGGAGGCACATGGCATACCTGATATTCCTGTCAGATGGGCGTTATTTAATCCTAAAAATCGCAACCAAGTATTGTTAGCGACAGAGCTGGGCGTGTGGTCAACTGATAACATCAATGACGCAAATCCGGGCTGGCAGCCTACCAATCAAGGTCTTGCCAATACACGCATGAGTATGCTCAAGTATAGAGCATCTGATGGCGTAATATTGGGTGTGAGCTATGGCAGAGGCTTATATACTACCAACGTATTCGCATCGCCTTTGGCAGATTTGGAAGCACAATATATGACTTGGTTTGCCAACAAGCCGCTCAACTTCTTTGACCGTTCTATCAATGCTACTTCTTGGGTATGGAATTTTGGTGCTAACGGACCTGCAAACTCTACTGCACAAAACCCAAATGTTACTTTTGCTAATGCTGGCACTTATACAGTAACCCTGACCATTAATGGGAATGCCAACCTAACCAAAAGTATCAATGTTACTATTCTTCCCGAACCAACTATACCATATACCAATAATTTTGATGCGAATGGTGGTGGCTTTATATCAAAAATATTAAGCGGAAAAGGAGAATGGCAATGGGGTAGAACTACGGCAAATAAGACCAACATGAAGGAAACAGCCTTAGGAGGTACAGGTAGTAGCTGGATTACTAACCTAAATGCAGACCATAATACCAATACACTATATACCTTAGAAACACCTCCGTTTTCTACAGTAGGGCTTGTAGGCGATATCTTCCTAAGTTTCGACTATATAGCATTAGTAGGTGATGGAGCAGGTTTTAATGTAGAATACTCAACTAATGCGGGTAGTAGCTGGACAGTGCTTGGTAGTGTAGGCGATGCGAATGGAACTAATTGGTACACAACTGCCAGCATTCCGGGCATAGAAGGTGCAGCAGGATGGGTGCAAAAATCTTCCCGCACCATCTTCAAACCTTCTTATAAAATAAGTGCAATAGGAGCACTCGCGGGGCAGGCTGATGTTCGTTTCCGATTCGTATTCGGGGCAAAGGCGAATGACTGGGACGGTGTACAGATTGATAACTTCAGCATTACGCAACCAGCGGGTGGTGCGCCTACGGTTACTACTTACGCACCCGTAGTTGGTGCAAACCCTGTGCCTCGTAATACAAACTTGGTACTCACATTCAATAAAGGTGTACAAAAAGGCACTGGTAATATTACTATTAATCAATCAGTGGGAAATGCACAAGTAATAGATGTAACCTCAGGAAGTGTAGTAGTGGAAGGGAATATAGTTACTATCACTCCCCCTAATGTACTAAATATAGGAGCTACAGCAGACGTGCTTGTGGATAACACAGCCTTTAGGGACTTGGCAACGCCAAACAATTTTGCAGGAATCACCGCTGGAAACTGGACTTTTACCGTTTCTTCCGATGCCAATACGCCTCCAACGCTTAATGCCGTAGCCAATTCTGGGGCTTTGGCAGAAGATGCAAGTGAACAGACCGTTAATTTGACAGGTATTACTTCTGGAGACGGCACATCACAAACAATGAACTTCACAAGTGCTACTTCGGATAACCAAGACCTTGTGCCTAATGCAAATATCTCTGTAACCTACACCAATCCAGCAAATACAGCTGTTCTTAAATATACTCCAGCTAAAAATAAGAACGGAGTAGCCAAGATTACTGTCAAGTTTACTGATGAGGGTGGATTGGTCATAGAGCGCACGTTTACTGTAAATGTTACCAAAAGGAACGACCCTCCTACTTTTGCTATTCCTGCTTCGGCACCTCCAGTAGAGCAAGGTACAACTACAAGTCAGACTGTAGGCGGCTTTGCTACGGGCATCGATGACGGCGACCCAGAAGAAGAGCAAGAATTGAACTTTATTGTAAATGTTTCTATTGATGGACTGTTAGTAGGTGATGAAATAGATATCTTTGATGAGATAGACATAGACACCGAAACAGGTAATTTGATTTACACATTACTTCCAGAAGTAAAAGGTGAGATTAGCGTAAACGTTCAGCTTTTTGATGATGGCGAAGGACAAGACCCGTCAAGAGGCACAGAAGCAGGCGGTAGTGATAACTCAAGCAGTAAGCAGACTTTTAAGCTATCAGTAGTACCTACGGGAACGCTTAATCCAAATAATCCGAACAATCCAAATAACCCTAACAACCCTAATGACCCTAAAAAGCCAATTACGGTTTTAGGTTTAGATGATGAGGATAATAAGCATATTTCGCTCTATCCAAACCCAAGTAAAGGTGTCTTTTCACTCAAATATGAAGGATTACCTACTACCAAATTCCTAAGCATTACTATCATTAGTGTTACAGGGCAGGTAGTTTACCAAGGGCAAAGAGGAAACTTTACAGGAACTTACGAGGGAGAAATAGACCTTAGCGATGTAGCAAACGGTGTATATATTCTCAATATAGCAAGTGATAAAAAGCTATACAGAAAACGTTTAGTAGTTGCGAAGTAAATATTTTTGCTTAATATAAAAAAAAATCACCTCTACCAAAATAGAGGTGATTTTTTTTATATGGCAATACTTCCTACTCTTAGAAGTTTGCCGATAAACTCACGTAATAGTAACCGCCATTAAAGCCGAACTGAGTAGCATTACGGCTATAAACAAAGCGACCGAAAGAACTATTATCCAATGCCAAAGTATTCGTAGCAGTAAGTGCTTGTACTTTTTGCAACTTGTCAGGATAAGTATCCAATACGTTATTTGCCCCAATGACCATTTGTAAGAATTTTGTTACCTTATAGCTTATGCTCAAATCTGACACAACTTTGGCAGCAAAAGTTTCATCTAAACGTGTGTCGGCAGGATCGTAAGTCTGTACCTCTCCAAAACGAGTCATACGCAAGTTTGCACCAAATTTATTTACTTTATAGCTAAAGCCCAAAGTGAACTTATTACGAGGTTGAGCCAATTCTAACCTTGCTCTTTCTTGGCGATTGAAAATCTGATTGCCAAATTGGTCAGCAGGGAGCGTAGCAGAAACTTGTGGTGTTCCTTGTACTTCTGTCTTGTTGATGTTACCTGCTAAGGTGATACCAAGTGTTCCGTTGCCAATTTTTGGCGTAGCAGAAAGCACTATATCAACGCCTTGTGTACGAGTATCTACTGCGTTGGTAAAGAAAGTAGCAGAGTTTACATCTCTCTGTCCTGCTGCATCTAAGATTTGACCTATTTGCAAGCCTGTACCCGAAGTACCTCTTACAAAAGAACTTGTGAGAATGATACGGTCTTTGATGTCTATTTGATACAAATCGACCGTCAAACTTACATTTCTTGCAATCTGCGAGGTAACGCCCACGCTGAGGTTAGTAGAACGTTCTGCTTTCAAGGCAGGAATACCAAAAGCACCTGCTACAGGTCCATCATTGCGGAAAGTCCCCTGCTGGCGAGGCTCAAGCTGACCAGCTACAGAAACGAAAACAGTAGAAATAGCACTAAAATAACGCTGATGAATAGAAGGAGCGCGGAAACCATTAGAGATAGCTGCCCTTACAGAAAACGCCTCTGCAAACTTATAGCGCGCACTTAGCTTGCCCGCGAAATTGCTACCGAAATCACTATAGTTCTCAAAGCGACCTGCCATATTTACCAATAAATTCTTTGTCAAATCTGTTTCAATATCTACATAAGCACCAAAAACATTGCGGTTTTCATTTACAGCATTTGCAGGCTGAAAACCGGGGAATACTTGCGCACCGCCCACTCTGCCCGAAGTAGGGGCATAGTTTCTCCAAGAAGCCTCTTCGCCCTCTTGTATTGAGTAATTGTCTATACGGAAATTCAGACCGCCTGCTACGTTAAAAGACTGCAAACCAATTTGTTTGCCGAAGTCTTTAGAAACGCTGAAGTCAGAAGTGTTCTGGTTAAAGCCCAACGTACCTGCATAAAAATTTGTTTGTGCGGCTGCTCCCTGAGCAAATTGCGAGGCATTGTTTGAGTTTTTCACATCAAATCGGAAAGAATTGCCACCAAATACATTTGATAAATCCCAACGCCAGCCGTTGCCAAACTCCCCGCTCACACCCATCAGCCATGACCTATCCAAGATAGTAGAGGCTATTTGCGGTAAGAAACCGTTAGGGTACAATTCAGAAATTACCTGCGTAGTTTGGAAAGGGTAGCGATAAAAGCCTGCTGCATTTCCTTCCCTGTAGTTGAGGATACCCGTAAAGTAGAAAGTAGTTTTTGCACCCAAAGGCAAATTACCGTTAATCATACCACCAAAGTTATTAACGGCAGAGTTACCAACAAGCATATTATTGGCAAGGTTAAAATTATTTTGTGCTATTGATGCTTGGTCTTGGTTGTAGCGTGTTTGCCTCAAAGCGAGGTCAGCCACGTTGTCCCATCTTGTATAAACAGGACCTGTATAGTTACCTGCTCTGTTCGTTGCTTCTCTGAAACGGAAATCCAAAGCGGCACTGATTATCCCTTTTTTGCCTACTTTTAAGCCATGATACAAGCCAAAAGTAAGGTTTCTACCATCACCCGCATACTGTTTACCCCAGTGAAGATTAGCAGAAGTACCAGCCTCTTTTTTCATTACAATATTAATCACTCCAGAAATAGCATCAGAGCCATATTGCGAAGCCGCACCATCACGCAACACTTCTATTCTTTCAATCGCTGCCGTAGGGATAGTATTTAAGTCAGTACCTACAGAGCCACGACCAACCGTACCATTTACGTTTATAAGTGCTTGATTATGTCTGCGTTTGCCATTTACCAATGTCAAAACTTGGTCAGGGCCTAAGCCACGAATCGTAGCAGGGTCAATGTGGTCAGTACCATCAGCCACTGTTTGGCGAGCAGAGTTAAAAGAAGGTGCTACCAAATTTATCATTTGTGTAGGTTCTACTTGCCCAGTAGATTGCAAGTCTTTAGCAGAGATAATATCCACAGGTACAGGAGTTTCTATGTTAGTACGCACTGCGGTAGAGCGAGAGCCGATAACCACTACATCTGCCAAACTTGTAACGCTTTCTTCCAAAGTAACATCTACTGTCATTGGCTCGCTACCTACTGTAACTTCCTGAATTTTAGTTTCATAGCCAATAAAAGAGAAACGCATTTTGTAAGTACCTGCATTAAATTGCATATTGTACATACCCTGTGCATCCGTAATAGTACCTTGTTGCGTTTCAGCCACAGAAATAGAAACGCCGGGGATGCCTGCCCCAGATTCATCGCTTACTTTCCCGCTTACTTTTACTGCTGCGAATCTTCTTTTTTCCTTTTTAGTTTCTTTGATTTCTTCTTTGATAGTTGTGAGTTGCAAATTATCAAATTGCTGCTGATTAGAAGCTAAGAAAAGCACTTTTTCGTCTAAAGTTTGCACGTTTACTTTCTTACTTTTCTTGTCTGTTTTGGGGCTTACGATTAAGTAAGTTCCTTTTTTGACTTTCTTGAAACGTAAGTTTGCTTGGGTGAGCAGCGAAGTGAGATTTTCCTCAATACTTGCTTTCTGGTCAAACAACTGATTACTCACCATTTGCCCTTCAAGGAGTCCTTCCTCAAAAAGTAGATTTACTTGATAATGAGACTTTACCTCCAGCAAAATATCTCTTAATTGAGCCGTTTGCTTAGGCTTTATTTGCTCTTTCGTCCCTACTTGCCGAAGCGAGGCGAAGGTTTGGGCAAAGGCAGTATGCGCACAGAAGTACAGCATTGCTGCTAAGGTTGCCGTTTTCAAATAATAGTAAAACTGTTTTTTCATAAAATTAAAAAAAAATTAAGGATTAGAAAAATGTGAATTTATAGATTGATATACTTTTTTAGTCATTTTCATAGATAGAAATTTCTCCATTTTGCTTGATAATCTGTACGTTAAGCATCTCTTCTAAGGCATTCAAAAGTTCCTCTACATTTTGTGCTTGGTAAGTACCAGTGATTTCTCTTTGTGCCAAGGTTGTATCAGCGATTTGTACTCTTACCCCAAAGTTTTCCTCTATTTTGTAGGCGATTTCTTGGAGAGAAGTATGGTCAAAGATAAACTGATGCTCCTGCCATGCTTTGGCAACTGCTATGTTTTTTTCTGCCTGCAATTTCAAATTTCCTTTTTTATCCATCGTAACTACCTCTCCTGCTTTCATTTGCAGCACTTTCTCTTGCTTATCTTTGATAGAATGTAGCTGCACTTTTCCCTTATGTAAGGCTACTTTTGTACCTCTTTTGCGGGCATAAACCAAAAATTCAGTCCCCAATACCTCTACTACCAACGCATCGGGCGTTTTCACCAGAAAGTTCTGATTATCAATTGTATGCTTTACGGCAAACTCTGCCTCTCCTTGCAAAAACACTTCTCTTGTGCTTTTCCCAAAACCAAAGCGAGGTACTTTCAAACTCGAATTAGCGTTCAAGATGACGGTACTTCCATCAGATAAAGTGATGTTTTTGACCTCCCCAAAGGAAGTTGTATGCTCTTCAAATTGAATTTTATCTTGGAAAAACCAAAGCCCAAGCCCCGCAAAAAGTACAACAGAAGCCGCAAACCTAAACCAAAAAGCATTGATAAAACTCCTTTTTGAACTGATTTGTTTTTCCACAGTCGGTTTGCTTTCCTCTGTAATTAATGCTGTTTTTGAAAGAAAACCCTGATACGCCTTTTCGATATCGGGCAGAAATTGGGGAGTTTCTCTTTCCCATTCTTCCAACCACTTGAAGTACAATTCCGTATTTTCAGATTTTGCGAGCCATTCCTCCACCATTTTTTGCTGCATCGGTGTTGCTTTTCCCTCAAAGCTGCTGAAAACTATATTTTTCGCTATTTCAAATTCCATTTTACGTCTGTTGTTTATTGTTCGTTGTTTAAAATACTTTCTCAAATGGTCTGCACCGAAGGTCTGACCGAAAATAAGCTAAAAAAACCACATATTTGAGGTCATAAACAAGAAGATAGAAATAAACCCATCTTGTAAAGTTTTTCTCAAAATACTCAAAGCCTTGGTAATATGCCCTTCCACTGTTTTTACCGAAATTTGTAGTTCTTCGGCAATTATTGGATTCTTTTTGCCCTCAAAGCGGCTCATCATAAATACTTTTTGACTTTGCGGAGAAATGGCTCGAATTACTTCTTCCATCTTTAGGTAAAGCTCATTATATTGCAAAATTTGCTGCGGATTTGGCAAAGTCGTTGCCGCTTTTACTTGCTCAATATCAGTATTTTGTAGCCTTCCAAACTCCGACTGCAAGTAGGCATAAGCCTGATGGCGCACCGAAGTAAAAAGATAGGCACGATACGAAGTTTGGATTTGGAGATAGGTTTTTTTCTGCCAAAATGTGCAAAAAATTTCACTTACTATATCTTCAGCCAACTCTTTGGAGTACAGAAATCGAACCGCATGACTGCACAAAGGGCGATAGTATCGCTTAAAAAGCAACTCGTACCCTTTCTCAGCATTTGCCTCGATGACTTTGCGAATAAAAACCTCATCATCAGCGATATAGACCGTTTTTGCTTCTCCCTCCTGCGTTATTTGCAACTCTACGGGCTTTTCTTTCTCCGAAAACTTGGCAAACAGTAAGCGTGATTTCATAACTATTCTTGGTTCGTTCGTGTGTATCTATTTAGGTGCGTTATTGGGGAGATGAAAAAAAAGTATTTTACCCTTGCTCTGTAGGAGAAAATATTTTTTGTGGGAAGTTTTTACCAGCCAAAATAACCCTTCGGCTCTATACCTTTCAGGCGCAGATAAACAATGCACTGCCCCCGATGATGGATAATATGGTTTTCCATAGCATAAAAAAGTCGCCAAATTGGGATTTCCCCACCAAAATCTGTTTTTTCTTCAAATTTTTCTAAAGGAATTGCTTGGATTGCTTGCTGGACGAAGGCATACATTTTTTTTACTTCTACTGTAGTTTCAGCCTTGTTCAAATCCACTTTTGGCTTCGCTTTTTCATACGGATTTGGCAGTTTGAGCCTTCCACAGAGTTGCATAAAGGTAAAAACAGCACAATGTCGCCACTGCTCGGCATACGTCATCGCCTCAGAAGTATATTCAAAACCAAATAGTTCGTCAGGCATTTGCTCAATAATTTCTAAGCTGTATTTTTCCGATTTAGTCCATGCATCTGCTAATTCTTTACGAATTTGTGCCTGTTCATTGTCTTTTTTCTCTTTACCAAAGATGGAAAAACTCCCAAAAACTCCCAAACCAGAGAGTAAGGATTTCTTTAAAAATACTCGTTTACTATTCATTGTCATAAAAAATAGAGTTGAAGTCATTAAAATAAAAAAGTGAGATGTAACAATACTCGATTTTGCGATTTAATCTGCCCATTTGCCAAATTTTGTGCGATAGGTTGCTGAAAATTTATGCCCATAGAAATACTTTTGAAAAAAACTTCCATGCCTAAAGTAGCTGCTAAGAGATTACCTCCCGTATTTTCTACTAAATAGTTGTTTTTGAGGTCAGTAGCAGAGTTTTCAAAGTAAAGCCCTGCGTTTGGCATAAAACCCACACTTCCTATTCTTTTGACGTAAAAGCCCTGCAAATTTCCACTCAAACGATTGCCAAAACGATAATTTTCTGCGTTTTGTGTATTGATTTTGTAGGTCAAATCTGTATTTACGCCAAATTTTCTGTAGCGTAAAGTATAATTTGCAGTAAGCATAAAATCATTGCTTCCTGTGCCTAACTGAAAATTGGGATTTGCCACCTGAGCCATATTGCTCTCATCATATTCATGTTTGCCCGTTGCTAACTTCATGCCTCCCCCAATCCAAAAACTATGTTTGAAAACCGTAGTGTCGTATAAAGTATTGAATACATTATAGTTAGCAGTAATGACTGCATCACCCAAGCCATTCAGATTTTTAGTACCCCCTTTTTCTTTCTGCGAGTTGAACTGATAAGGCAAAAAAGCCAGCATTTGTACCTTGCGATGCGGGTAAAATCTGCCCCAAATTTCTGTAGTTCGAAAGACTTCTTGGGTAGCAAATAGTCCACCGTACCCAAGCCCCAAATGCGAGTCAAAAGCTGAATAACGGTAGCGCATTCCTACAAAATTTTTATGAAACTGCGGCATCAATCCAAAGTAATAACTTCCTGACCCACAGCCACATATATCACAGGCTGTTACATCTATTTTTGTAAAAACAATTAAAAATAAAACAAGATATTTTTTCATAATTTTAGAATTCAGACAATAATTTATTACTCATAAACTCCTCATCTGTCAATGTTTTTAAGAAAGCAATAATTTTTTGCTTTTCATCTGCCGAAAGAGGAATCTCATTTTTTAGCTGATTATCAAGTGTTTGGCTTTGCATAATCCCCTTTTCATAGTGTTCAAGCACCACTTCCAAACTCCTAAATCTGCCATCGTGCATATAGGGGCGAGTAGCCTCTATGTTGCGAAGACTTGGCACACGAAACTTGTAGTTGTCCTCCTTGTTTAGCGTAATCCGACCTCTGCCTGTATCTTCTTCATTACCAATAGGCAAGCCATTATTTCGATACGAAAAATCAGAAAATAACTCTCCTACGTGGCAGGTAGCGCATTTTTGTTTGAAAAGTTGCAGACCACCCAACTCGTCATCTGTAAGTGTAACTCCCTCATTGCGAACGTACTTATCATATTTTGAATTGGCAGAAATGCACATTAATTGAAACTGTGAAAGTGCTTTCAAAAATCTTGCTGTGGTAACTTCCTTTGTTCCAAATGCCTTCTCAAACATAGCAGGATATTTGGCATGATTTCGCAATTTGTCCAGCACGTTAGGTAGAGTTTCGTCCATTTCGTTGTGCGCCTCTATCGGCGAGATAGCAAACAAGTCTAAGTTAAACACGCCACCGTCCCAGAAAAATTCTTTCTGCCAAGCCAAATTCTGAATAGGCAAAGCGTTCCTAAGCGTAGGTAAGTCATTGATACCATGACTCAAATCATGTCCATGCTGCGTAAAACCTGCCTGCTGCTGATGACAACTTCCGCAACTGATAGTGCCATCTTTGCTAAGTAAACCATCATAGAACAAGGCTTTCCCCAACTCAAAACCTGCATTAGAGATTGGATTTTTAGAAAAATCATACACAGGTTTCGGGAAATTTTTAGGTACAGAAAGCTGTATTGCAGGGTCTAAACTTTGATTTTGGCAAGAAATGAAGGCAAAAATCAAAGCGCATATTGTGAAAGTTATTTTTTTCATCATTCTTTTATTTGAACCTTTTAGAACTTACAAAAAACAAGGCAAAACCTGAAAAAATAGTCAATAAACCTATGACAGAAAAAATCCGCAACAGCCAATTATTGATATTGTCCCGACTTTCGAAGTCCATGACGTGCAGCATCCACAGAAAATCAAAAATACGCCATTGATTATTGCGAAAACTCTGCACTGTTCCCTGTTCGGTGGCTACATATACCGTAGTATTCAAGGGTTTTCCAAAAGTAAAAGCATAAGCGGGCAAGGGCTTTTCCCTATATTCATGGTGTCCGTTTGTGCTTATCAAATACTCACTTTTTTCCATTTTAGCCACTGCATTTAGGCGGCTTTTGGCTAAGGCAAGGGCTTCTGCTTCGGCAAGCGCAGGGCGTAACTCTCCCGTCTGAGCGTGAGCAAGTTGCGTCTTTTTTTCTTTGCCTGCTTTGTAAATAATTTGGTAGTGTAGCTGCCCCAAAATATCAATTAACTGCACAGCAATCAGGGAGTCTATTGGCGTTTTTTCTTGCAACTTTTGCACTGCCACAGATGGCGAAACCAAGTCCGTTTTTGTAGAAAACAAGGGAGCTTCCTTGCGAAGATTATCACCTCTGATTTCATCAATTTTTGTCCAGCTAAAATACAAGCCGCCCACTGTCCAAAAAAAGAACTGAATGCCTAAAAACACACCTAAGTAACGGTGTGTTTTCCGCAATCTCAAATGAAATTTGTGTTTATTTATTGCCATTTTCCAAACTGTCTATTAAAGGATTTATGCCACCGTCATACATTGCTTTCATCATCCAATTCACCGCCCAATTTGTCTTTTCGGGCGTGCCGCCTTCGATAGGTGGGTGTGGGTCGTATTCCATATCGAGCATAATGCCTTGTGCGTAATTGTCCCCATAAATGTCTTTTATAATGGCTAAGGACATATCCATTCCTGCGGTTACGCCTGCGCTTGTCCAATATTTTCCGTCTTGTGTGTAGCGTTGATTGGCAGGAATTGCCTTGTATTTTTTCAAAAACTCTTCTTCTCTGTACCAATTTGTAGAGGCTTTTTTCCCTTCCAAAAGCCCTGTTGCCCCAAGCACCCAAACACCTGTGCAGACTGCGCCTGTATATTTTGTAGTCTTGTCAATTTTCCTAATCCATTCGTGCAGTTTTTTGTCGTAAGCCGCCTCAACCGTTCCTTTAAAACCACCGGGGATAATCAGAATATCCAGAGAAGAAACCGAATCTATAACTGTATTTGGTACAATCTCAACACCCATTACAGTTTTGATATTGCCTGCTTTTATGGCAATTAGTTTGGTTTTTGCGCCCATTGCCTGCCCTAAAACGTATCTTGGTCCCGTAAAATCTAAATCATTTACGCCATCATATACCAAAATACCAATCGTTTTGATGTCATATTTGGGTTTGCCCAAAATAGATTCCATGACACTTACGTGATTTTCGGGTTTGAAATTTTCTATTTCTTTGGCAATTTTTAAGGAGTCTTCCTTGCTCACTGCTACTTTTTCGGGCTTTTGTTCATTTTCGTTATTTGCTTGATTGTTACAAGCAAATAGGATTGAAGCCATTGCGGTTATTAAAATTATCTGTTTCATCTTTTAAAGTTAAATTGAGGGTTGGGCAAAGCCAACCCCAAAGGTTTATAAAATTAGAATTTTGCACTTACCGTTACACCAAAAGTTCTTGGGGCTGCTGTTCTTACACTGCGACCAAAACTGCTGTCGGGATTGCCAAAAGCCAAATACCTTTCATTGTTTAGGTTTTGTCCCCAAAAGAACAAGCTATATGTGTCGTAACTGAAACCAATTCTTGAATTGATAAGTGTGTAACTTGGCTGTTGGATTTTGTTTTGGATGTCGGTGTAATAACTGCCAATATTGCGAACTTCGCCGCGAATAACTACTTTCAATTTTTTACTGATGGCATATTCATATTGCGCTCCTAAAAACAAGGTATGACTTGGTGCATTTGAAAGGCTATTTCCGCCTATTGCAGTGGAAGTTTCTGCACCAGTGCCAAAATTCACACGCTTCAAACTAAAGCTCTTATACTCTGTTTGATTTAAACCAAAACTACCATCTAACTGTAAACCTTTTACAGGAATAGCAGAAATCTCTAACTCTAAACCTGCGCTTTGGGCATTTCCTACATTTTCTCTGGCGTAGGTAAATGGTGCAACTAAATTGAAAAACTGCAAATCATTCCATTGAATTAAAAAGGCAGAAGCTCCAATACTTAATTTTTTATCTGCCAAAAATGTTTTATATCCGGCCTCGTAGTTGTTAGAATATTCGGGGTCAAAGGTTTGACGAATATTATTTGGCACTTTTTGAGCATTTACACCACCCGCACGAAACCCACGAGTATAGGTGAGATAGATATTTGAACGGTCATTTACAGCATAGCTCAAAGCGACTTTGGGTGAAAGAGCCGAGTAATTTCCGCTTACAGTCGTATCAGGTTTTGTTTGTGTAAATACTCCACCAATAAAAGAGGCATCTCCAAATCCGTTAAAAGTAGCTTCACGCTTTTCGTAATCATAACGCAAACCTACTGTGGCTTTCAGCTTGTCAGTAATTTGATAACTTAACTCCCCAAAACCTGCCAAGCCAAAGTTGTCGCTTTTATTTCGGAAAATAGAATAGGCGTTAGGTGCTAATTCAAAGGCTAAGTTGGTAGAAGGTTCGTAGCCCACCTGTGAAAATCCGTAAAAACCTGCGGTGTATTGCAGTTTGCTATCAGAGTTAGAGTTAATACGCAACTCTTGGCTATATACTTCTTGGGGTGGCAGTTTTTCACCAATAGCACTTTTGTAAAATGAATGATAAAAGCCAGGGAAATCAATATCCTTAAATGACAAATCAATGGTTTGGTAGGCAGAAATTGAGGTAATCGTAAACTTATCAGCAAAATACTTTGCTACCAAAGAGGCATTTAAAATATTACGTTCGTGAGAACCTACTCTTGCCAAATTAATTTTATCGGGATTGGCAAGTGCCAAATCTCTGTCGGCTTGCGAAACAAAAAAGCCTGTGTTGTTGCTCCAATCTCTTTGTCCTTTCAAGTTTAATGTAAGGCTTAGTCTTTGGGTTGGCAACCACTTCAAATACATATTACCATATAGATTTTTTTCTCCACCTACTGTTTTGCCATTGGCTGAACGGTCTGTTGCACCTGTTCCTGTGGTATCGTTTTTCCAATAGCCGTCTTGGGTTTGGAAAAGTCCATTTACACCAAAGAATAGTTTGTCTTTAATAATAGGCGTTTTAAAACCCAAGCTATGACGTTGCAACCCCAAATTACCTGCACCAACTTCTGCAAAACCTGTGGTTTTATTGCTTGGTTGTTTGGTGATGATATTAATAACACCACCCATCGCATTTCGCCCAAATAGTGTGCCTTGCGGTCCCCTTAATACTTCTACCCTTTCTATATCCGTAAAAGCGAAACCATTGGCTAAGATGTCGATATTATTTACGTCATCAATGTAGGTAGAAACCGCAGGATTTTCGCTAAACACCTGAATACCACGAATAGACTGCACTTGTTGAAACGGAACTCCTAATTCCTGATAAGTATAGTTTGGTACTAAGGCAGTCAAACCACCAAGTCCCCAAGTACGGGTATCTTCCAGTTTTTTGGCGGAAAGCGAAGTAACCGAAGTAGCTACTTTTACTATATCTTCTTCCCTTTTATTGGCTGTAACGACCACTTCGCCAAGTGTTTGCGTGTTTTCATCAAGCACTATGTCGTGATTAGCATGAACTTCGCTAAATGTTATTGATTGCAGTTTCGAAGAATAACCGACCGCACTCACAGAAATTTGGTAATTTCCTTCGCTCAAATTAAGGCTAAAATTGCCCTCTTTGTCAGAAACTGTGCCTTTTGAACTATTTAGTACGACAATATTGGCAAAAGCAAGACCTTCGCCTACCTGATTTTTGATTGTGCCTTTGAGGTTTTGAGCATATGAAACAAGGCTACAAAAATATAGAAAGAGAATATATAAATATTTGATTTTCATTTTATTAAGTAAAACTGGTTTTAGTATTTAATTTAATTGGTTTTAAAAACTTCTACAAGCCCTAAATAGGACTTATAGAAGTCTTAGATTACGGATTTACAAGACAATAAATGAATATGGCTACTCCTATCATCTTTGTAAGTCCTATTATCAGCAACAAACTTGGCAGACTTGGGTCTGTAAAAAGAGCTTTTAACTGCTCTAATATGCCTTGCTTTTGCCGAAGCTGTACTCCCGTACCACTTAGCAAACTATCTAACTCTCTGTCTGTGAGCATTGTATTTACCAAGTTAGCCCGAAAATAAGGTGCATCAGTAGCATATACAGCGAGAACACCAGCACGTAGGCGGCGGGCTTGCGCAACCTATGCAAGCCTACCCACATCTTGAAATAGTATTTTAGCATTAAGTCCATCATACTCAAAATGAATTTTTTATGACTATTTAGCTACTATTGTTTTTCGTTATGCACGTGCTGGTATTCAAACATATTCACGTAGTTTGCCGAAATAGTAGTGGAGTAGGGCGCAAACATCACCGTAGGGTTAGCGGCGAGGCTTACATTGGTAGTGCCTGTAAATATTTTCAATACATCAGTAACAATATGTATTTCAGGCGTAATTACATCTTTTCGTACCGTTGCCCTATCAAGTCCCAAAGGAAGTGTTTTCGTTTTTATATTGTTAAGTGTCTTAGCACTGTAGCCACCGAAGCCGCCAATGTGGTAACGGAATCTTTTTTGCCCGTCAGGACCCGCCGCTACCTGTGGAGAAACACCCTCTGCCTTTACGAAGATATAGCCCGAATTCCAAGACCAATACATGTCTTTACCTGCATTGCCAATGTCCAAAGCTCCTGTACGTTTGCTAATATCTGCTGTATTGCGGAGACTATCTACGCCTATCGTAAAAGTTACTTCGCTATAGTTACCTTCAGGAATATTTTTTAGCGTAAGTATTTGAGATTTAGCATCTTCTTCCTTCACTAAAAAATAGCTTTCGTCTTGCGGAACGGTATAAGTAGTCCCATTTTCATTTTTTAGCTTAATATTGCTGATATAGTATTGGAACATATCCAAATTGAACTGCTCACCTGCGGCATTCGTGTAGTTTTCCCCAAATTTGAGGTCTTTCGTGCCTGCAATATTATCAAAATTAAGTACAAGGCTGCCTAACTTGTTAGGGTCTATTTCTGGCTCTACTTGAGCTTTAGTGCAGCCCAAAAATGAAAAAGAAACGAATAAAATTGCTAAAAAAGAATATTTGAAGTTCATGATTTTTTTAGTATTTAAATTTTTAGAAATAAAACATAGCCCTTGTTTTTTTGATGAAAAACAAGATGATTAACGTAGCTTTATGGACAGAAAAGCCCACAAAGACAATAAAATAAAATGTAGAAAACAGGGAACACTGAGCCAAACAAAAGTGAGGCTGTACTAATCTAATTCGTGAGAACTTGTGAAATTCGTTGTAGAATCTAATTAGAAAAAATTAGCTCCTTGGAGGCTGGAAAATATCAGTAGTGGCTACTTGTGGCTTGGAGTTTTCATAAAACTCATTGTAGGCATTTGCGATAGGCTTTTGGGTAAAATAGAAACTGAAAGAAGTAACTTCTGCAAAGAAAAGTACACTTACTTTTTCCTTTTGCGAAGTTGGTAACTTCTGCTCTTCTTTTTCTGTTTTGTCCAACTGCTTTTTCAAATGACACTGACCGTCGCATTGCAGTTTAGGCTTCTCTTTGTTTTCACAAAAAGTTGTTGCAATGTAGTCCTTGTTGAGTTCGTAGGAAACGACAAGCCACGCCTTTTGCAGTGGTGAAAAAATCACCAACAAAGCAAGAAAAATGGGAATTGTCTGTTTCATCATAAAAAATAATTTAGAAGCGCAAAGATATTAAAATATAGTAATGAGTGCTATTTTTTAACATAAAAGTAGCCTATTTTTCTATTTCATTTTATTTATTGAATAATTTAACTAAATAGTTAAACTTTTTTATTAAATTATTTGGATAATATATTTCCGTATTTTAGTTTTGTAAAAAAATAAAGATAACCAATCAAATAATGACGCATACAGAAGAAATAACTCTTGCAAAAGAGATAGAACTATCCACAGAGGAAAAAATTTTACATTCGGCGCGTAAGGTATTCACTAAGAAAGGATTGTCGGGTGCAAGAATGCAAGACATAGCCGATGAAGCAGGGATTAATAAGGCTTTATTGCATTATTATTTTCGCAGTAAGGAAAAATTATTTGAGAAAATCTTTGAAGAAGCAAGTACAAAAATGTTTGCCAAACTTACTGAATTTATAGATAGCAAGGAGTTGAGTTTATTTGAAAAAATAGAAAAGATGGTAGAAAATCAAATAGCAATGTCTATGGAAAATCCTTTTCTGCCTGCTTTTGTGATTAATGAGTTTCATCAGAACGCCGAAGGGAGTATTTGTCAGACGATTGGGCGCAAAATGAGTGTTTCTCATAAGCTCATAGAGCATATTCAAGAAGCTGTTAATCAAGGTCTTATAAGACCTATTAATCCAATTCAGCTTTTTATTAATATTATGTCTTTGAGTATGTTTCCCTTTGTGTCGAAGCCTATTTTACAAATAAATATGAACGTAACAGAGGAGCAGTTTGCCTTGCTCATGGAGCAGCGAAAAAAAGATGTAGCGGACTTTGTTATCCGTGCTATCAAACTATAAATTTCGCTTTTTACGTGATAACACATGAAAAGATGACAAGTGATTTAACAGGAAAAAAATTACACTTAAACATAAAAAAATGGAACAAGAACTAAAAAAAATATTACTCTCTATGGGCATTTTAGAAACTGCAATTACAGCTAATGCCCACTTAATCTATGACTTAGGTTTGGACAGCCTCGACCTTACTGAGTTCATGATGGCAGTAGAAGAAAAACTCAAGATAACTATCCCAAGCGAAGACCAAGAAACTATCATCAGATTTGGTGATTTGGTAAGATACGCAGAGAATAAAGCAATGACAGTAAATTAATTTTTTTATAGGTAGTTTAACTAAAAGGTTAAATCTTTTAGTAAACAAATCAAAACTTCAAGATGAAACATACATTTTTTATTTTCTTATTATTCGTCAGCAGCCTGCAAGCGTGGTCGCAGTCCCCCCTTACTTTGGAACAGTGCATCAGCAAAGCCATGCAGGAGAATCTCAGCATCAAATCTGCCCGCTACGATATCGATTTGACCCAAGACAAAATTAGTGAGGTAAAAGCAGGGCTATTCCCGCAGGTGAATCTGAATGCCAACTATCAGTACAATACACAGATAGCCACGCAGTTAGCCCCTGCTGCTGCCTTTGGTGGAAAAGTTGGTGAGTTTCGCGCTTTGCAGTTTGGCGTACCAACTACTACGCTCATTGGCGTTTCGGCAAATCAAGCACTGTTCAATGCACAGCTCTTTATTGGCTTAAAGGCAGCAAAAACAGCAAGCGAACTTTCTCAATTACAGCTTGTTAAAAGTCAAGAGGAGGTCGTTTATAATATCAGTGCTACTTACTACAATGCACAGAGTTTGGCGCAACAAATAGAAATGCTAAAGAAAAATATGGCTTCTTTGTCTAAATTGATAGAAATTTCTAACTTACTGTATCAGAATCAGTTGGCAAAGAAAATAGACGTAGAACGCTTAGAAGTGAACAAGGCTAACTTAGAAACGCAGATTGAAAATTTGCAAAATACCTACAGCCAACTCATGAATCTTTTGAAATTTCTGACGAATACGCCCCAAGATACACCTCTGGAAATCCAGACTGATATAGAAAAAGACTTAAAGTTTCTGACACAAGAAACGGAAAGCATAGAGCAACGTATTGAATATAAGCTACTTAATGTTCAAAAAACGCTCAACGGTTTTGAGCAAAAACAAATTACAAGCGGTTATTTTCCTATTGTTTCTTTGGTTGGGCAATACGCACGTCAGGGTTTTGCCAAGTCGGGCGAACTTTCGTACACTTCTTTTCCTGTAAGTTTTGTTGGGGTGCAGTTGCAAATGAATCTTTTTGATGGTTTCAACAAAATGTATAAGCTTCGCCAAAAGAAAATAGAGTTGCAAAAGATAGAAACGCAGGTAGCTACGTTCAAGGAAAATGCAAACAGAGAAATAGCAAATGCACGCAATACACTGAAAATCAGTTTGAAAAGCCTTGCTTTCCAACAAACAAATATGAATTTAGCTCAAAAAATCTATGAGCAAACCCAGCTACAGTTTAAGGAAGGCATGATTGGCATTAATGATATTCTGAACGCCGAAAATGCGTTGAAGGAGGCACAAACGAACTATCTGACGACTTTGGTGAAAGTCAGAATCGCTGAATTGGAATTAAAAAAAGCAAACGGAAGTCTATTATCAAAATAACATGAAAAAATTAATCATTGGTTTAGTAATTATCGTAGCTATCGGGCTGACTGCTTGGAAGTTATCTGAAAACAAAAAATTGGCAGAGGAGAAAGTGTATCGCAATGACCCCAATACTAAAGTGCTGGTAAAAACGGGAAAAGTTACTTTGCAAGACCTCAATCAGCCGCAAACTTGGCTTGGCACATTCGAGCCAAATCGGGAAATCAAAATCTTGTCAGAAACGAACGGCAAGGTCATCAAGGTAGGCGTTAGCGAAGGAGAAAAAGTAAATGCGGGGCAACTTATAGCCCAAATAGATAGCGATATACTTCAATATCAGCTTATTGCGGCACAGGCAAACTACGAAGAAACCCAAGCGGACGTGAGGCGTTATCAAAATCTGATCAAAGGTGAAGCAGTTGCCCAAATTCAGTTAGAAAAAGCTAATTTGGCAGCAAAAGCAGCGGAATCACAACTGAAAGTATTGCAAAAACAACTAAAAAATACAAGCATTGTTGCTCCTTTCAGTGGGACGATTACTGCTAAAATGTTTGACTTGGGAAGCGTACTTGGCATGGGCGCACCTATAGCGCAACTTACTGATATTTCAGCACTTAAGCTGGTTGTCCTCGTTCCAGAAAAAGACATTTTAAACTTCCAAGAGGGGCAAAACGTAGAGGTAAGCACTGATGTTTTCCCTGACCAAAAATTTGTGGGGCATGTGAGCATGATTAGTGCCAAAGGCGACAACGCACACAATTATCCCGTTCAAATTATGGTTAATAATGGCTCAAAAGCCACCCTACGTGCGGGAATGTACGGTTCTGTAGTTCTTGGCAATACGGTTCGGGCAGGTGCTTTGACTATCCCACGCTCCGCACTCATAGGTACGGCAAAACAACCACAAGTTTATGTGGTAGAAAATGGCAAAGCACAACTACGCGATATTCAAGTAGGTGCTGCTACAAATGATTTTTACGAGGTGATTTCGGGCTTAAAAGAGGGGGAAACCATCATTTTAAGTGGGCAGGTAAACTTGGAAAATGGAACGGCTGTAAGGGAATAAGTTTTTTAGTTTGAGGTTTGAAATTTAAAATAGTTTGAAGTTTGAAATGGTTTGAGGTTTGAAACAATCCCAAACTAACTCAAACAATATCAAACAAATAATAAAAAACAATAATTTAATAAAAATGACATTAACAGAAATAGCTATCAAGCGACCTTCACTTATTATAGTGATTTTCAGTGTATTGACTTTGGGGGGAATTTTTGCCTATCAGAATTTGGGCTACGAACTCATGCCCGATTTCTCACCGCCTGTCATTACAATTACTACGGTCTATCCTGGTGCCTCTCCTTCGGAAGTAGAAAATTCAGTTACAAAAAAAATAGAAGATGCGGTATCGGGCTTGGAAAATATTGACGACATCACAGCAAAGTCTTTGGAAAATGCCTCGATTGTCATTGTCAATTTTAAGCATGGAACAGATTTGGACTTAGCAACACAAGAAGCACAGCGTAAGATAGATAACATGAAGCGGACGATGCCTTCGGAGGTGCAGTCGCCGACAATTTCCAAAATTGCCATCAATGACCAGCCTATTTTGCAGGTATCTGTCAATTCGAATCTGTCTGATAAAGTGCTATTTGCCAAGATGAAAACCGAAATTTTGCCCCAGCTACAGCAGCTCAAAGGCGTAGCCCAAATAGATATGCTCGGAGGCGAGGAGCGTCAGATTCGCGTGAATGTCAATAAGGAAAAACTCCAATTTTACAGAATTTCACTTTTGCAAGTTACCCAAGCAATTAAGCAAGCAAATATGGAATTTCCAACAGGGAAGGTGAAAAGCCCTGACAGCCAAATGACTGTAAAGTTAGCGGGAAAATTTACCTCGATGGACGATTTGAAAAATTTGGTAATTTTCACACCGCCAATGGGTAGCCCAATTCGCTTGGGGGAAGTAGCCGACATCAATGACGGGGTGCGCGATATTACAAGTGTTATCCGCTTTAACGGACAAAACGGCATTGGCTTGCGAATAAAGAAACAAGCAGATGCAAATGCAGTGCTAACGGCGAAAACTATTCGCCAAAAAGCCAAAGAGTTAGAAGGAAAATATGCCAAAGATGGCTTAAAATTTATCATTGCAGATGATGTTTCGCTATTCACCTTAGAATCCGTGAATGCTGTAACACACGATTTGGAAATTGCGATTGTTTTGGTTTCTTTGGTCATGCTGCTTTTCTTGCATAGCTTACGTAACTCACTGATTGTCATGGTTTCTATTCCTGCTTCTTTGGTTTCTGCTATCTTGGCAATGTGGCTTTTGGGCTATACGCTCAACTTGATGACTTTGCTGGCAATGAGTTTGGTGATAGGTATTTTGGTAGATGACTCTATTGTGGTTTTAGAAAATATTTACAGGCATTTGGAAATGGGCAAAGACAAGCGGCAAGCGGCGTTAGACGGACGGAATGAAATTGGCTTTTCGGCTGTTTCTATTACATTGGTGGACGTAGTAGTTTTTCTACCGATTACTTTTGTCAATACGGTCATTGCTGATATTTTGCGTCAATTCTCTGTCATTGTGGTAGTTTCCACACTCATGAGCTTGTTTGTTTGCTTTACGCTTACACCTTGGCTTGCCTCTCGTTTTTCACAGGTTACGCACCTAAATCCGAAAAATCCTTTGCAGTGGCTATTAATCCAATTTGAAAAAGGCTTAGACAGTTTTACAAACGGCTATGTAAAATTGGTACGTTGGGCGTTGAATCATAAGTTGATAACAGTTGGCGTGATTATTTTGCTTTTCGTGGGCATTGGGCAGGTGATGAAATTGGGCATTTTAGGGCAAGAATTAGTTGCCCAAGGCGACCAAGGAAAGTTTGTGCTTCGCATGGAATACGACAAAAGCACTCCTTTGCAGCGTAATAACCTCGTAACTAAGCAGATAGAAGACTATATTTTGCAAAAACCAGAAGTTGATTATGTGTATGCTAACGTTGCTGGCTCCGCTACAGGTGCATTTTCTTCAAGTTTGGGTTCGGAAAACAGGTCAGAAATGACAGTGCAGCTACTACCTACTTCGAAAATAAACAGGGTGAATACCGAAAAGTACATGATACAAGTTCGGAAGGAATTAGCCGAAAAATTTTCAAGTGTGGATATTTCTTCCTCTGTCATTGGCTTGGTAAATTCGGGACAAGCACCTATTGAAATTATTTTGAGTGGGGAGAATTATGAGCAGGTGATAGCTACAGCCAATAAACTGAAAACCTTGATAGTAAATACGCCTGGGGCAAATGACGTACAAGTTTCTGTGCAGGCGGGCAATCCCGAACTTCGCATCGAATTGGACAGGGAGAAAATGGCACAATTGGGCTTAAATATCGCAACTGTAGGAGCTACCTTGCAAAACTCCTTTGCAGGAAATGACGATTCGAAGTTTCGTGAAGGCGGTAACGATTATGATATTCGAGTGATGTTAGATGCTTTTGACCGCAAAAACCCGCAAGATGTCAAAACAATTTCTTTCTTAAATGCACAAGGACAGCTCATCAGGTTGGAGCAGTTTGCCAGCATTACCCAAAATACAAGCCCTTCGGTATTGGAACGCAAAGACCGCAGAGGCTCAGTTACGGTAACTTCTTATAACTTGGGCAAAGGCTCTGGCACTGTGGCTCAAGACATTGATAAACAACTAAAAGCAAACCCTTTGCCCGCAGGGATAGACCTCAAATGGGGGGGCGACATCAAACGACAAAATGATTCTTTTGCCGCTATGGGGCTTGCCTTGCTTGCCTCTTTGGTCTTGGTTTACCTCATTATGGTTGCCCTCTACGACAACTATATTTATCCTTTGGTGGTGCTTTTCTCTATTCCCGTAGCGATGATTGGCGCACTCTTGGCACTGAATCTTTCCATGTCAAACTTTAGTATTTTTGCGGGCTTAGGCGTGATTATGCTCTTAGGATTGGTAATGAAAAATGCCATTTTGATTGTGGACTTTACCAATCACCTCAAGGAAAAAGGAATGAAAACTTTTGATGCCCTGCTCGAATCGGTCAAAGAGCGTATGCGCCCTATCCTGATGACTACCGTAGCTATGGTTTTTGGTATGGTGCCGATAGCGATAGCAAAAGGGGCGGGAGCGGAGTGGAAAAATGGCTTGGCGTGGGTACTAATTGGCGGCTTGCTTAGCTCGATGTTCCTGACGATTGTGCTTGTGCCAGTGATGTACTATACAGTAGATTTGGTAAAAGAGAAGTTAGAAAAATGGTTTGGAGGGAAAAAAGTCGTTAGCGTGGACAGTAGTGAAGAAGTGCTCGCTTCTTAGGCAATTTTTAGTAGGAATACAAACCAAAAATCTAAGTCAGAAATGGCTTGGATTTTTAGTTTTTTATGCTAATTTTATTGCGTATATCAGTCGAAATATCGAAATAAACGCAAGTAGTATGATAAAAGCTACAAAAATTATTCATAAAGAAGAGCAAAGAATTAAAGTAGATTTTCCTTATAATCAGGAGTTCATCGCCCTACTTCGCCAAGTAGAAGGGGCTAAATGGAGCAAAACACATAAGGCTTGGCACATTCCTTATACCAAGGAGGCTTTTGGAAAGCTAAAATTACTTTTCCCTGACATAATAGCTGACAAACCCGAAAAAGCAGAAGCACAAACAGAGACAAAGCTCAAACCTACGACCGTTCCGAAAGTAGAAGAAATAAGTTTGCCCAAAGTTTCTTCGGTGTTGGTAGAAGTAATAGGTAGGAAAATTATTTTAAAACTTCCTAAAAATGAGGTAGATACTAAATTTATCTTGACTTTTCGCTTTTCTAAGTTTGATAAGGCACAAAGGGTTTGGCTCATTCCAAACTATCCTGATAATTTGGAACTTATCAAAGCCTATTTCAAAGATAGGATTTCTAATATCACGATTCACAAGGAAGTAGAGGTAAAAACGGGAAAGGAAACTTCACAAAAAATAGGAGAAAAAGATATTTTGGTAATAAAGACACAAGCCAATACACTTCGCCTTATTTTTAGTTTTAACAAGTCATTGATTTTGGCAATCAAAAGAATGCCTTTTGCTTCTTGGGATAATAAAAATAAGTGGTGGACTGTGCCTTTTTCTGATAAGTTATTCGCTCAAATTCAAGAACTTGCAAAGCAAGAAGGAGTAAACTTTTGCTATCAGGAAGAAAAAATAGACACCGACAAAGTACCTCGCAGATCGGAATATGATGTACCTAATTACCGCTATAGCCCTGAAAATATGATATTGAAATTGAAGGAGTTGCGGTATAGTGAGCGCACTATCAAGGCGTACAAAAGTCTTTTTGAGGAGTTTATCAATCACTACCCTACTACGGAAATAGACAAAATAGACGAGCAGAAAATCATTGCTTTTTGCAGGTACTTGGTCATAGACCGCAAGGTGTCAGCCTCTTATCAGAACCAAGCTATCAATGCCATAAAGTTTTATTACGAAAGAGTGCTTGGCGGGCAAAGAAAATTTTATTTTTTGGAAAGACCTAACAAAGAAAAGGCATTGCCTACGGTGCTAAGTACAGAAGAAATTACCAGCATTTTGAAGGCAACAGAAAACTTGAAACACAAGGCAATTTTGACTGTTATCTACTCGGCAGGTTTGCGGATAGGAGAATTAATTAGCTTGAAAATCAAAGACATAGACTCTGAAAGAAAGCAGATAAGGGTGGAGCAAGGTAAGGGAAAGAAAGACCGCTATACCTTACTTTCTTCCAAAACCCTTGAACTGTTACGCACTTATTTTAAAGAATACAAACCAAAAGAATATCTGTTTGAAGGACAAGAAGGCGGGCATTATTCCACAAGAAGTGTTCAGACTTTTTTTCAAGAAATATGCAAAAAAGCAGGGATAAAAAAGAAAGTAAGCGTGCATACCTTACGGCATAGTTTTGCTACGCACCTCTTGGAAAATGGGACAGATTTACGCTACATTCAGGCATTGCTTGGGCATGAAAGTAGCAAAACTACAGAGGTTTATACGCATATTACTACCAAAGGCTTTGACCAAATAAAAAGTCCCTTAGACGGTTTGGATATTTGACAAGAGATTTATATCTTTGAAAAACTATACTAAAAGGTAAATGAGGGGGCTAAACAAGGTAACTTTGATAGGTAATTTAGGCAAAGAGCCAGAGGTACAAATACTTGACGGAGGGATTGCCGTTGCCAAATTTTCCTTAGCCACTACGGAAAGCTATCGAGATAAGGAAGGAAACGTGCAAAGCGAAACAGAATGGCACAGCATAGTAGCATGGCGTGGCGTGGCTGACTTGGTGGGAAAGTATTTGCACAAAGGAAGCCACATTTACTTGGAAGGAAAAATTAAGACCCGTTCCTATGAAGATAAGGAAGGGAGCAAAAAATATGTTACAGAAATCATTGCGGATAGTTTTATCATGCTCGATAAACCTGCAGACAAAGCAGAAATAAACGCAAGTTTTTAATAAAAGAACGCAAAGGTTGCGTTTATACAGATGTTGTGGGTTATGCTAAAAAAACAACAAAATATGAAAGTACAATTAACAATTTTACTCCTTACTATTTCAAGTATAGTTTTTGGACAAACCGAAATTTTAAAAAAATATCAGATTGCAGATAGTTTACTTCAAACTAACAATTTGAAGGAAGCATATAATATTTTTAAGGATATAGAGCAGAAATGTGATAAAAAAGATACGCTTTACAACTACATTCTTTGGTATTGTGTTGGCGTTACTACTGAACTTGAAAAACAAAATAGAAATGCGGAAATATTTGATAAGTCTTTACAATTTGGACTTGAAGCATTGCAACTAATAGAAAACGGAAAATCATATTTTGATGACAAATTTGCATTGAGAGAATATTTTATGCAAAAAAATGTGATAATTTCATACTTTGGATTAGGACAGATAAGCAACGCCTTAAAACACAAGGAAATTCTTTATAAAGCCTATAAAGAAAAAAAATTACCTGAAGGACTTGACGAATATTTCAATTTTACATTTTTTAAGTGGGAGGATAAAAATGTTTGGGGTTATGAATGGTTTGAAGAACTGCCAAAAGATAGATTTTCGAAAAGTTTTTCAAAAATTGTTTATTATGTTTATAGCACAAATAAAGATGGTACAGATAAAGACCAACTTTATAGACTTCACGTTCTAATGTTTCATAATATAGACCCCGCAAACAAAATTGATTATGTTCTGACAAAACGGCTCGAAACAGCAAAAAATGAAACGAGTGGGACACTTTATGCTTACACTTACACAAAGGATATTGATTACAAAAAACTACAAGCGGATATCAAAGAAGTATTGAAAGGGAACTATCAACCAAAATCTAAAAAGGATTAAGTTTATTATGCCACAGCAGTTCGGCAAAATAAGCACAAACCCACAACATAGCATTTATGCAAGGCGGGCTAAGGTGCTAATAATGAACTTTTGTGCTTTTTATTTGGTTTAATGCTTAGTAGTGCAATGGTGCTATCAAGTCCGCCCTGCACAAATGCTTTTCCGTTGTGCGTTACTGTAAAAGAAACACCTGAAATACAAGAAACTTTGGAAGGAAAGACAAAACGAATTTTCGGAAAACATGAAGCACAAACTTTGACTAAAATAGACGAAATAATTTTATCAACTATACAAAGACAAAAAATATGGAAAAACAAAAACCTATTTTATTCAATGAAAATCCGCCACCAAAAAATATAAATGGCTTGTACGATTATGTAGTTCATAATGAAGAAAAAATATGTGGTTTTTTTGGGAAATATTTTTTTTTGAGCAATGGTAAAAAATGTGAAATTCAAGATGAAGAAAATCCAAATATTATATATCAATACAGCGAAAATGCCTATCAAGCATCTAAATTTGAAAATATAAACATTCGCCAACAATTTCAAAATATTAATTTTAAAGATGCTATACATTTGGCTTGGGAACTAAAAAAGCATATCAGAATAGATTGGGGAAGCATAAAAACGCAAAAAATGAAATCAATTCTTACCCAAAAATTTCAAAATCCAACCTTGCAAACCCCTTTACAAGAAACTCAGAATAAATACTTGGAAGAAACTAATCATTGGAAAGATACTTTTTGGGGTGTTTGTGATGGTATTGGTGAAAATATACTTGGTAAAATATTGATGGAAATTAGAAAAGAAAACCGACATAAAATGATGCTCTAACCACTGAAAAAAAGACTAAACGAGTTTTATAAAACAGGCAAAATAAACTTTGTAGCAATCAAAACAGTAAATAACAGCAAACGCACAACATTGTATTTATGAAAAAGGGGCAAAAGTGCTTAATTTGGGCTAAGGTGCTTTTAATGGGCTTTTGTGGTAAATTAAACTTTTGTGCTTTTAAGTCCCCTTCTTCATAAATACTTTTCCGTTGCCTGCAATTGGAAAACACGAAATTTATAAAAAACGCTAACGAATTGTCGACCTAAAAAAGTTGAAAAGTTGGAAAAAGTGAAACGAAA
>REAZ01000015.1 GCA_004294445.1 Cytophagales bacterium
TTCATTTTTAATATTTTCTCTTGCTTTATTCTCATATTCTTCATTATAAAAATAAAAAATTTGCGGTCTTTCCAAAAAAGACTCCATAGCCTTTCTTCTGCCATTTCTGTAAAGAAAATCGGGATAAATACTATATTCTTTGCGGATTTGTTCCGTATATAGCTTGTATTGGGTGGGGGTACTTGCCAAAATAGACAAATCTATGTCTAAGAGAAATTGTAAATCTGAATCATCGGTAGCTGGTTCGTGTTTTTTTGTAGCCATGATATAGGCATATACTTTTGATATTTTATGCGCTGTGATTGTCATTGCTTGCATGACCTTTTGGGCAAAGACGGCACTTTCTTTCTCATTGTCGCTTTTAGAAGCCTTATAGACAACATCATGAAATAAGATGGCGAGGAGGATACTATCTCTATCCTGCAAATGATTTTGGTGAGTTTGTGCCTGACCGAGCAAGTCTTCTATATGTGTCAGATTATGGTAGTACCTACTTTTATGAGTATAGGCTTGAATTAGTTTCTTCCATACCTTCTCGCTTTCATCTTTGGGCATCGCATAGGTGTCGGCAAGTTCTTCCCATATATTTGTGATTAGTTTCATGCGTTATCTGACTTATATTTTTGGTAGCTCCAATGCCAACAAACAACACTCCTCTCTTCGTTAAAAGCAGTAGGTAGCATTTTTGGTAATAATTGAATATTGAATACAAAACTACAAAAAATATTGAAAGAAAACGAAATTCCTTTTATAGGCTGCCTAAAAGGAATTTGCGACTCACTAACGCTGAGTAGTGGGCAGGTCTTGCAAAAAAAGCGCAAAAACGACTGTCAAGGGTTGCAAGACCTTGGGACAGCGTTTTGTGTGTGTTTGGGTATTTTGTATCAGATTAGCTCAGGTAAAAAATCCGTTAGGATTGACATATTTGTAGATAATATTCTCACAATGAACTCCAAAACGCCTTTAGGCGTGAAATATACGCGTCACGTCAAGAGGGGGGGGTAGCTCTTTGCAAATTTCAGTTTTTCTTGTAATCTTGCTGCCACTTCATAATCTTCCTTGCGAACTGCTTCCTCAAGCTGAAAATTCAATAAGATTTCGTTTGAATCCTCGTCCGACTGCCTCTCTTTTTTTACCTTCTGAAAAACTTGGATAAATATTTCATCATTCAGCACAATGCCCAGCGCATCTCGCACAAAAGCAAGGCGAGGAAGTACGATTTTGCCAATAGGCGTAAGCATACTTTCTGGTGGAGAAAATAGGTTTTCTATTTCGCACTCACGAATCCAATCCTTGCGAAAAACCTCGTTCATTGCCTCTGTAAGCGGATAATCTCCTATGAAAATTACCCAATGTCTGGCTTTGGCATATTCTTTTTCGGTGTCTGTCATGGTTTTTTATACGAAGAAGTAAGCTAATATTCCCAGAACTGCGATAAAAGAAGCTGTTTTTAGTAGTCTTTCAATCGTTTTCTTATCCAAAGTTTTCATAAAATATTCTGTACCACAGTCTTTGCAGTGAAGTGTATTCCTGTAATAAAACGTGTTCAAAGAGTCGCACTCAGGGCAACTCGAATGTGCATTTTTATTATCGTAATACTTGCTCTGTTTATCAATTTCTTTTTGTGGAGTCATGGTGAATCAAGGATTTTATTTTCACAAATTTAGATAAAAGGGAGCTAAAAATCAAACAAATTTGATACAAAAACGCTGTCAAGGTCTGCGACCATTGACAGCGTTTTTCTGTGGGGGTTTTGTATCAAATTGGGGTATAAAGTAGGAAATTAATCCAAATAAAACCCGTATTAAGGATTTAATCATCACATACAACTTCATTTCCTTTCACATCAACACAAATTTCTTTATTATCTTTCTTAAATTTGAAAATACCTCCTTCAAACTTACTACCCACAGCTTCATGGTAGCCAAAACTACCCGATGAACAATCTTTTTTCATAATGCCCCACATTTCTGTTGGTTGTTGACTCATAGCGAAATGCTGGACAGGACATACTCCATTAGAAAAAACTTTTACATCTTTAAATCTTTCAGAGCATATCTCATTGCCCGTATTTATATCTATAAAATACCAACCTGTATTACTTTGGTCTTGAACACCAACTATGCCTTCACCTATATCAGTCATGTTAGAAAATTGATTACTAACAATCTGGAAAGAGGTATTAATCAAACAATAAAAAGCAGGATTAGCCATCTGTACTACTGCCTTGCCATTCTGAAAACTATACGCATTTAAATAATTTAGAGATACTTTTTGCCCTAATCTATTAATATAGTAAGCACCTTTTTGTTCCAAACGTTGAACCATCGCCATGCCTTCTCCACTAAACGGCTCTGCACTGGAATACAAATAATTAGGTTTGGTAGTTTTTTTACCACTTTCGTCTAAAAAAGCACCTTCTCTATCCATAAATCCGTATTTCCGCCCCCCTCTCCCATTCAAATCTTGGATAATAATAAAACCATTTATAAATTCCTCTTTTGGAAAAAATGTAGGATTCCTGCCTGTTATTTTTTGCCCTTTTTCATTATAGAAATATTGTTCTTTTTTTCCTGTCCTCCTTTCTCTTTCCAAGATATAACCTTCCTGCACTCTACGAAGCTCGTCCGCTTTTTTCTCTCCAAAAACATTTCCATTCAAATCAATAAAGCCCCATTTCTCAGGCTTTAAGAAACCAATAGCACCTTTCTTTTGTGTCTTTACTGGTGCTACTCCTGCTCTGAAATTATCTGCACTATAAAAAATAGTTCCCTCTCCAATAAGCGCATAATCAGGTGTTTTGATAAATCCAAAAACCTCTTTATTCTTTTTATCTTTTGTTTTTACTAACGCTCTTTCATTGAAAAATTCACCAATAAAGTCATAATAGAGTTCGCTACCAACAATTTTGTTGAGATTCTTATCTACCCGATAATATTGCCCACCACTCTTTACAATAGCTGAACCATTTCGAAAAGAACGAGCCTCTTCGAAATACTGTATAGGGTTTGATAAAGATTGAAAGTTTGTATCAATATAAAAATACTTATCACCTAATAATACAATACCTACCTTCTCGCTAAACGGTAAATACAGCGTTGTTTCTCGCTTATCTCTTTGGACACCTTCAATAAATGACTCCAATGCTAATATTTTATTAAGCTGTTCATTAACAATAGCTTGCATTTCTTTTATTTGCAATTCTAACTTAACAATAGTTTCAATATTTTTAAGATTGTTCGCTCTTTCTATTTGGTTGGTATTTCGCAAAACTTGCAAGGAATCATCAAATCTCTTGTTGATAGAAACTTGGATTTTCTTATGGAAATCACTCAAATATTTTGTGAGTGTTAAGGTAAAACTTTCTTGATCTGAGTTATATCTTGCTATATTGTTAATTACTTTATTATTATTAATAATACATTGATTAACAACATTATAGGTTTCACTATTATCAACGCTAATATCTCTAAGGGCATAAAGATTGTAGGCAGATTTCTTAGGGTCATCAGCATAAGCAGAACTTATAGTTACATAAAAAGTAACTAACAGGAGTAAAATTTTAATTGGTTTCATTATTTATTAAGGGTTTATTTGGAGTTAATGGTAGTGCTATTATCAATCTTTACATCTCTACCTGCAAAAATATTAGTTCCTTTGCTACAAGAATAAGATGTAGAACCAATAAGAACTAAAACAAAAAGAAGAAGGATGAAATTAAGCCATTTTTGAAGCCTTGTTTGTGAGTTTCTCTCTGTATAATATTTTAACCTTTGTTTCTCTGGTAGAGTTTGAGCTTCCTCTATATATTTTGTACGCCTAAACTTAATAATAAACTTAAAGGTTGAAATAACAATTGTCCCAACTAAGGAAATAATTGCTAAAATAGCTTCATTGGATAGAATAGCTTCATTGGAGAGTTCCATAATGGGATAATTTATATGTTAAAACTTGCTTTTTAATCTACCTCCAAAAATACTTTTCTTTATTTTGTAAAAAAATCTTTCTCAAATTTTGTATAGATAAGATTTCTCCCTAAGTTTGGGTAAAAATATTACCTATTCTAAAAAGATAAGTGCTATGCTCGATAATATTGGTTCAAAAGTGCGGTATTTCAGAGAACTCAAAGGCTATTCGCAAGACGACATGGCTCGCCTACTCAAAACTACCCTCAAAACGTATGGAAATTTGGAAAGAGATAATAACAAAACGATTGATATTGAAAAACTTGGTAAAGTAGCTGAACTTTTGGGCGTAGGTGTAGAAGATTTTTTTGAAGTAAAAAGTAAATCCACATTACTTGCTCAAAACGGGAATGGTGATAACAATCATTCTAACAGTCTTAGTATTTATGGTATAAATTCTACCCATCAAGACCTCGCCCATGCCTTAGACAAGTCCAGCCAAGAAATCTCCTTTTTGAAAAAAGAAAACGCTCTTTTAGCCAATGAAAATGGGAACTTAAAGGAAATCATTGCGTTAATGAAAAGCGCAAAATAGCATGGCAAAAAATAAGAAAGATGTCAGTAGTCTATTAGCACTTTTGGAGGAAATGACAAAAGATAAGGACGCACTTATCAAGTACAATATGGGACAAGTCCCTGATGAAGAAGTGCGAAATGTGCAAAATGAAACAGGAATTGACCTAAGCAATTATAACAGAAGCATAGACAGTTATGCCATTAATCACGTACTTGGAAATCATGGAAACCCAAAAACCGAAGCAAAGCGTGGGCAGATAGCTGTTGAATTATCTGATTTTGAACTTATTAGTCTAATAACTTCATCTCCTGACAAAATAGAATATGTAGGAAAAAATGGGAGTGGCAGGGATTTAATCAAGTATATTAAAAAAATTGGACATAATATACATTACGTTGAGGAAGTACGAAATGGTAAAAAAGAAGTAGTATTGCAGACTTTATTCAAACAAAAATAGCCAAGTTAATGACTATTTTTGTTTAAAAGTCCCAACATATCCTTGCTATTTCTTTCGAAATCCCTGATATCTAACGTCCAAAACGATTTGGCACTTTCTTGGTACAAAACTACTCAAATTAATTTAAAATTCCAAAGTAGGCGTAAAAATCCTACAAATATACATTCACAGAAAACGCTCTTTTAGCCAGCGAAAATGGGAACTTAGCGATTGGTCGCCCCAAGCAAATCATTGCGTTAATGAAGGAAAAGAAGTAAAAAATATGGTTATTACATTAGAACACTTAAAATAACAAAGAAGCAAATCTCTCTCAAAACTTGCTTCTTTACTTTATTGCCTAAGATTTTTTACCCCACCGCTACTTCCAATCTCACTTTCCAATCGTCAATTTCCAATTCTTCGCTTTGCGGTACTTGCGGAAGTAACTCTAAAACAGTTGCTTGCGTTTCTCCACTGATGTAGGCGGCGTGCTTGCGAACGGCAGCATCTACCATTTTATCACCTTCTTGGATAAAAATTTTGATTTTGTCTTGTACTTCCAAGCCCTTGTCTTTGCGTATGTTCTGAATACGGTTCACCAAATCTCTGGCAATTCCTTCCTCACGCAAATCGGGGGTTACGGTGATGTCCAAAGCTACGGTTACGTTGCCATCTTTTGCTACTGACCAGCCCGCAATGTCTTCTGACGATATTTCTACGTCTTTGAGTGTAAGTTTGGAGGCGTTGCCGTTTGCATGGACTACAAACTCCCCTTCTTTCTCCAAAGTAGCAATATCGGCTTGGGTCATTTTGTTTATTTCGGTCGCTACAGCTTGTATTTGCTTGCCGTAAATTTTGCCCAATTCTCTGAAATTTGGCTTTATTTTTTTGGTAAGCACACCCGAATCATCAGAGATGTATGTAATTTCTTTGATGTTTACCTCCGTCATTATCAGCTCTTTGATAGTTTCTATTTGGCGTTTTGTCGCTTCTTCTAAGACAGGAATTAAGATTTTTTGCAAAGGCTGACGCACTTTGAGCTTTTTATCTTTGCGAATAGAGTGTACCAAAGAGCAAACGCTTTGTGCTAATACCATAGATTGTTCCAACTCTTTGTCTATCAGATTTTTACGCACTTCTGTAAAATAAGTCAGATGAACAGAATCGTGTTGGAGGGGCGTGTTTTTTGCCTTCGCCTTTTCTCTGATATTGTCTGTCATGTTTTTATACAACCATTCTGCGAAGAAAGGAGCAACGGGCGACATGAGCTGTGCCGTAATAAGCAAACATTCGTGCAAGGTCTGATAGGCTGCTTGCTTGTCTTTGGTCATTTCGCCAATCCAAAAACGCTTTCGGGAAAGCCGCACGTACCAGTTGGAAAGTTGGTCGCAAACAAAAGATTGTATAGCCCTGACCGCCTTTGTAGCGTCATAATCGGCATAGGCACTGTCCACCGTTTCTACCAAATTTTGCAAAACAGAAATTATCCACCTATCCAAAGTCGCCCTTTCGCTGTACGGCATCACATTGAACTCATCTATTTCATAGCCATCTACGTTGGCATAAAGCGCAAAAAAGTTATACGTATTTTGCAAGGTTGAGAAAAACTTGCGTTGCAGTTCCTCTACACCGCTCAAATTAAATTTCAAATTGTCCCAAGGGTCAGAATTCTCTATCATGTACCAACGCACCGCATCAGAGCCGTATTTGTCAATTGTTTCAAATGGATTGATGACGTTTCCTTTGCGTTTTGACATTTTTTCGCCCTCTTTGTCCAAGACCAAGCCCGTAGAAACTACATTTTTAAAGGCAATGCCTGTGTAGGTTTGCGGGTCGACATGATTGAGCAGAACGGCAATCGTATGAAGGGTAAAAAACCAGCCCCTTGTTTGGTCGACACCTTCGGAAATAAAGTCAGCAGGGTAGCTTTTTTTGAAAATATCCACATTTTCCATTGGGAAGTGCCACTGAGCATAAGGCATCGCACCCGAATCAAACCAAACGTCAATCAGGTCAGTTTCACGTTTTAAAATCTTCATTCCATCGCCAATCAGCAAAATTTCATCGGCAAAAGGGCGGTGCAAATCCAATTTTTCTCTGAAGTTTGGCACAAGTAAGTTCAATTCTTGCAAGGAAATATAAATTCCCGTTGATGACATTGGGAAATTATGCCCCGCAAGATTTTCTGAAGTCTTTAAGTTTTCATAATCAAAATATTGATTTGCAAGGCTTTTAGTTAGCCAGCCTTTCTGTATGAGTTCGTCTATAGAGCCAATGCAGACTTCTTGGGTGTTATCTTCGGTTCTCCAAATTGGCAGGGGCGTTCCCCAATACCTACTTCTCGATAAGTTCCAATCCACCAAATTTTCCAACCAATTTCCAAAACGCCCTGTGCCTGTGCTTGCTGGCTTCCAATTAATTGTATTATTAAAAGCAACTAATTTGTCTTTGAGGGCGGTAGTTTTGATGAACCACGATTCCGTTGGGTAGTACAAAATAGGCTTGTCTGTTCGCCAGCAGTGCGGGTAAGTGTGTTCGTACTTTTCTACTTTGAAGGCTTTGTTTTCTTCTTTGAGCATGATAGAAATAAGCACGTCAGAAGGCAAATAACCTTCTTTTTCGCTTAGTTCTGCCTCGTATTCAGGCTTAATATAGTTAGGATTGATGTATTTATTTTTGAGTTCGCTGTTTTCAAAATAAGCATCAAACTGTGCTTTCACTGTTTTTACAAACCGCCCCTGCTTGTCCACCAAAGGCATTTCCTTGCCTTCCTCGTCTAAAATCATGAGTGGCGGCACCCCTGCTTGCTTGGCAGCTCGAAAGTCGTCAGCCCCGAAAGTAGGTGAAATATGCACAATGCCTGTACCGTCTTCTGTCGTTACAAAATCGCCCGCTATGACTTTGAAAGCGTTTTCTGCATCCTGAAGGGGTTGGGCAAAAGGAATTAACTGCTCGTATTCTATCCCCAACAATTCTTCGCCTTTCATCTCCTCACAAACTATGTATGGAATTTTCCCTGCAAAGTTTTCTTCTTCGGTATCGTTCCTATTTACATATTTGCTTCCCAAAATTTTACTCATCAATGACTTTGCCATGATGACATTGGCGGGCTGATTGGTATATTGGTTATGCGTTTTAACTTTCACATAATCAATATCTTTGCCTACTGCCAAAGCAGTGTTTGCGGGTAGTGTCCAAGGCGTGGTAGTCCAAGCCAAGAAATAATCGTTTTGTGTTCCTTTTATTTTGAATTGGGCAACTACAGTGGTGTCTTTCACCATCTTGTACGTACCCGGTTGGTTTAGCTCGTGCGAACTTAATCCTGTTCCTGCCGCAGGGGAGTAGGGCTGAATGGTATAGCCCTGATAGAGTAGCCCGTTGTCATGAAATTTTTTGAGTATCGACCAGCAAGATTCAATATAGTTGTTCTCGAAAGTGATGTAAGGATTTTCCAAATCTACCCAATAGCCCATTTTCATCGTAAGGTCGTCCCATTGGTCTTTGTACTTCATGACGGTTTCCTTGCACTTCTTATTATAGTCTGCTACGCTAATTTTCTTGCCGATGTCCTCTTTGGTAATGCCCAATTCCTTCTCTACTTGCAGTTCTACGGGTAGCCCATGCGTATCCCAACCGCCTTTTCGTTTTACTTGCTTGCCTTTGAGGGTTTGGTAGCGGCAGAAAATATCCTTGATAGCCCTCGCCATGACGTGGTGAATGCCAGGTGTGCCATTGGCAGAAGGAGGTCCTTCGTAAAAAGTAAAAGTTGGCTTTCCCTCTCTGCTCGATATCGATTTTTCGAAAATCTGATTTGCCTCCCAAAACGCCAAAATGTCCTGATTGACCTGCGTTCCGAGTTGGGTAATGGTCTGTTTGTGTTCTTTGTACTTCATCTTTGAAATTACCAATTAATAGGTGGCAAAGGTAAATAAAAAAGTGAAATCATTAAAAGAAATGCTTAAGCAAATAATAAATGTTTGCTATTTAGGGCATTATCAGGAAATTACTTCTCCAAAATACTGGGCGATACCCACAAACCACGTTGAGGAGGCTATGTATTTGGTGGCTATTTTCTTTAATTTTTCTAAGATTCGATAGGTGCGGACTTTGGCATTGTTCTCTGTAATTTCCAAGATGAAAGCAACTTCTTTGAAAGGTCTATCTTCAAAAAATCTCAATTCTAAGATTTGTACCTCGTCTTCATCAAGTTCTTCTAAAAGTTTGGTTATCAAGTCGGTTTTTTCCGAATCGCTGAGATGGGCAGTCCCAAGCACTTGTTTCATTTGGGCATCTTCCACACTGACGACACGCTGAAACTGCGAGCCTCTATAAAACTCATTGACTTGGTTAGTAGCGATGCGGTATAGCCATGCCGAAAAGGGCAAACCTTGAAACTTGTATTTTGCCAAGTTGAGCATTGCTTTCAAAAAAATTTGGGAAACAAGGTCGGCAGTTGTTGCCTTATCATCAATGCGCCGCAATACAAACAGAAATATCTGCTTGTAATATTTTTCGTACAAAAAGCCAAACACTTCTGGATTGTCTATTGCCTTCCTGATAATTCCATGCTCTTCTTGAATTTCTTTTTCTGACTGATGCAAGTGGGTATGGGTTTGAAATTGTTTTTTACTTTTACTATGCTGCCAAAGGTAAATATTAACACAGAATTAAAAGAAATCAATATCATAAAAATTTATTAGGCAAAGTAAAAAAAATACATCTTGTAAATCACTTACTTATAAAATTGTGTGTTTTTGCCTATTTGTTTGTTATTTTTTTCTACTTAAATTGCTCATATTATTTTATGCTTTGTTCTAAAAAACTGATAAACAACTTACTACACTTCTTTGCATTTGTTTTGTATAGACGCATAAACTCAATATCTAAATATCATTATGTTTACACTTTTCATTTTTATAAGATATGTTAATAACTAAGAGAGATGGAAGATTAGAGACGAGCAGACCTGAAAAAATCATGGCTCGTATCGAACGCCTATGCTACGGCTTGGATATGAACTTCATAGATGTTTTCCAGATTTGCCAAAAGGTAATTATGGGTATGTACGAGAAAATTACAACCGTAGAGTTGGATAATCTTGCTGCCGAAACTGCCGCCTCCATGACTACCAAGCATCCCGATTATGCTATTTTGGCTGCGCGCATTGCGATTTCTAATTTGCAAAAAGAAACGAGCAAATCGTTTTCAAGTACGATGAAACGCTTGTATGTTTATACCGACCCTAAAACGGGTGAAAATGCTTCTTTGCTTTCCAAAGAAACTTATGAGGTAATTCGCAAGAACGCATCTCTGCTCGACTCTGCCATTATTTATGACCGAGATTTTAATTACGATTATTTTGGGTTTAAGACTTTAGAACGCTCTTACTTGCTCAAAATGAACGGCAAAGTAGCGGAAAGACCTCAGCACATGCTCATGCGCGTTTCGGTTGGGATTCATGGAGAAGACGTGGAAGCAGCCATCGAAACCTACAATCTGATGTCTGAAAAGTGGTTTACTCACGCTACGCCTACTTTGTTTAATGCAGGTACGCCAAAGCCACAACTTTCTTCTTGCTTTTTGCTTACTATGCAGGGCGATAGCGTAGATGGTATTTATGATACCCTAAAGCAATGTGCTAAAATTTCTCAATCGGCGGGAGGTATTGGCTTGGCTATCCACAATGTGAGGGCGACAGGCTCTTACATCAAAGGGACAAACGGTACTTCTAATGGCATTGTGCCTATGCTTCGAGTTTTCAACGATACGGCTCGATACATAGACCAAGGCGGCGGAAAGAGAAAAGGGGCTTTTGCTATTTATTTGGAACCATGGCACGCTGACGTTTTTGAGTTTTTGCAGCTAAAGAAAAATCATGGCAAAGAGGAAATGCGCGCCAGAGATTTGTTCTACGCTATGTGGGTGCCAGATTTGTTTATGAAACGAGTAGAAGCTGACGAAGAGTGGTCGCTGTTCTGCCCTAACGAAGCCCCAGGATTGGCAGAATGCTATGGAGAGGAATTTGAAAAACTCTACGAAAAATATGAAAGAGATGGCAGAGCAAGAAAAACAGTGAGGGCGCAGGAGTTATGGTTCGAAATTTTGGAGGCACAAACTGAAACAGGTACGCCTTATATGCTCTACAAAGACCACGCTAACCGCAAGTCTAATCAGAAAAATTTGGGTACTATCAAGTCAAGTAACCTATGTACCGAAATTATAGAATATACCGCCCCAGACGAGGTAGCCGTTTGTAATTTGGCTTCGATAGCTTTGCCAAGATTTGTTACTGATGCAAATGGTGCGGCACCCCGCTTTGACCATCAGAAGTTATACGAAGTAACCTATGTAGCTACTAAGAACCTAAACAAGGTAATAGATGTGAACTATTATCCTGTAGAAGAAGCAAAAAATTCTAATATGCGCCACAGACCTATTGGTCTGGGTGTGCAAGGGCTTGCAGATGTGTTTATTATGCTCAGAATGCCGTTTGAATCTGATGAGGCAAAAGGGCTAAATATAGATATTTTTGAAACTATTTACTTTGCCGCCATGACTGCTTCTAAAGATTTGGCGAAGGTGCATGGTACTTATCAGTCTTATCCTGGTTCGCCTATTTCGCAAGGAATTTTCCAATTTGATATGTGGAATGTAAAACCTTCTTCTATGCGATGGGATTGGGAAAGTTTGCGAAAAGAAGTACTACAGCACGGAGTTAGAAACTCTCTTTTGGTAGCCCCGATGCCGACAGCCTCTACTTCGCAAATTTTGGGAAATAATGAGTGTTTTGAGCCTTATACTTCTAACATTTATGCCCGCAGAGTGCTTTCGGGAGAGTTTGCGGTCGTGAATAAGCACCTACTCAAAGACCTCATTAAGCTGGGCTTGTGGAATGAAACCATGAAAAACTTGATTATTCAGGCGAATGGCTCCGTTCAGCAAATAGCAGGTATTCCGCAGAGAATCAAAGATTTATACAAAACAGTTTGGGAAATTAGCCAAAAAACAATTATAGACATGGCGGCAGACCGCGCCCCATATATATGCCAAAGCCAAAGTTTGAATATTCACTTGCAAGACCCTAACTTCGGCAAATTAACGTCTATGCACTTCTATGCTTGGAAAAAAGGCTTGAAAACAGGTATGTATTACCTCCGCACAAAAGCTGCTTCGGATGCTATCAAATTTTCTATTGACAAGACAGAGCTTGCGGCGGGCGTGCAGACACAGATGGAAAATCGCTTACAAGATATTGAAAATGTGAAAGTTACAAATGCTACTTTCTATGAAAGAAAAGCAAGCCTGAACCTAAATACGGTGAACTATCAGGTAAGGCAGGAAACTCAAGCAAAGCAAGAGGCAGTAGTGGAAGAAGATTTGACGAACTATGAGCAAAAAATGAGTGATATGGCTTGCTCACTTGACGACCCAGACGGCTGCGAGGCGTGTGGTAGCTAACTAATTTGATAAGATTTTGCATAAAAAAAGAGATAATTTTCTGATTATCTCTTTTTTTATGCTGCTATTTTTACTTTTTTGCTTTTATTTTCCTTTCGCCATTTTCTTGGTTTTTACGTCCTTGCAATTTTCTTGGTAATTATAAAGCATTATTTTCTCAATCACGTCTTGCTTTGTTTTCATTTTTCCCAATTTTTCTGTCGGTGCGCCCACTATGCCCGAATTAATCGTGGTAACATTAGCGGCAACCCTGTCGAAAAAAAGTTCGGAAGATAGCTCCCACCGATACATTTTATCATCTACGCGCACCCTCCTGATGCGAATATCCGCTTCAGTAACATCTTCGAATACGACTGTGCTTCTTTTTTCTTCATAGCTTTTGCCCGATGGAATGAGTGTTTTAGTTTCATAGCTTCCGTCTTTGAGTTCAGCAAATTCGCAAGAGCAGTCGCCGTATAGCTTTTGGTCTTCGATAGTCGTTGTGGTATAATGAATGATTTTCCAGCCCGTTTCTAACCTTTTAAAGGCAAGAACTACAGTTTCGTTGCCTTTTGCCCACATTTTTTTATGCTTGCGTAGGCTATAGTCCGCCGTATAAGTTACTACACCCATGTCCTCGTTTACGTAAGTGCGAATAATGCCCGTAAGCAGATAGGTAAGTATTACTTCATTTTTGCTGGAATCTGCTAAAATGCCTAAATAAGATTCGAAGCCTTTATAGTCGCTTTTGAATTTGAGAACATTTTTGCTGATATTTGTATTGGTCAGTAGGGCAGAAACACTTTTATCCATGTATTTCAAAACACTTTCCTTATCCAATGTTTTTGAAAAATTATTGAAAGTAGTTGTAAACTCTTTGGTCAAGTTATTCAGCGTGTCGGCAGTAGTGAGGACTTTAGCTTTCTTTTGTGCGAAGGTCTGGTTTATCACTAACATACTGATAATGAGAAAAACAAATTTCAATTTCTTCATGTTAAATAAGGGAAAATGGTTTGTACTAAATCGTTTGCTATTTTTTCAGGCTACTTACAATCTTACTCAAAATTCCTTGTACTTCTGGCGAAAACCAGTTGGCTACCGTAGCATCAAAAACAGCATCGCTCGGCACTTGCAACTGTTTGATGAGTTCGCTACGCAAGTGTCGCTTTGTGGTCTGCCAAGTAGCCTCATTAAACCCAATGTAGTGTCGCATTTTTTCTTCTGCTTTTTCCAACACTTTGCTCATAGGCACAACATGGTCAATCAGATGGATATGGTGCGCTTCTTCGGGACTCATCAGCTTGCCCTCCATCAGATTTTGATAGGCATTTCGTTCTCCTATCCAAAAGGCATACAAACTATGAATATGCTTGGGAACAATAATACCTACAGGCACTTCGTTTAGCCCAATCATGTATTTGCCCTCTGCCATTACTCGGTAGTCGCAGCAAATAGCCAATATGCACCCTCCCGCAGGGCTATGACCTGTGATAGCGGCAATGAGTGGCTTGGGAAAACTCACCAATGCAGCCATCATGTGCGTAAACTCTTTCCAAAAGTTCTTCATGCCCTCATGGTCGAGCTTAGAAAGTTCCATCAAGTCCAGACCTGCCGTAAAATATCCCTCTTTGCCTGTCAGTATCAAGCCTTTGACTTTGCTATCCTCTGCCATCATTGCCGTCAGGTCTATGAGTTCTCGAATCATTTGGAGGTTGATAGGATTTGCTTTCCCTCTGTCTAACTGTGCAATGGCATAGCCTTCTTTATAAGTGAGTTGAATTGTTTGCATGGAATGGTTTTCTTATTTTTATATTTTTTGCTATATTTTAAATATGCTAAAATGGTTGTACTTCTGATTGTATGATGGCCTCCCCCCGCCCCCTCCGAAGGGGGAGGTAAAAGTTGTATACTATACATTTGAAATCATCACCGCTAAAACTGCGTGAATCTAAGAAACAAAAAGCAATTTTACAAATCATTGCTTGGTAAATAGTTGGCAAATGCCTACATCAAATCTGCCAATTCTAACCACCTGAATGTCTTTGCTTCTATCATTGCCTCCAGCTCGCCTATGCGCCCACTCCATTGCATTAGCTCGGTGTGTGTGCCTCTGCCACTGTCTAACTGGCTGATAACTGCTACTTTTTCGTCTTCCAACTTACTGATTTCCATCTCTAAGGTTTCGTATTCCTTTTTTTCTTTGAAAGAAATTTTACGCTTTGCCTCATTAGGTCTTACCTCGTTTTTCTGAGGTTGAGTGGCTGGAACTACCTTTTCATTTTTAGACTTTGCCTCCTCTATTTTCATCATTTCATCATCTTCTTTGGCATCTCTGTAGTCGGAATAGTTGCCCGAAAAATTCCTAATTTTGCCTTCACCCTCAAAGATAAAAATATTTTCTACTAACCTATCCATAAAATAGCGGTCGTGAGAAACGATAAGTAAGCAACCTCCAAAATTTGACAAGAAGTCTTCTAAAACGTTCAGCGTCTGAATGTCTAAATCGTTGGTAGGTTCGTCCAAAATCAGAAAGTTTGGGTTTTTAATCAAAATTTGTAGCAGTTGCAAGCGTTTTCTTTCGCCGCCGCTTAGTTTGCTGACTACATCATATTGGGTTTTGGGAGGGAAGTTGAAAAGTGTAAGCAGTTGGGAGGCACTAATTGTTTCGCCTGTGCCTGTTTGCAACACCTCGGCGATGTCTTTGATGACTTCTATCACACGCTTATTTTCATCTACTACCAAATCGGTCTGGGTAAAATAGCCAAAACTTGTATTTTCACCTACACCAATTTTGCCGCTATCTATCTGTTCTTTTCCCACCAAAATATTAAGAAAGGTAGTTTTTCCTACGCCATTTTTCCCTACAATGCCTATTCTATCTCCCTTTTTGAAGGTATAAGTAAAATCTTTGATTAAAACCAAGTCATCATAGTTCTTGTTGAGGTCTTCTATTTCCAAAATCTTCTTTCCCATGCGGTTCATGCCCACGTTTATCTCTATTGCAGGGGCTGCCCCTACTTTGGTGCTTGCCTTCTCTTTGATGTCTTCGAATGCCTCTACCCTATATTTTGCCTTTGTGCCTCTTGCTTTGGGCTGCCTCCGAATCCAGTCTAACTCCTTCTTCATTAGGTTTTTAGCCTTATCTACCTCTACGGTAAGCTGCTGTACTCTCTCCTCTTTTTTCTCCAAGAAATAGCTATAATTTCCTGTATATTTGAAAATTTGCCCGCCTTCCAACTCCAAAATCGTATTGGTGATATTATCTAAGAAATAGCGGTCGTGGGTTACAAGCAATAGACTTTGTTTTTGCGTATTTAGCCAGCCTTCAAGCCACTCAATCGCCTCAATATCAAGGTGGTTAGTAGGTTCGTCCAAAATGAGCAAGTCCGCTTCTTGGAGTAGTAATTTCGCCAAAGCTACCCGCTTTCTCTGCCCGCCTGAAAGCACTTTTACGGGCGTTTCTTCATCAGGAATACCCAAACGCCCCAATACTTGTTTTATTTTTGCTTCATAGTCCCACGCATTAAGCCTTTCCATGTCTTCCATTGCCTTTTCCAACAGCTTATTATTATTCGTTTTGAGTGCCGTTTCATACGATTTGATGGCGGCAACGGCTTCGTTTTCAGCCGTAAAAATTGCCTGCCAAATCGTGGCGTTCTCATCAAAAACGGGTTGCTGCGGTAAGTAGCCAATCGTGATGCCTTTTCGAGAAGAAACTACCCCCTCGTCAGTAGGGATAAGCCCTGCTAATATGTTCATTAAGGTCGTTTTTCCCGAACCGTTTGCCCCTACTAAGGCTACTTTTTCACCTGCACTGATGCCAAAAGTGATGTTTTTGAAAAGCCAACGTTCTGAAAACGCTTTGGAAATACTATCTGCGGAGAGAATGTTCATTTATTTTTTTGTTATTTATGACTTATTATATTGCGGTCAGACCTTCGGTACAGACCGTAATAAACGGTCTGTACCGAAGGTCTGACCGTTTTGTGGAACTTAGGTTATAGAATATTAAATCTTCTCAAAACCTGTGTATTCCCAAATTGCTTTTGGTAAATTGATACCGTCTGCGGTCTGATTATTTTCTAATAAGGCTGCCAATATTCTCGGCAAAGCCAAAGCACTGCCGTTTAGTGTATGTAAAAGTTGCATTTTTCCGCTTTCGTCTTTGTAGCGTAGCTTGAGGCGATTAGTTTGGAAAGTTTCAAAATTACTCACCGAACTTACCTCCAACCATCTTTTTTGGGCGGCAGAATATACTTCGAAGTCATAGCAAAGTGCTGCACCAAAGCTAATATCCCCACCGCAAAGGCGAAGAATACGAAAAGGCAATTCCAATTTTTCTAACAAAGATGCTACATAGTCGCACATGATTTTGTGTGTGTTGTAGGAATCTTCAGCTTTGGTAATTTGCACAATTTCCACTTTATCAAACTGATGCAATCGGTTCAGCCCCCTGACATGCGCCCCCCAAGAGCCAGCTTCTCGGCGGAAACAAGGTGTAAAACCTACATTTTTGATAGGCAATTCGTCTGCCTTCAGAATGACATCGCGGTATAGGTTAGTGATAGGCACTTCGGCAGTAGGAATGAGGTAAAGCCCGTCAGCCTGAATAAAGTACATTTGTCCCTCTTTGTCAGGGAGTTGCCCTGTTCCGTAGCCCGATGCCTCATTGACCACTATGGGCGGCTGCATTTCGGTATAGCCCGCTTTGCTTGCTTCGTCAAGAAAGAAATTAACCAATGCTCGCTGCAATCTTGCTCCTTTTCCTTTGTAAACGGGAAAACCTGCCCCCGCTATTTTGATGCCCAAGTCAAAGTCTATGATGTCATATTTTTTGATGAGTTCCCACTGCGGCAGGGCATCTGCACTCATTTCAGGCAATTTTTTAGCACGCTCCGACTCAAAAACTACCTCATTGTCTTCGGGAGTTCTGCCTTCGGGGACGCTTTCGTGCGGTAGGTTAGGGATTTGGTAGAGCAATTCAGTCATTTTTGTTTCGTACTCAGCAAGGGAGTTCATGAGGTCTTTTGATTTTCCTTTTAGCTCCAGCGTTTCCAATTTGATAGCCTCTGCCTCCTCTTTTTTTCCTGCCTTCATCAAATTGCCTACCTCTTTGGAAATAGCATTTGCCTTTGCCAACGTGCCATCGAGCAGCGATTGGGTCTCGCGGCGTTTGCTGTCTATAGCTAATAAGTCCTCAATTATTTGTTCGGGATTTTTAAATAATTTTTTCTTTAAACCCTTGATAGTAAGTTCTTTATTTTCTCTGATAAATGAAAGCTGCAACATATTTTAGACGATTAAAATAATTTGAATGTCATTTTGTCTGCAATTTAGTAAAAATGTGCGTGTAGCGAATGTAAGTAGGCAGTAATTCTTATTAAAAAATTTTGTTTGATGATAATTAGTGTAGGTAATATTTGTTTTTTTGAAGAATATTTTATCAAATTTGTAGAATAAGCACAGCGAACAACTCACCTATTTTTCCGCCTCATATCAAGAAGTAAATATATAAATTCATGTTCACAAAGATTAAATTTAAACTACTTTTTTACTTTTTACTCGTTGGGATAGTTCCCTTCGGTATTGCTATGTATCTGGAATACCAAAATGTAGCAGACACTTTACGCAATCGTTCCTTTGACCAACTCACCACAGTACGCGAGGTGAAAAAGAAAAAAATAGAGGAGTATTTTGCCCAAATTAGGCAAGAAATTAGCTTTTTTGCTCAAAGTAGCATTGTAATTAATGCCATGAAAGATTTTAAGCCTGCTTTTCATCAGATAAAGCCCGAAGATGTTCCTGCGGGAGCTACTGAAACCCTGAAAACATACTATCAGACTCAATTATTTGATAAAATAACTCGCTATGAAGAGGGTAAGCTGCACACTGATTCAGTTTTGCCAACAAACTCCAAAACCGTCTTCCTACAATCGCAGTATCTCATAGGCAACAAAAATCCTTTCATAGCTAATCCCTACCATGAAGTTCATGGGCAGTACCACTCCACAATTGCCAACTTTCTGGAAACATATGGCTACTACGATATTTTCTTGATAGACGACCAAACGGGGCATATTGTGTATAGCGTTGCCAAAGAAGTGGATTTCGCTACCAGCCTCCTCTCCGATGCCTATTCGAATACGAATATTGGGCGGCTTTTCCGCAAAATTAGGTATGGAGGTGTGAAAAGCCAGACTATCATGTGCGATTTTGAAACCTATCTGCCCTCCTATCTCGCTCCTGCGGCGTTTATTGCCGCTCCTATTTTCGAGGGAGATACCAAAATAGGAACGCTGATATTCCAGATTCCGATTGACCGCATGGATGCCGTAATGACGAGCAACAAAGCATGGCGGGAAGAGGGACTTGGGGATACGGGAGAGAGTTATATAGTAGGGAGTGATTATAAGATGCGTACTAATTCAAGGTTTATTATAGAGTCGCCCGAATCATTTGTAGAACAACTAAAAAGTTTCAATACGGACACCTTGACAAACAAGCTCATAGAGTTTCATAAAACAACTGTACTATTTCAAACTATTCATACCGAAGCGAGTAGTAAAGCTATTGGCAACAAAAAAGGGACAGAAATCATTAAAGACTATAGGGGCATCGACGCACTAAGCTCTTTCGCACCGCTTCAAATCGAAGACGTAAACTGGGTAATATTGGCAGAAATAGACGCTGACGAGGCTTTTGAGCCTGTTTATGCCTTTGCCAAGCGTGCCTTGCTTACTGTCTTGCTTACCAGCTTGCTCATTGCTTGCCTCTCTTTCCTGATAGCTTTTTCTATCTCAAATCCAATCTTAAAGTTAGTGAAGGGTACGCAGGAAATAAGCAATGGAAATCTGGAAGTGCGGGTGGAAGTAAGTACCAATGACGAAATAGGTTTGTTGGCAGCGTCTTTTAACCTAACAGCCCTTTCCCTAAAAAAACAGCGTGAGGACATTTTGGAAAAACAACACGAGATAGAGCAACAAATGGAAGAGATTGAGGCACAGGCAGAAACGCTCAAAGAAGCTAATAACGACATAGCTACGCAGAACGAGGAAATGAGGCAGAATATGGAAGAGATTGAAGCACAAAGAGATGATATTTTGCAGAAAACAGCCATTCTTGAGCAGCAGAAAGAAGAAATACAGGTGCAAGCCGAAAATATGCGTACGATTAACGAGGAGTTAGCTACCAGAAATGTAGCTTTAGGGCAACAAAAAGAAGAAATTTCTGCCCAAGCAGAGCAGCTACAGCAGGCAAACAGTAAGGTGCAGAGCATATTGGACGAACTCAAGGAAAAACAGAAACTCATAGAAAAGAAAAGTTTTGATACGCTGGCAAGCATAAACTATGCAAAGCGAATCCAAGATGTTTTGCTACCTTCGCGAGAAATAATAGCAAAGTCTTTGCCCGAAAGTTTTGTATTTTTCCGCCCCAAAGACATCGTAAGTGGCGATTTTTACTGGTTTGCCGAACAAGACGATAGTGTATTCATTGCGGTTGTGGACTGCACAGGGCATGGCGTACCTGGTGCATTTATGAGCGTGATTGGACATAATCTGCTCCACGAAATTATTGTTTCAGAACAAACCTACGCCCCAGACCAAATCCTAAATGAGCTACACAAAGGCGTGAGAGGCATATTGAAGCAAGATACCACTCAAAACCGAGACGGTATGGAAATAGCTCTTTGCGTGATAGATAAGAAAAAAGGGCTACTCTCTTTTGCGGGAGCAAGAAGCCCGCTCTATTGCGTACGCAATGATGAGATGCTGGTAATCAGGGGGGACAAATCGCCGATAGGGGGAGTGCAGAAGGAGGAGGAACGCCTATTCCAACAGCATCAAATCTCCCTACGCCAAGAAGACGGCAGCCCAACCTCTCCGCAAATGTTTTACTTATTTTCAGATGGCTTCCAAGACCAATTTGGCGGCAGGCATGGCGAAAAATACATGAGTAAGCGTTTTCGCAACTTTCTGCACGCCATCAGCTATATGCCCATAGACCTACAATTTAGAAAATTAGAGGAAGAATTGCTGCAATGGCAAGGGCATGAAGAGCAAACTGATGATGTATTGGTAATAGGTATTCGCTTTTAATAACTATTTCTGGCGTAGTGCAGGTCTTATTTCAGATAAAATAAAAAAACAGAAAAAAAGTAGGCAATATATTTCACTTAATCTTTATATATCTATATATTTGGACAAAAACTGTTAGGATATGAAAAGATTGTTGATGTCTGGTTGTTCACTATTTTTGTTTCTATTACTATCTAACTTTCACACCTCCCGAAACGCTCTACAGGCGCAACGCCCTCGCTACGCTATCTCATTAAAAGTAAGCCAATTAAATTTCAAAGACCACCCGTTGTTACAGTCGTCTGCTTTTGCCAGCAGCAAAAACCAATGGTTATTAATAGGAGGCAGAACAGAGGGATTTCATGGACTTACCTCTCCCAGCACAGTATTTTCTACGGATAATGCGAACCAATTTTTATGGGTGCTGGACAGCAAAACGCAGCAAACATGGAAATTACCCATCGACAAAAAATTGCCCTATGCAGCCCAGCTATCCGCATCGAGTAGTGAATATTTCCAAGAAGGAGATATACTCTACATAGTAGGTGGCTACGGCGGATTCACGCAGGAGAGCAAACAAGCCAACTATACATTCCCGCAAATGCTCGTTTTTAGGGTATCCGCACTCATTGAGGCTATCAAGCAAGGAGGGAATATCAATAATGCACTTCTCTATAGCATAGAAAGTCCTTTTTTGCAGGTTTCTGGCGGAGAACTTACCAAGATACAAGATTCTTTTTACTTAGTATTTGGGCATAACTATACCAGTACCTACGAGGCAGGCAGAAATGGCATCTATACGGAGGCGATTCGCAAGTTTAGTATCAAGGACAACAAACTCGCAGACACACTTTCCTATACGGACAACGCCGCACCATCGAGATACCACAGGCGAGATTTCACCCTCGCCCCAATAATGGCAGATAACACTATAGGGCTGTGCGTACTCGGCGGAGTATTTACCAATACAGATGACGGCTGGACGCACCCTGTCTATCTGACCGCTAAAAAAAACGAGGAGAAAGTATGGTTAGACGCTAAATTCAGCCAAACTACCAATCAGTACACCTGTGCCTCTTTTACGATTTACGATAAAAAAAACAAAGAGAACTGCATGGTACTCATGGGCGGAATCGGACAAAACCAATACAATGCCCAAACAAAAAAGTGGGAAAATGGTGATAAAGGGGCAAAACTGCCTTTTGTAAAATCTATAAGCCAGATTTACTTTGCCAAAGGCAATACGAGCGAGTTCGTACAAATACCTAACGAATACGCTGAAATGCCTGATTTTTTGGGAGCAAATGCACTCTTTATCCCTGATGAAAAGATGCTATACAATCAAAAATTTATAGATGCAGGCAAATTAAAGCAGCAAGATACATTCGTTGGCTATCTGTACGGAGGCATCAAAGCAACTGCGGCTACCTCAAGCACCTTCAGCCCAACAATGGTCAATAATAAATTGTATGAAGTATTTGTAAAAAAAATAAAATAACAAAAAGTAAAGTACAGCATCATGGCAAGAAACCATTACAGCACCGCTACCTTCAGGGCAAATAAAATACAAGTGCTTGCAGAAGCACTACAAGAAAAAGAAGCACACCATACCATCTCTAATGATACAATCATTGGTTTTGCCAAAACTATTCAGGGCAGGGTAGTCATACCAACAAATCCCGAATACAACAAAGACAGGCAATGTTTTAATCCTGCATTTCAGGCATTCCCCATGCTGATAGTCTATTGCGTCTGTTTCGAAGATGTACGACTGTCTTTAGCTTTTGCACAGCAGTACAACCTCTGGACAGTATCGCGGTCGGGAGGGCATAGCTTGGCGGGTTATTCGATTTGTGACGGAGGAATGATTTTAGATACAAGCGGGCTGAACAACGTTTATGTGAATCCTATACAAAAATTTGCAGTAGTCGGTGCGGGCGTTAATTTTGGAAAATTCAACATGATACTCAATGACTACAAGCTGCACACACCCGGCGGCGGCTGCCCCACAGTTTGCGTAGCAGGATATATGCAAGGCGGCGGCTATGGCTTCACCTCAAGAGAGTTCGGCATCAACTGCGATAATGTTTTGGCGTTTACGATGATGCTTGCAGGTGGGAAAATAGTAGTAGCCAACGAACATCAGAACAAAGATTTGTTTTGGGCAGTCAGAGGCGGTACGGGCAATAATTTTGGAGTACTCTTAGACATTACCTACCAGCTTTACGATTTGTACGAAGTTTCGGGGTATAGTATTCGGTGGTGCATAGAAGAACAGACGGAATCGGCAGCCCAAGCCGCCTACCTCATTCAAAGGCACTATACTAAAAACGGAGTTTCAAAAAAATTAGGGCAACAAACAGTATTAGGCACAGATACTGACGGAAAGAAATATTTGGAAATGCAGGTGATATGGCACGGAACCAATGAAGAAGGAAAGGCTATTTTAGCTCCTCTTTTGGCTCTGCCCGATGCAGAGCTAAGTGCTAATATGAGAGGCACTTATTTTGAAATTAATGAAGGGCTATTGGAAAATATACCAAATGTGCCTATGGGGGTAAAAGCATTAAGCGAATCGGGCTATATAGCCCGACAGCTCGAAGTGAGCGATTGGAAAAATATCATAGATTTTTACAAAACCTGCCCCAATACCTACACTACCGTAGATATGGAGGGCTATGGTGGGGCTATCAATGAGAAAATAGCAGGCAGCAATGCTTTTATTCACAGAGATGTCTATATGGATTTTTTCTGTGATGTATTCTGGACTGACGACCAAGACAGAGAAACCAATGAAAAATGGTTAGATAGTTTTATGGACTTTATGCAACCCTATTTTAACTCACATTCCTATCAGAACTACCCTAACAGAAGGCAAATTAACTACCGTTGGGCATACTGGGGAGATTATTTCAATACCTTGCTATTTGTGAAGCAGAAATATGACCCTGCTAACTTTTTCCATTACCAGCAGAGCATTTCGCCCTACCCAACGGAAGAAGGGATTACGGTGTCTGAAAAGCCTTCTTTGTTTGCAGACAAAGAAATTATATATCAATGAAATTTAGGAATTTAGCCCAAGCTCTTTGAGCAAAGTATTAGCAGTAATTAAAAGTGTAGTTGCAACATTTTTTCTGAGCGGCAATGATGCAATAAATTAAAATCTATTTTTTTATATAAATATTTAGTCTTTATGGTTCCTAACAAACTTTTGCTTTTTATTTTTATAACTTTCTTCATAGCATTGAGCCAGCGTGCCTTATCTCAGGTAATAACCCTTACGAGTACCAATAAATCGGTCTTGGCGGGTAAATATTTCGATATATATCAGGATAGCACCAACCTACTCACTGCTGCTCAAATTTCAAGCGATGAGTACACTAATAAGTTTAGCAAGTCAAACCGTTCAATTCCTACTTTTCCTGTTACCTCCGCAACAGTTTGGGTGAAAGTGCAAGTTGAAAACAAGGCAGAAGAACCAGCTTTTCTATCTGTAGAAAATGCGTTTATAGACACAGTAGCCCTCTACAAATTCAATAATGGTGCTTGGGAAGCTATAAAAACGGGTTTCCTACCAGCTTTTGGGAGTAGGCAGATTCATAAGAACAATTACTTATTCCCCTTAGGGCAAACACAAGGCATCCAGACCTACTACCTCAAGTGCCGAACGGCATCGCCTATGTTTATCCCTATGTACATCAGTGCGGTAAAGCCACTGATAGAACGAACACATCAGACAGATTTGTTTTTTGGTATATACATAGGAATCATAATTTTTGCCATTCTTTACAACGCTTTTGTTTTCTTTACCGTTCGCGAGTTGTACTATCTTTATTACATCATAGGCACTTTTTTTATCGCCGTGTTTTATCTTACCTTAGAGGGCTATGCCTACGAATGGCTCTGGCAGGAAGGCATTAATTTTAACTACTATGCCCCCATTATTGTCGGGATTTCCAACATAGCTATCCTCATTTTTACAATCAACTTTTTGAAACTAAAAGAAAATTTTCGAAAAATCTACATCACCCATTTGGTTTTGTTATGTTTTTTCGGATTAAATGTCTTTATAAATATTTTTGTGTCGCGCCCATTGTCCGACCTGATAGCCCAACTTTTAAGCCTGATTCTTTGCCTGCTGCTCCTTTCTGCGAGTATTTATGTATATTTCAAAGGAGTAAAAATTGCCCGCTTCTATTTTTTGGCTTGGGGGCAGTTCCTCATCCTTACTATCGTTCTCATTGTCCAGCTCAATACAGAGGTTTCCCCAAGCATCTGGATTGCCAAATCCCATATCATAGGGTCAGCTTTGGAAACAATCTTGCTTTCCTTAGCATTAGCAGACAGAATAAATATGCTTAAAAAACAAAATGAGGAAAATCAAAAACAAATCATCGAGCAGCTGCAGGAGAATCAGGTATTACAAACCAAAGTAAACCGAGAACTCGAAGAGAAAGTAGCCGAACGCACACAGGAAATCAAAGACGCACTATTACTCATTCAGGAAAAAAATGAGGAACTGACCATATACAACGAGGAAATAAGCCAACAAACCGAAGAAATACAAGCGCAAAGAGATGCCATAGAGGAGTCAAGGAAGGTTTTGGAAGATAGAAATAGAAACATTACAAGCTCCATTAACTATGCACTTCGTATTCAAAAAGCTATTCTTCCTTCAAAGGGAAAGTTAGACGGACTGTTTGGCGAGGGAAACTACTTTATTCTGTACAAGCCAAGAGATATTGTAAGTGGAGATTTTTATTTTTCCGAGATAATTGACGGCAAAGAAGTGATAGTTGCGGCAGACTGTACGGGGCATGGTGTGCCAGGTGCGTTTATGAGTATCGTAGGCATGAATGTACTGGAGGAGTTGGTAAAGTTCGAGCGAATCACATCTCCTGACCTCATTCTCAATAGGTTGCACCTAAGAATCAGAGAGTTTCTCAACCAGCAGGATACCAACAACAGTGATGGTATGGATATTTCGGTATGCACCATAGATAGGAAGGCAAAGCAAGTGGAATACGCAGGAGCTAAAAACCACCTTTACTATATACAAGACGGTGCTTTGCAAGTGGTAAAGGCAGATAAAATGACCATAGGCGGGAAACAGGAAGAAAATGAGCGCATCTTTACGAAACAGACCATAGCCATCACCTCCGAAACTATCTTATATTTGTTTTCCGATGGTTTCCAAGACCAATTTGGCGGGGTAGAAGGCAGGAAATTTATGACAAACAGATTCAAAGAACTCCTATTTGAGAACTATCAGAAAAGTTTGCAAGCCCAGCAGCAAGTTTTGGCTACAACTATTGAAAATTGGATAGGATTCAGAAACAATCAGACTGACGATATAATGGTTATTGGTGTGAAAATTACTACTTAATGCTATGAAAAAATATTTTATCGTATTTTCAATAGTAATCGTATTTTTTTTGACGCTCTTTGCAATAATTTCTCTTTTAGATATTCCTTTTCTGGAAAACCCTATTGCAAATAATTATAATACGTATTTCAAAGCCTTCATAAGCGTAAGTTTATTGGCTTCGGACATCGTCATACCCGTTCCGAGTAGCCTCCTGATGATAAGCAACGGGTCTGTATTTGGCTTAGTATTGGGTTCGCTGCTATCCATCTTCGGGAGCGTCATGGCTTCTATGATAGGGTTCTATTTGGGCAGAAAAGGAGAGCGTTACCTACTGCGGTGGACAAGCGAAAGCGAGAGATTACAAGGCAATAAAATGATAGAAAAGTGGGGCGTATTCGCCGTCATGTTGTCCAGACCTATTCCCTTGCTTGCCGAATCTGTGAGCATTATGGCGGGCGTAAGTCCGAGAATTTCTGCAAGCAAAATGTTATTTATATCTTTTGTAGGTATCGCTCCTTGCTCCGTGCTCTATGCTATGGTAGGAGCTTACGCAATGGCAGAGGGCTATACCTACCTTAGTTTTATTATCGTTATACTGATTGTGGCAGCTATGTGGCTCTTGGGGAATATGGTTAAAAGTAAGCCATCATCATAGCAATTTTCTGCCCAGTCGTTATGGCATTGTCTGATACCCAATAATATTTTTTAACTATAAAATAAGAAGAAGTATGAGCAGATTTAGCTTCCCGCGCCTCAATTTTAGCGGCAATATCAATATTGACGTACCGACAGGCAACAATTCACGCTATTACCCACTTTCCTACTACGACCCCGTCAATGCAAAATCGTTTCTCCCCCCCCGCATCTATCTATCGGCAGCGCAAATGGAGGAAATAACAGAAAAATACGGACCCCATTTCCCCATAATAAAAGGTGAAAATGAGCAAAGCCACTATATAGAAATACAGCCAATTGATAATGCTACTATTTTTAAACAGTGGGCAGTGACTCCTTTGGGAGAGTTTGATGCAGATAAGAATTATGTCCCAATCTACGAAATAACGCAGCCACCTGATGATCCTTGGCTGGGAAACCCGCCAGGGTATTGGAATTATTGGGGCAGTATGAGCGTAACTATGTTGGACGTAAAAGTTAATAGCGTTACTTCCGAAGACGGCTTAGTGCTTACTAAGTTGCCCGACAGATTACAGTACCTCATTGGTTCAACACTCTCCCTGAACAGCGTTGTGGATAATGACAAAACAGCAACCGCTTGTTTGGTAGAAACTGATTCTAATTTGTCTATTTATGCAGGTATTTTTAATAGCAAAATGACACTTTACAACGAAGACAAAATCATCTTTTCTGGTAAACCTCAAAAAGCATCCGCTCAAATATACAATACGTGGAGAGTGCTTAACTGGACTCCTCCTATGGCAAGTTCGGCGACTTTCTGCGGCGTGATTCCTATAGAAGACCTCGAAGACACTGAAAACTCGCCCATCATCACTCTTTTTAGCCAATATAATAAGCTAAATCAGAAGTTGAAAGGTGTTTTTTTTGCCTATAATGTGTTGGAAGTTTTTGAGAACAGATTTAACCCAAATCTGTACAAGGACAATAACTACCAGCCTATTAGTAACGCCGCCCAAGCCTCTGTAATTGGCAGCCTGAGCCCTTGGTACGAAGGAGATATGAAATCGAGCAGCATAGGCAGGCAGCTTGTGTCGTTTGGGCAAAACCCTATCACATTGGAAAAAGGTAAACAATACTTAGCTCCCGCCCAAGTACATTTTCAAAAAATAAGCGAAAGTAAGGCTATTCTCTCGCTCGATTTGCTCAATACCGTCCCCGAAACCGTTACCAAATTTGTCCCGAAACCTTGCTTCCGTGGGGATGCTGCTTTTGAAACCTATCAGTTAGGCGAGTTGATAATCAATGCTTTTAGCCAAGAGAAAGAAATGGATGTTTTGAGCTTTCGCCTCGACCAAGCCAACTACGGACGCAAACAACTATGCCTAACTTCGGGCATGATGGATTTTGTGATTACAGACAAAACCCAAATTGATTTTATAGACAATAATTATTTGCAACTCGTATGGGTAGCTGAAGCAGATGGAAAAAAAGAAAGAAAAGTGGTACTTAAAGAAACGCCCTATATGCTCATGTCCGACCAAAAAGGAATGTATGCCCAGCAAGGCGATAACCCTACCGATGGCTTCATGAGCTACAGCCGCAACTTAGAGCCATGCACCATAAGGATATACAGCAAGGGTAAACCTGTGATCACCCCAATACCCGTTTATGTATTGGAATATCAGGTGCCAGATACAGGAGAGCAGCCTAATTTACTCTTTGCCTCTACGCCCATGATTCAGTATTTAAAAGATGGTGATACTGTAAACCTTGCAACACAGCCCGACAAACTCACCCTCACCAATAACATGGTATATTACTTTTGCACTGAAGATTTTTACCCTGCTAATGCTTTTCCAAACTTTAGCGACCCGCAGGGCAATTATGCCGTAATGGATACGGGCAGTTTCGTTTGTCTGAGGGTTTTGCCCAAGCAAGACTATACTGCCCATCAGAACGAACAAAATATTCCTTTTGAGGTGCTTTACAAAGAAATATTTAGCCTCTATGATGTTGTTTACCCCATCATGGGGCTAATAGTTCCCTTTGATGCAGAAAATTGGCAAAATGGTACTATGGCGGGCATGACAGTACAGCGAACAGATGTAAACATTTGGGAAAGAATTGAATATATGGGGCGTTCCAGAGAGCTATCCGAAGCCCAAAGGCAACTCATATTGAAATGGGCTGCCCAGTTCAATGTCAGTCCATCGTCTTAGCCATAAAAAAACAGATGAACAACAAGCAAAAATTGGCAAACATTCCTCAAATAATTGATGAAAATTGTGTTATTTTAGAGATTTCAACGGCATAATCGCTATTTTTGCCCAAACGATACTCCAAAACTAACATTGAATATGAAAATCAAATCTTTTGAAGAATACCTTAGCACTTACCGAAAAAGTGTAGATGACCCCGAAACTTTTTGGTCGGGCATTGCCCAAGAGTTTCACTGGCGAAAACTATGGAAAAAAACCTTGGAATGGGACTTTAACGACTTAGATGTCAAGTGGTTTATGGGTGGGAAGCTCAATATTACTGAAAACTGCTTGGATAGGCACGTACTGACCAATCCCGATAAGGTCGCCATCATTTGGGAGCCTAACGAGCCTACTGACAATGTGGTGAAAATCACCTACAGGGAGCTATACGAAAAGGTTTGTCAATTTGCCAACGTACTAAAAAACAATGGAGTAAAAAAAGGAGATAGAGTTTGTATCTATATGCCAATGGTGCCAGAGGCGGCTGTAGCCATGCTTGCTTGCGCGCGCATTGGGGCTATTCATTCAGTAGTTTTTGCAGGTTTTTCAGCCAATTCTTTAGCGGACAGAATAAACGATGCTACTTGCAATGTGGTCATCACTTCAGATATTGCCTACAGAGGAAATAAGACCTTAGAAGTCAAACAAATAGTAGATGAAGCCTTAGAAAAAACACCAAGTGTAAAGTGCTGCATTGTGTACCAGCGGGGGGAAGGGAAAGTAAAAATGGTAGAAGGTAGAGATACATGGTGGCATGAGGAAACAAATAAGGCAAGTAAGGAAAACGAAGCAGAAGAAATGGACTCCGAAGATGAATTATTCATACTATATACTTCTGGCTCAACGGGTAAGCCCAAAGGCGTAGTCCATACTACAGGCGGTTACATGGTCTATACCAAATTCACTTTCGAAAACGTATTCCAATATGAAGAAAATGACGTTTTTTGGTGTACCGCAGACGTAGGCTGGATTACAGGACACTCCTATATCGTCTATGGGCCTCTTTTGGCGGGAGCTACCGTACTCATGTTTGAGGGGATTCCTACCTATCCTGACGCAGGTCGTTTCTGGAAAGTAATAGCCAAGCATAGGGTAAATATTTTCTATACCGCCCCTACTGCCCTTCGCTCACTGATGACTTATGGGGAAGAATTTATCACGCCTTATAACCTTAGCTCTCTCAAAATATTAGGCTCGGTAGGCGAGCCTATCAACGAGGAGGCGTGGCAGTGGTATCACAAAAATATCGGAAAAGGCAAATGCCCAATTGTAGATACATGGTGGCAAACCGAAACGGGCGGCATTATGATTTCGCCTCTCCCAAAAATTACAATTCAGAAACCAACTTTTGCCACTTTGCCACTCCCCGGTATTCAACTGATGGTGGTGGATAACAACGGCAGGGAAATTCAGGGCAACGGTATCGAGGGAAATTTGTGTATTAAGTTTCCTTGGCCTTCCATGATTCGCACTACCTACGGCGACCACGAACGCTGCAAACAGACCTATTTTGCCACTTACAAAGGGCTATATTTTACGGGTGACGGCTGCCGCAGAGATGAAGATGGCTACTACCGCATCACAGGCAGAGTAGATGACGTAATAAATGTTTCAGGGCATAGAATAGGCACAGCAGAAGTGGAAAATGCAGTAAATCAGCATATTGCAGTGGTAGAATCTGCTGTAGTGGGCTACCCTCACGACATCAAAGGGCAGGGAATCTATGCCTTTGTGATTTGCGAAAGCAAGCCCGCAGATGTGGCAAACTTTGTAAAGGAGGTGCTAAATGTGGTGAGCAAAGAAATAGGAGCTATAGCAAAACCTGACGTAATCCAAGTGGTGGAAGGCTTGCCAAAAACACGTTCAGGGAAAATTATGCGCCGCATTTTGAGAAAAATTGCCGAAGGCGATACCTCGAACTTAGGCGATATTTCTACCCTGCTCGACCCAACCGTAGTGGAAGGCATCAAAAAAGGAGCAGAGGAGCTAAGGAAAAAATAAAAAAGATAGGTAAATTTGACGGACTCAAAAAAGAAATATTTACCTTAGATTTTTTCATATAACTTTTTCTATTACATTTATTCCGAAAATTCTAAAACATTTGATTAGCACATAGAATTTTAAGAGTAATTCTCAGATTTGTCAAAATAAGTAATTCGCAATTATATATGAGGTTAGATTCTAAAATTCCCGATGGACAGTTAGCTGAAAAGTGGTACAAACACAAGTTCAATGTAAAATTGGTGAACCCAGCTAACAAGCGCAAGTATGACATTATTGTGGTAGGAACGGGCTTGGCAGGTGCGTCTGCGGCGGCTTCGTTAGCAGAGTTAGGATATAATGTCAAGGCTTTCTGTTTTCAGGACAGCCCCCGCAGGGCGCATAGCATTGCGGCACAAGGCGGCATTAACGCTGCAAAAAATTACCAAAATGACGGCGATAGCGTTTTTAGGCTTTTCTATGACACTATCAAAGGTGGTGATTTTAGAGCAAGAGAAGGTAATGTGTACCGATTGGCAGAAGTAAGCACAAGCATCATAGACCAATGCGTGGCACAAGGCGTTCCTTTTGCCCGTGAATATGGTGGCTTGCTTTCAAACCGTTCTTTTGGCGGTTCGCAAGTTTCAAGGACTTTCTACGCCAGAGGGCAAACAGGGCAGCAGCTACTATTGGGTGCGTATAGTGCTTTGAGTCGTCAAATATCGGCAGGCAAAGTGCAGATGTTTACACGCTCAGAAATGCTTGACGTAGTGATAGTTGATGGGAAAGCACGCGGAATTGTAACCAGAAATATGGTGTCGGGAAAAATAGAATCTCATTCAGCCCATGCGGTATTGCTTTGCACAGGTGGCTATGGCAACGTCTTTTTTCTTTCTACCAATGCCATGGGGAGCAACGTAACGGCGGCATGGAGAGCGCACAAAAAAGGAGCTTTCTTTGCAAACCCTTGCTTTACGCAAATTCACCCAACTTGTATTCCCGTTTCGGGCGATCACCAATCCAAGCTGACTTTGATGTCCGAATCTCTCCGCAATGACGGCAGAGTTTGGGTGCCAAAAGCAAAAGGCGACACACGCAAACCACAGGACATTCCAGAAGCAGAAAGAGATTATTTCTTAGAAAGAAAATATCCTGCTTTCGGTAACTTAGTGCCAAGAGATATTGCTTCTCGAAATGCCAAACAAGTGTGCGATGAAGGAAGAGGCGTAGGCACAAGCGGCTTGGCTGTTTATTTGGACTTTGCAGATGCCATCAAAAGAGATAGCAAAAAAGTAGTAGAAGCAAAATACGGCAATCTTTTCGATATGTATCAGCAAATAACAGGGGAAAACCCTTACGAAATGCCTATGCGTATCTATCCCGCCGTTCACTATACTATGGGTGGACTTTGGGTAGATTACAACCTGATGACTACCGTACCCGGACTTTATGCACTCGGCGAAGCTAATTTCTCTGACCACGGAGCTAACCGCTTAGGGGCAAGTGCTTTGATGCAAGGATTGGCTGATGGCTACTTTGTGATTCCTTACACTGTTGGCGATTATTTGGCAAATATGCCTGCTACAAAAATAGGAACAGACCATGCCGAATTTAAGAAAGCAGAGGAAAACGTAAAAGGGCAAATTAAAAAGCTACTCAGTATCAACGGCACAAAAACCGTTGACCACTTCCACAAAGAAATGGGTAAAATTATGTGGGACTACTGCGGTATGTCCCGCGATGAGAAAGGGCTGACTTTTGCTAAAAAGCGTATGCAAGAAATTCGTGCTGAGTTTTGGCAAAATGTAAAAATTACAGGAACAAACGAGGAGTTAAACATCACACTTGAAAAAGCGATGCGTGTAGCAGACTTCTTAGAACTTGGCGAGCTGATGATAGACGATGCCCTAAATAGGGAAGAATCTTGCGGCGGACACTTCAGAGAGGAGTACCAAACGCCCGAAGGAGAGGCAGACCGCAATGACGATAAGTTCGCTTACGTAGCTGCTTGGGAATATACAGGAGACAATAAACCTGAAAATTTGCACAAGGAGGAATTGGTGTTTGAAAACGTAAAACTTTCAAAACGTAGTTACAAATAATTCAGTTATGAATTATGAGTTGTGAATTATAAATTGTAATTCATTGGTTTCCAAACTCATAGCTTATAACTACTAACTCATAACTAAAAAATTATGAAAATAACTCTTAAAGTTTGGCGACAAAAAAATACCCAAGACAAGGGTAAATTAGTTACATACGATATAAAAGATGCTTCCCCTGATATGTCGTTCTTAGAAATGTTTGACGTATTGAATGAAGAACTTCTCATCAAAGGTGAAGACCCGATAGCTTTCGACCACGACTGCCGAGAGGGTATTTGCGGTGCTTGCAGTATGGTCATCAATGGGAAGCCTCACGGCCCCCTACAGACAACTACTTGTCAGCTACACATGAGGTCTTTCAAAGACGGAGATACCATAGTAGTAGAGCCTTGGAGGGCAAAACCCTTCCCTGTGCTAAAAGACTTGATAGTAGATAGAACTGCCTTTGACCGCATTATACAGTCAGGGGGATATGTTTCTGTGAATACAGGCGTAACAGTAGATGCCAACGAGATTCCAATTCCGAAAAACATTGCTGACGAGGCTTTTGATGCTGCTACTTGCATAGGTTGCGGGGCTTGCGTTGCTGCCTGCAAAAATGCTTCAGCTATGCTGTTTGTATCTGCCAAAGTTTCTCAATTGGCCATGCTCCCACAAGGCAAAGCAGAAAGCAAACGCAGAGTAGAAAACATGGTGGCAACTATGGACGCAGAAGGATTTGGTGCTTGCACGAACACAGGAGCGTGTGAGGCAGAATGTCCAAAGCAGATTTCCATTACCAATATAGCAAGACTAAACCGAGAGTATTTGAGTTCGAAATTGACCTCTGAATACGTAGAAGCATAATTTTGCTTATATATACTAAAAAGATGTCATCTTTCTGGGGAGATGACATCTTTTTTAAGTTGTTAGCGTTAATTCCTGATAATTCTTATGCCTCCATTGCCGCCCATCTCTTTCATCTTTTCATCTACCATTTTCTTAAACTCCTCTGGAGTTATTTTTTTGCCTTCAGTAGGTATTTTGATATCTCCCTTTTTCAACGCCTTAAAATCAATAGTAGCAGCAGTAGTAACAATTTCTCCATCATTAATATCTACCTGTAGCACCAAGCCCATCAAAGAATGAAAGCTATCTGGTCCCGCAGAAACGGGAATTTGCTCCGCATACCAAACCACAATATTTTGCTTTCTTTCTTCATTTATATAGGTCGCTTTTTTGCAAACATAGCCTTTGATAGTTTTTGTTTCATCGCTAAGTTTCCACGCATTTGCCTTCAATTCGCCCTCGATAAGAAATTTTTTGGTCATGAACTCTCTCATTTCTACTTTCTTCTTATTGGCAAAGTCAAAGTAAAGTTCATTTTGAGGCGTAGTAAATTTTATCTGCACACCGCCATTACTTGCCTCTTCTTCGTCATTTTCTTCCTCTACATTTTTGTAAAAGGACTCATTTTGATTGAAGAAAAGCTGCATTTTACTGGTGCGAAATTCAGGAATCATCGCCCTCATGTCTTTCTGGTCAGCGGGCAGGCGGCGGTGCATATTCACCTTTATTTCATAAATGACCGTACCTTCATTGCTCTGAGCAAAGGCAACAACACTTGCAAATACTAAAACTAAAAAAAGTAATTTTTTCATGATAATGATAGTTAAATAATTTGATAGCAGCCCCCGTTAGGCACTGCTCTGCATTTTAATTAGACAAACTTACACCAAACTTGCTATAGCTAAGGTTAATACAACTTGAAAAGCTGTTAATAGACGTTAAGCAATACTTCAAAATTCATTTCTACTCCTTACTTTTGCCTTGATGAGGACAGAGAAAAAAAATATATTGCCTTTGGTGCTTATAGCAAGTAGTATTTTTTTACTGCTTGTATTCCAATTCTTTTGGCTAAGAAAAATATATGAAGACGAGAAAAATAATTTGCAGAAAGATACAGATATTGCTTTTCGGAAAGTAATGATGGCAATGCAAGATTCTCTTTTTCGGAAAAATATGCAATCCTTGGACGGGGATCCCTTCCGTCTAAGAGATTCTTTATCTCTAATGCCGCCTGACGTATTTTTCTCCCAAGACTGCATAAGAGTAGTACAAAAAAATAGCAAAATAGATTTGCAAAAAGATAGCTCAAAAATTTCAATTATTGCTACAAAGAAACCTGATTCTTTGCACATAGGTAGAAAAACTCAAGTGAGTGTATTTATCACCTCGAACAAATCAGGAGATAGTACAAATCAGTTTTTTACAAAAAATATATATACAGCCTCTGCTAAGAGAGAGCAAAATTTCATCATTCGCCTGTCAGATGATTCTCTGAAAGTAGCAGACATCGCCCAAAACTATACCAATGCACTTGCAAAAATAAACCTCAATTTGCCCTTTCAAGTGAGAGCCGTACGCAGCCAAAGACAGCCATTTCCTTACCCAGAGGAGGCAGAACAGCCCGCCGTAGGAATACTTACTTCTAAGTTTTATTGCCTGCCTCCATCTCTTACCTACCAAGCTTATATGCCTCATTATCAAATTTTTATTCTTAAAAAAATAGTCCCACAATTCCTGTTTTCTATTTTTCTCATTGGGCTTACTTCTGCTGCTTTCTATCTCATCTATGCCAATTTGCAGCGTCAGCAGCGACTTACTATGCTCAAAAATGACTTTATCAGCAATGTAACTCACGAACTGAAAACGCCCGTTACCACCGTAAGCGTAGCCATAGAGGCTTTGCAAAGTTTTAATGCCCTGCAAAATCCTACCCTTGCCAAAGAATATTTGGAAATATCTAAAAATGAACTTAATAGATTAGACATGCTCGTAGATAAAATTATGAAAATGGCTACTTTTGAAAGCAAAGGCGTAGAGCTAAACCTCACTCAAATAGACTTGCAAATGCTGATAAACCAGATTTTGAAGTCGATGAAATTGCAATTTGACAAGTTTGATGCCAAGATAGATTTTACAATAGAAAGCGATAAGGCAACAAATGAAAGTACGGGCAAGTTTGCCATCAATGCCGATGAAATTCATCTCACCAATGTTATTTACAACCTATTGGATAATGCCCTCAAGTATGGTGGGGAGCATCCTCAAATTGAGGTCAGGCTACGGTCTTTTCCCGATAAAATTATGTGTTCAGTCCAAGATAAGGGCGTAGGTATTCCTTCCGAATATAGACAAAAAATCTTTGATAAGTTTTTCAGGGTTCCCACTGGCAATATACACAACATCAAAGGCTATGGCTTAGGGTTAAGCTATGTAGCGAGCGTAGTGAGGCAGCATAGGGGGGAAATAAATGTAACAAGCGAATTAGGCACAGGCAGTACTTTCGAGGTAACACTCCCAAGATGAGTGGAAATAAGAGATGTATAAGTAGGATTTTAGATGAAATATTTTATAAATTTTTATTTTTTTAGGTCTTGCAGATAGGTATTTATCCTTTGTTTTATTTCGGTATCGAGAGGAGAGGCAGACAAATTCGCCTTAAATTTTTCCAAAGAGTCTATTGCTTCTTTGGTTTTTCCCAAATTTACAAGACTTTGCGCCAAAAGCAAACAGGAATTTACGTCTTTTGGATTTATTTTGATAAGTTTTTCAAATCGTTCTACGGCTTTTTCATATTGCCCCGATTGCATAGAGAGCAACCCAAGATTGAAGATTGCCAACTGGTTTTCAGGTTCTTTTTCTAATACTTCTCGTATCATCTTAATTCCCTGCATAGGTGTAGCGGTAATGGTATAGGTAACGCCTAATTTTACTTTTACATCTGCATTTTCAGGCTCTACAGCCAATACTTTTTCGTAGAATACGCGAGATTTTTGTGCTGCATATTTCACCTTTTGCTCGCTCATGGCAAAGCTAAAAACATCATAATAGGCATCTGCAACGCTGAGAAAGTTGGGCGTATTGGGGAATTGGTTTGATAAAAGTTCTGCATAATAGGCTACACTGTCTATCAGGTTAGACGAGCGAAAGATATAAGCCATACTATCCAATAGCATACTTTTATCTTTTTCGGAGTTACTTTTCAGAAAACTATTTCTCAGTATATTAAGCTGTTGTGTTTGCTTATCTGTAAGCATAACTTGGTGAGATTCCGCCAACGCTGGCTCTACTACGGAGTCATTTTCAGTAGTTTGTGCTTGTGCGGATTTTTCAATCGCTTTACTTTTATTACTAACTACTGATTTTGGGAGTAGGAATAGCCCAATAGCAAAGAGCAAGCTAACACCAACGATAATATACTGAGTCTTAAGCATGATTTTATTTTACTGTAACCCCTTGAAGGTAAAAATATTACTTGTTAGCAAGTTTTACTTTATCGCTTTTCTTCACTTCTTCTGTAAAAGTTTTGGAAGGTTTGAAAGCAGGGATATAATGCTCAGCAATCTCAATACGCTGATTTTTAGATATGTTTCTACCTACTTTTTTGGCACGTCTTTTATTGATGAAACTGCCAAAACCTCTTACATAGATGTTTTCGCCTTCTACCATGTTGCTTTTCACCACTTTAAAAAATGCTTCCACTGAGGTAGAAACATCTTCTTTGCTAATTCCCGTTTTTTCTGCTATTTGAGCAATGATATCTGCTTTGGTCACGTTCGTAAAGATTTAATTAAAAAATAGTTAATACTCTATAAATCAAATAGATTTGATGCTACAAAGTTAAAACTGTATTTTTCATTTGCAAAAGATTTCTAAGATATTTTTCGTAAATTTCAGAAAATCACGTAGGTAGCTTATAGGGTAGGTAGTTATCCACGTTTTGTCCGTACTTATGAATATCTCTGACTATAGTAGAGCTGATATAAGCAAGTTCGGGTGAGGTGATAAATAAAACTGTTTCTAAGTTCGGATAAATATTTTTATTAATTTGTGCGATACTATTTTCGTACTCAAAATCGGTCGTGTTTCGCAAGCCCCGCAAAAGGTATTTTGCCTGTAGTTTTTCGGCAAAGGTAGCAGTAAGCCCGACAAAGGTTGCTACTCTCACGTTGTCATATCCTTTGAAGGCTTCTTCTATGCAGCTAATCATCACTTCTATGGGGAAGTAGCGTTGTTTTTGGCTATTATGCCCAATGCCTACTACTACTTCATCAAAAAGCAAACTACCTCTGATGACTATGTCCTCATGACCTTTGGTAAAGGGGTCAAAGGAGCCGGGAAATAACGCTATTCTTTTCATCTATTATTTTATGGCTATGGGAACACTAAACATATCAAAAGCACTGTGGGGCTGCAGTTCGTCAAATTTGTAGCCAAAAGTAATCCCTTGAGGTCGGGAGCCTGTTTTTACGCTATTTATATATTTCCGTAATTCCTTCACATACGAACTATTATCAGAAATATTTCCGTACATCACTATATTAGCTTCTTGCCTTTGGCAACCCATTTTTTCGATAGCCAACAAGACATAGTAAATAAAATCTTGGGAATTATGATGGGAAAAAGTATTCAGATACTGTAGATGTCCGTGCTTAAAAGCGACAAGCGTGAGGGTGTCTGACTGCACAAATAGGTTTAAATCTCTGGATTCTAAACTTTTATCAAAAGTAAGTAGCCCCTCCAAAATACAACTATTTTCATGCAAGTAGGAAATTTCTTGATACGGGTATTTACTCTTTACCCATCTAAGGAGGTATTTTTCTACCGCAAAAATACAAGTAATTCCCTGCTTTGCATGGGTAGAGTAGCAAATATCTAATTTATCTGCATCTATTTCTACATTCATCCTGAGCAAGTCTATGGCATTTTGAGGAGAAAAAAACTCTTCGGGAACATAAGAGAATTTGGCAAGAGTGCTAACGAGAACAATTTTTTTCCAATAGCCCGCCGCAATAAAAAAGTGTTCCTTATAAATCTGCTCCAACAAACCTATTTCATCTATGTCTGAACCTACAGCATAGCTTTCATATACCAAATATTTACCTTGAACGGCATCAAATACTCCTATCTCGATTTCTTGTTTGGATATTTTAAAGCACAATGTGTATTTGTATATCTCATCTACACTGAAAGTCTCATCTTTGATTTGAATCATTGGTGCGGGGGAGTTAAAAGTTTGATATTTAAGGTCTAAAGTGAGCTATACACCAAAATAATATTTAGCTATAACCACAACTTTCGACCTTAAACAGAAAAGTGCAATGCGTAAAATACTCCGAGTTAGTCTTCCCAGTTTCCTGAAGTAGTAACTTCATCTCTTGACCCGAAACGCAAAAACTTACGCTTGCGATTTTCAGAGCTTTCCTTTCTTGTAGGATCTACGGGGCAAGAGTCTATTACTTCCAAAACATCAACCATTACGTTGCCTTTTTTAATCTTGCCTGCATAGATAGTGAACTGACAGTCAGTACAAGTAGCAGGTTTCTCAAAGCCTTCTATGGCACAAGTTGGTATCTTGTAAAGATTTTCGGCAACAAATCCAGCATACTTATCAGCAGGGAAAAGGTATTTTTGTACGTTTTCTCTACCCAAAGTGTCAAAAGAAACTCTCACACTATCCCCTAAGTGCGACTGCGATGCGGGGCGTTGGATAATTGTTTCCTTTTTCTCCACAATGTAGATAGTTCCTTCTTTGATGAAGTTGGTCAAGCTATCCCAAGTGCCGCAGTAGCGACCGTTGCTCAACAAGAACCATTTTTGTACTTCTCTGATTTCCTTAAGGCGCTCGATGACTAAGGCTTCAGATTTTTTAACATTTTCAGCAGTATCTATGTTTTCTTTGATACCAGCATAGAGCAAATAGCCCAAGGCAACAATGACAGGAATTAATGCCCAAGTAAATATTGTAGTCTTTCTCATGTTTTAATTCTTTTAAATTGCAATTATAAATATTTTAATCAAATAAAAATTAACAAGTTGATATTTTTTTGCCAATATTACAGTAGAATTATTGTTTTTGCAAACATAATAGAAAAACAAGTAAAAAAGATACAATATTTATAACAAATTATTTACTATTTAATCTCTTTATGTCTTTCTTCTTTGCAGATGCTCTTTTGTGCGAGAGTTTTAGCAAATAGCGGTCTGACCAAATAGGAATAGTTTTTGGTAAATTTTTCTAAAAACTCTGTTTATATATGAAATAGATATAATATATTTGTTGTTAGCAAACATTTTATTTGGGATAGAATTAGGGTTGTTTTAAGTTTTTCAAAAATTCAAATTTTCAAACACTGTTTAATCATTTAAAATATTTCTTTGGAAGGTACTCCGAACAAGACAAAAAACTCATTGTTTCTATCAAGCAAATTATGGGGAGGAAGCCTACTAACTTAGATTTGTACAAATTGGCTTTTTCGCATACATCTGCCGCTAAGGAAAACTCCGATGGCTTCAAAGAATCTAATGAACGCTTGGAATATTTGGGAGATGCGGTACTCGGAATGGTCATTGCCGAGTATTTGTTCAAGCGTTTTCCCTACAAAGACGAGGGCTTCCTTACCGAGATACGCTCTCGGCTTGTGAGCAGGGAATCATTGGGACAGCTCGCCCGCAAAATAGGCTTGGACAAGCTCGTTGTCTATGATACGAAACGAAAGACAGCACTTTCTTTCAAATATTTGCATGGCGATACGATGGAGGCTTTCATTGGGGCTATATTTTTGGATAAAGGAATTAAGTTTTGTAGCAAATTTATCACAAGGAATATGCTCAATGCACACATAGACCTCAAGCACATCATAGACAATGATAATAACTACAAGAGCAAGTTAATAGAATGGTCGCAACGGCAAGGTAAAACTGTAAAGTTTGACATGATAGACGAAAAAGGGAATAGCCACCAAAAACAGTTCAAGATACAAGTCCTTGTCGAGGAGGAAATTGTATCTTCGGGAGTGGGTTTTAGCAAAAAAAATGCAGAACAAGACGCAGCAAGGAGAGCTTGCGAGGCGTTAAATATTTGAGATTAGATTAAGTCTGGCTACAAATGTATTTCTACTACTGTGCCTGCATCTTTGGCAGTTTGAATAAAAAACGTCGCTCCAATTTCAGTTGCTCTCTGTTGCATGTTTTGCAAGCCGAAGTGCGATGCCGTAGGCGTGGATATCATGTCCAAATTGAACCCCTTTCCATTATCAATAATTCTGATAGAGATTAGGAACGGCTTTTGGGCAAACTGGTGTGTATGAATTTCTACTCTTGCTATCGAAGCCTCGCTGTATTTGACGGTGTTGTGTAGTGCCTCCTGAACAATCCGATATAGATTAATCGCTTGGTCGGCTGTAAAATATGTTTCTGTTATTCCCTGCAAATCCAAAGAAAATTCTATAGATTCTTCTTGGGCTTGCATCTGTTCTATGAGTTTGAGTATCTTATCATAGAAATCTTGGAGACTCGTATTTTCTTTGTTCAGTACCCAAACTATGCTGCGCAAATCGTCAATAATGCTTTTAGTTTGTAGGCTTAGTTCATCAATTCTGTTTTGCCCAAAGTTATCCTTGATACGGTATAAGCTACGCACCAAATAGGTAAGCCGCGAGCCTATGTTATCATGCAAATCTTTGGAAATGCGTTCTCTCTCGTTCTTCAAGCTATGTTCTTTTTCCATTATTTTTTTGAGCAATGTACCGATATATTTATGCAGCGAACGAGAGGGTATTAAAAAATAAAAAATCTCCCCCACAAACATAAGCATCCAATTTAGAAAATCCATGTAGCCAATTGAGCTAAGCCGATAGACTATCAGAATCATAAAGCTTAAGCCTACAACATTGGTAAATAATAAATAATTTACTTCACTATTGACCTGCCTAATCTGTATGGTAGCTATAATCGTGATGCCATACATTGCAAAAAGTAGGAAATAAGAAATAGAAATACCTAAGCCCAGATAGCCCAAAAATATGAGTGGCAAACTTAGTAATGCTATAATTCTGACACTGCTTAGCGCTTTGTCTGCCCAAGGAGCAACGTAGCAGTCTGCTGCTAAGAAATGCTGCGTAAACCATGCTCTTGCTGCGATGGAGAGCAGGGTAAGGGGGTGGTATAAATAAAAAGACCAAGAAGGAACATCAAAATAAGCCCATAGCAGGTTTGGCTTAGTAAAATGATAAATAAATAAAATATCTATAAAACAACTCACTACAAAAATTATGTATATTTTATCTTTGATAAGGCTACATATCCATAGGTTATAAAAAAAAAGAAAGGGAAGAATACCAAAAAGAAGCCCAAAACCGAGATTTTCAAGGCTATTATTCTGATAAAATGCAGCACTATTTCTCAAATATCCCATAATAAGTCCTCTATCTCTGTGCAGCATCGAGTTTCCGCTTATTTTGAAATATAGCTCGCTTTTTCCTCTTTGTATCAAGATAGATTCATTCAAATAGAAATTGAAATAATCTAATTTTTTATTTTTTCCCAATCCTAAAAGTGATTTTCCCCATTTCCCATTAAGAAGTTGGTAGAAAATTTCTAAGCTATCTATGCGAGGCGCAAAACTAAGATAAAAAATCTGTTCTTGGCTACGATTTTCCACCGTAAGACGAAGCCAATAGGAAGTGTATGCCTTATCTTGGTAAAACCGATATACTTCGCCATGAAGCGGTTTGAAGCTATCTGAGGGCAGTAACATTGCCTCTTGTAAGGTAAGAAGTCCTGTAGAATCTCCAAACAGCTCAAGATAGTCGTTGAGCTGGTGCGTAGAAGTTTGTTCATCTATGACGAGCATATCTGTTTGTGCATAGCTAACTTGGCACAAAAAAGTGATAAAATAACCTACTAATATAGTCAGAATAACCTTCATTAGGATATGCGTCAAATTAACGTTCAAACGAATATTAGCTTTTAATTTTATTGATTACTTGCATTCTATTACTCACCTCCATTTTGTCATAAATATTAGAAATATGCCTTTTGAGGGTATGAAGGCTTATTCCAATCGTATCTGCAATACTTTGGTAAGTAAATCCATCAACCAAATAAAGTAATATTTCCTGCTCTCTTTTTGTGAGTAGGTCTATCGCTTTTTCTTTTTTCTGTGTTTGCTGGTCGGAAATGATGAGTGTCTGTTGTAAAAAATTAAAGACTTTTCTGGCGATACTTGTTGTAAGTTCGGTGCCTCCTCCTCTCACATTTTCTATAGCCGTAACGATTTTGGTGACTGGTTCCTCTTTTAGCAAATACCCCTTTGCACCTGCTTTGATAGCTTCTAATATTTTGTTGTCCTCGTCAGAGGAGGTAAGCATTATAACTTGCACGCTTGGGTACAACGCTCTTATGTGGGTAGTAGTAGCGATTCCGTCAAGTTTAGGCATTGAAATATCCATAAGAACTACATGGGGCAGACTCTCTAACGACAGCCTTGCCAAACTTTCTAAGCATAAGATACCATTTGCGGCAGTAAACACAATTTCGAACTTGGTAGTAGCTTCTAAGTCTTCTCTGATATTTTGCAATAAAAGTAGGCTGTCATCTACTATGGCTATCTTGGTCATAAATGTCTTAAAAAATGCCCCTTAGAGGGTTAAGCATATATATTAAATAGGAAACAGAAGTTTAATGCATAATAAACTTAGGTCAAGATGAAGACAATATCTATCAGATAAATACTATCTAATTAGATAGTTGGTAACTTGATGAAGTAGAACGAGAAATAAAAAAATAAGCTAACTAAATCCGACCCTATACATTTGTAATGGGTATAATGCCAAACGGAAAGTTAGGTAAAAAGTTGGAATTTTATATATTCGTACCAAGCGTAATACGTGTAATAGCAAGCAAAAGTCATTTAATTAACTTTATTTAACTAAAAAAGGCGACTTTTTCTCGAAACTACAACTTTCTCGCCATTTACACGCATTGCTTTTTGTACTAACTTTGCCTAATTTTAGTTTTACCTAACTTGGGAAAGAAAATTCATCACTTGTTCATAAAGTTCGTCGGGCTTTTCAGCGTGTACCCAATGTCCTGCTCCTGCGATAGTTACTAACTGTGAATGTGGGAAAATAGTTTTGATTTCCTCTTGGTCGGAGTGATGAATGTATTGGGACTTACCTCCCTTAACGAAAAGAGTAGGTTGTTTTATGGCTTTTCTATACAGCAGTGCTTCGCCAATCTTGTCTATTTTTGCTGTTAGCACCTCTAAGTTCATACGCCAAGCAAATTTTCCATCATCAGTGCGGTAGAGATTTTTGAGTAGAAATTGCCTTGTCCCGATGTCCAATCCATTGTTTGCCATTGTTTGTTCTGCCTCATTTCTATTCGTCATCTGTTCCAAATCTATGCTGTTGAGCGTGTCCAATATAGCTCCATGATGTACGGGATAGGCTTTTGGAGCAATGTCAATCACTATGAGTTTGTCGAAGGTGTCGGGGTAGTTAGCGGCAAACTGCATCACTGCTTTGCCGCCCATCGAATGTCCCAAAAGATACAAGGGCTTGCCTAACTGCTGTTTTTTGATAAACTGATGTAAATCTGATGCCATTTCCTCGTAGCTATGCTCGCTGTCCCACTCGCTTCTGCCATGGTTTCGCAAGTCCAATAAATAAACTTGGTATGTTTCTGCAAACCTACGCCCTATCGTCATTAGGTTATCTAACATTCCGAACAAACCATGTATGATGAGTAGTGTGCCATTTGCAGCATTTTCTTTGCCTATTTCTTTGAAATTCAAGTGCATATTATAGTTGTTTTTTTTATTTTGCTTATTTCAAATCTATCCGTATCTTTGAAAAAATAAATAACACGTATGCAAGGTATAGATTTTATCCGAGATGACAAACAAAATATTAGGTTCGCCGTCATTGATTTAAACCTTTTACAAGATACTTTTGATGATTTTTTTGGCGCACTTATCACAGGCAATAACACCAAAGGGGTGGAGTTTTTGAGAGATGACAAAGGCAACATCATCAAGGCAAAAATTGACTTGCTTGTTCATCAGAAGACTTTTGACGATTTTTTTAGTGAACTCATAGTCAAGGGGAAAGATGAAGATATCAAGGTCGTTTCCAACGATTCGCGTGAAAACAAAATTATGAACCTGATTGTCGCTGCTCGCTCGTTTTTGAATACCAAATATCAGTCTGGCGGAACATCTTTGTTTGGTATGGACTGTTCAGGCTTCAGTACAATGGCTTACAAATCTATTGGCGTTAATCTGCCACGCACCTCCCGCGACCAAGCCCTTGCAGGTAAAAGTGTAGCTAAAAACAGCCTACAAGCGGGAGATTTAGTATTTTTTGCCACAGGCACAGACAGCAGCCGCATCTCTCATGTAGGGCTGATAGTAAAAGGCGGTGCGAAAGGGCAAGCACGCATGATTCACGCTTCTTCTTCCAAAGGCGTGATAGAGGACGACCCTTTTTCAGCTTATTATGACCCAAAATTTATCAGTGCGACACGAGTAATCTAAATAAAAAAAATGCTTAAATCTATGACAGGTTTCGGCTCGATTAATATCGACAACGAAACAATGAATTTATTAATAGAAGTTAAATCTCTCAATTCCAAAGGATTAGATATTTTTGCCAAAGTAAGCCATGCACTTGCCGACAAAGAAATAGAAATGCGTAACCAAATAGGCAAGGTGCTGGAGCGTGGCAAAATCAACCTTTTTGTACTATATACCAACAAGAAAAATAATACTGAAAGAGCAGTCATTAACAAAGATTTGGTTAGGCAGTATTTTCAAGACTTGCAAGCTACTGCCCAGATAGTTGGGGCAAGCGAGCAAGACCTTTTTCGCCTTGCTATAGGTATGCCCGATGCCTATTCTACGCCGCCTACGGCTTCGGTGAGCGAGGAAGAATGGCGGGAAATTCATCAGGCTTTTACGACTGCTCTCCAAAAGTGTGAGGCTTTTAGGGCAAAAGAAGGAGAAGTGCTACTGCAAATGCTGCAAGATTGCACAAAAAAAATAGCAGACCTATTGGCAGAGGTAGAAAAATTTGACCCAGAACGAATGGTGAATGTGAGAGAAAGGCTACATCAGCAAGTAAGCGACTTCGTAAATACAGAGCATTTTGATGCGAACAGATTTGAGCAAGAGTTGGTCTATTATGTAGAACGTCTGGACATCAATGAAGAAAAAGTACGCCTCAAAAGCCATATCAATTATTTTATGGAAACGCTCCACGAGCCTATTTCTAATGGCAAGAAACTTAACTTTATTTCCCAAGAAATGGGTCGGGAGATTAATACGATAGGCTCAAAAGCAAATGATGTAACTATCCAACGCTTGGTAGTGCAGATGAAAGATGAGTTGGAAAAGATAAAAGAACAGCTCAATAATGTAGTATAAAACACGCTGATTTTTTAAAAGATTACTCCTTTTGCCTAAAAAAGAGTAATCTTTAGTATTTATCTTACCACAAATCGCTAACTACTTGTTTTAGGATTTCCGTTACTTTTGCCCCCATCGCATCAGTACCCAAAATATGGCTTTTTGGAGTATTTTCGTCCGCAATATCTATAGTCCTGTAGCCTTGTTTGAGGGTTCTATCTACGGCTTCTACGATGCTTTGCCCTTGAGCCTTCATGTCCAAGGAATGTTCTAATAGCAAAGCAACAGACAAGATAGATGCCAAAGGATTAGCTATGCCCTTCCCTGCAATGTCGGGGGCAGAGCCGTGAATAGGCTCATAGAACCCTGTGCTATCTCCAATAGACGCAGAAGCAAGCATTCCCATCGAGCCAGCAATTTGCGAGGCTTCATCAGTGAGAATATCGCCAAAAAGATTACCCGTAAGCACTACATCAAACATTCTTGGACTTTTTATTAGGAGCATGGCGGCAGAATCTATGAATTGGTGATGTAGCTGCACGTCAGGATACTGTTTTGCGACTTCGTTCACTGTTTCCCTCCAAAGACGTGAAGACTCCAGCACGTTTGCCTTATCGACAGAGTGAAGGATTTTTCTTCTCTTTTGTGCCGCTTGGAACGCCTTATGAGCAATTCGCTCTACTTCGTATTTGGAATATATCATCATGTCATACGCCGTATTCCCATCATCTCTGCGGGCTTTTTCTCCAAAATAAACATCACCCGTAAGCTCTCTAAAAAACAGAATATCAGCACCTTTGAGTATTTCAGGTTTGATACTTGAGGCATTAAGCAGTTCATCAAACAGTTTGATAGGGCGAATGTTGGTATAAAGCCCTAATGCTTTGCGAAGCCCAAGCAAACCTTGCTCTGGTCTGACTTTGAGCGAGGGGTCGTTGTCGTACATTGGGTGTCCGATAGCTCCAAAAAGGATGGCGTTAGCTTGTCTTGCTTTGGTGAGTGTTTCCTCTGGAAGTGGCGTGCCTGTAGCCTCTATAGCGGCGTGTCCGAGCAGTGCTGTATCGAAAGTAAAATGGATTTGATACAAATTGCCAATTTCTTCTAAAATTTTTTTCCCCCAAGTCGTAACTTCTGTGCCTATGCCGTCTCCGCCAATGACGAGGATTTGGTATTGCTTCATAAAAAATATAATGATTGGATTATTAAAATAACTATGCGTAAAATTAATGACTGATAGTTTAAAAAATAAATAATAGTCAATATTTTGTAAGAAATATTTTTTGTGGTTTCAAATAAAAAAATGAGAAAAATTGATTAAATTTACTTATCAAATAAGTATGCTATGGAAGTACAAACAAAAATAGGCGAGTTTGTGATAGAACCGCCTAATGTAGAACATCTTATCACCGAAGACGATACGCCTGTGGATAATATTTTTTCAGAAAAGCAACAAAGATTTCTGGTGGATACGCTCATCTCGTCCCATCTTTTTGCCGAACGACCCTTTGTTGTGTCCTCTAACGTTGGGATTTACTATGGCATCAACAAGCCCGCCGTTGTCCCTCATGTTTTTTTGAGCCTCGATGTAAGCTATCCCGAAGATATTTGGGAAAAGGCGCATCGGGTTTATATGGTTTGGATGCTTGGCAAAGCACCCGAAGTAGTCATAGAAGTAGTTTCTAATACGGTAGGAAATGAAACGGGACGCAAATTCGATATCTATGCCAAAATGGGCGTACTCTATTATATAGTTCTTGACCCACTTTGCTTTATCAACAAGCACGTTCTCAATGTTTTTGAACTCAAAGTTGGAGAATATTATCGAAAGGAAAATAACTTTTTGGATAAAGCAGGGCTTGGGCTGACACTTTGGAAAGGTAGCTATGAGTCTAGGAACGAAGAATGGCTAAGGTGGACTGATGAAAAAGGAAATATCCTGCTTTCGGGTGTGGAAAAAATTGCTTTCACCGAACAGTTGCTTGCCAAAGAGTTAGAAAATGTAATGCAGGAAAAGCAAAACGTAGAACACGAAAGGCAAAAAGCAGAACATGAAAGACAAAGGGCAGAGCAAGAAAGACAAAGGGCAGAAAGGCTTGCGGAAAAACTCAAAGCATTGGGCATTAACCCCGATGAAGTTTAGAGGCAGTAGGGGGCAGTTCAAAAAAATAACTGCCCTTTACTAATCATATCTGATAAAGCATTGATTTTTATTGCTTTAAGTATATCTCAAAGATAGCTTGTTGGATTTTTGCTTGGCTTTCATAATTTAACAAATGCGTGTCAAACTCAAGAAAAAAGACACTTTTACCAAATTTGGTAAAAGTGTCTTTTCGCTATTTATGACTTCTTGTGCAATGCCAATAGCTCACGCAAGGTTTCTATCTCTCGCTTTAGGGAACTAATAGTTTCGTCTTTTTCCTGTAATAGCTTTTCGTAAAGTTCTTTTTCGGCAGTTTGGAAGGTATATTGAGAATTTGGAGAGAAACTGTTATTATGACTGTTGTTAAATTCATTCATAATAACTCTATCAAATAAATCGGCAAATTGGGCAATGTCTTGGGTAGGAATCTGAAGAATAGTAGCTATTTTTTTGATTTGTTCGGCAGAAATTTCGGTATCTTTTGCTTCCAATTTACTGTAAGCAGATTGGGTAATGCCTAACTGCTTCGCCATAAACTCTTGCGTAATGTTTTTTAGCTCCCTCATTTTCTTAATTTTTGTACCGTTTACCATCATTTTGGAATAAATTATAACCTTATTTGGAATATATTATAACTTGATTTTCAATGCTTTGCTAAGATTGAAATTTACTTTTGTGAGTGCGAAAATACACTTTTTTCGCAAAAAAACAAAACGCCTCTAAAATTTCATTCCAACAATTTATGCCAACACTGCATTGGATAGGTAAAGACAAAGTTGTCAATCATCATCATGACGTTCCTTTTCATATTTTAGATAAGAAATATAGCTTTCCTACAGACCTGTCAGGTTTCGAAAACCTGACAGGTCTAAACAAAATAATTCATGGGGATAACCTGCTCGCCCTCAAAGCCTTACTGCCTGAATACGAGGGGAAAATCAAATGTATCTACATAGACCCGCCCTACAACACAGGCAACGAAAACTGGGTGTATAACGACAATGTAAATCACCCGCAAATCAAGAAATGGCTGGGGCAGGTAGTAGGCAGGGAGGCAGAAGACCTCACAAGGCACGACAAATGGCTCTGCATGATGTACCCTCGACTAAAACTACTACACAAACTACTTGCTGATGACGGTGCTATTTTTATCTCGATTGATGATAATGAAGTTTCGCATTTAAGGCTAATCATGGACGAGGTTTTTGGAAGTGGAAATTTTAGAAATCATATAATAATAAAAAGAGGTACTAAAAGTGTTCAAGCCCAATTTGATAGTATTGATAAACTTGGAATTGCTTGCGAACATTTGGTCTGTTATTCAAAAAATATTTCTTATAAACTACCACAATTTTATTTCGACTTGGAAGAAGCAAAAGAGGGAACATGGAATAATCACTGGAGAGGTACAGATAGACCAACAATGCGATATGAAATTTTTGGTATTACTCCAGAAGAAGGACAATGGAGATGGGGAAAACAAAGAAGCGAAATAGCTATTGAAAATTATAAAAAATGTGAAAATGATATTAAAAATAAAAATCGGGTTGTCAATCAAAAAAACATAGATGATTGGTATTTACTAAATGCTATTGAAAAGGAGATAGATTTATTAAGGCTTTCAAAAAATAATAAGCCTGAACATTACATAGCCCCAACAGATAAAAAATTTGGACATAATCTTTGGACAGATTTAATGGTAAATGGAACTTCTGAGTATAACAAGTATTCTGAAATAAAATTTGATAACCCAAAAAACTCCAAAATTATAGAAAGAATATTTAAGTGGGTAGGAGGGAAATCCGACATTATCCTCGATTCCTTTGCAGGTTCAGGCACTACGGCGCACGCAGTTATCAACCTAAACAAAGCTGATGGTGGGAATCGGAAATTTATTTTGGTAGAGATGGAAGACTATGCCGAAAACATTACCGCCGAAAGGGTGCGTAGAGTCGGCGGTGAGTTCGATTTTTATGAATTGGGCTTGCCCCTATTTGAGGAAGATGGCAACCTCAATGAAAAAGTGCCTACCGAAAAAATAAGGGAATATATTTATTTTATGGAAACGAAAGCACTCCCAAATATGGGAGAGGCGGGCTATTTTTTGGGCAAACACAGCGAAACTGCCTATTATTTTTATTACGAAAAGGAAAGCCAAACCAATTTGGATTATGATTTTTTGAGTACCATCAAAATCAAAGCTGAGCAGTACGTCATTTATGCGGATAACTGCCTACTTACCAAAGCGTATATGCTCGAAAAGCATATTATTTTCAAGAAAATTCCGAGAGATATTAGCAAACTATAAAAATGGAACTAAAAACTTATCAGCAACAAGTCCTCAATGATTTGGCTTTATTTTTAGAAAAAGTAAAAGAATACAACAGCACAAAAGAAGGTTTTAATGCTTTTTGGAAAGAAAAAGGAATTATTCCTGCGGTGAATGAAGCCGTAGAGCCTTACAAAAACAACTTGCCTTCTGTGCCTCACGTATGCCTAAAAGTGCCTACAGCAGGCGGTAAAACTTTTATTGCTTGCAATGCTTTACGTACTATTTTCAGTGCTTTCCCCACTGATGCGCCCAAAATGGTGGTTTGGCTTGTGCCTTCCAATGCTATTTTGGAGCAGACAGTTCGTAGCCTAAGCTATAGTTCGCACCCCTATCGCCAAAAAATAGATGCACATTTTCAGCACAGAGTTGCAGTTTTTGAGAAGCCAAGTTTGCTACAAGGCACAGGTTTTAGCGCAAGTTCCGTACAGGAGCAGTTAAGTATTTTGGTATTGAGTTTCGATAGTTTGCGAGCAAAAAACAAAGAAGATAGAAAAGTATATCAGGAAAATGGCAATTTACAATCATTTGGCAGCTTACTTTCCGAAGAAGAAATTTCTTTGATGAAAGTCATTAATTCCCTAAAACCTGTAGTCATTGTAGATGAAAGCCATAACGCAGAAACGGAATTGAGTGTAGAAATGCTCAAAAATCTCAACCCAAGTTTTGTGCTTGACTTGACCGCAACGCCCCGCAAAAATAGCAATATTATTAGCTTTGTGAATAGCCTCGAACTCAAAAAGGCAAATATGGTCAAGTTGCCTGTCATTGTGAGCAATTTCGATAACAAGAACGAAGTCATTATCAATGCGATAGATTTGCGCAATAATTTGGAAAAAGCAACTCAAGCGGAGTACACAACTACAGGCAAATATATTCGCCCTATTTTACTTTTTCAGGCACAGTCCAAAAATAACAAAGAAGACACGACCACTTTTCAGAAACTCAAAGAAAAGCTCGTCAAAGATTTACAAATCCCTGAAAATCAAGTAAAAATAAAAACAGCAGATTTGAACGAATTGAAAAACGTTGATTTGCTAAGTCCTACTTGCGAAGTACGTTATATCATTACTATCAACGCTTTAAAGGAAGGTTGGGATTGTCCTTTTGCGTATATTTTGGCTTCTTTGGCAGATAAAAGTTCTGTGGTAGATGTTACCCAAATTTTGGGGCGTGTGCTGCGTTTGCCTTATACCTCGCCCTACAAAGAAATTGCCTTGAATTTGAGTTATGTCTTGACTGCGTCAAGTAAATTTCAAGAAACTTTGCAAAAAGTTGTGGAAGGTCTAAAGGTGGCAGGTTTTAGCGAAAAAGACAAAAAAGTAATAGAAACGCCTGAAATACAGCCTACTCCCACTGTAGAACAAGCGGTTTCTATGCAACTTTTTGGCAATAATACAGAAGCAATCGAAACGCCAATAGACGACATAGATACCGAAAAAATTAGACAAGCCTTAGCCAATAATGCAGAAAATCCGCAAACCTCGCCTTTTGTCCAACAAATAATGGCAAGTGCAGCAGAGGCAAACAAGGCAATAGATTTGGCAATTAGTAATTCAGAAAATTCACTTACAACTGCTCTTCCCCCCGAACTGAAAACAATGCAAAAAAGATATGCCATCAAAACAGTATTTGAGGCGCAAGCAAATGCAATGCAATTACCTCAATTTTTTATCAAGGTAGAAAAAGGAGAGATTTTTAATACAGAAACTCAAGAGGTGATTATCAGTAGGGAGAATCTTTTGAAAGACTTCAAATTGAGCAAGTGCGATATTAATATTTCTTTTGAAAATATTGCAAGTGATATGTATAAGATTGATTTGGACGGTACGCAAAGAGATTTTACGCCTACTTTTACCAAAGTGGACAGCAAAACAAGAGAATATTTGCAAAAATATTATGTCAATCCGAGTAGAAAAGAAGACAGGACAAAGCGAATCGCCAAAGATATTATGGAGAATATTGGCAATATGTATCCTATTTCAGATGCCGAAATTCAAAAATATATTAGCCGCATTTTAGAAGATTTCAAAGACGAGCAGTTTGAGGATTTTGTGAATCGCAAAAATGTATATTGCGACAAAATCAAGCAAAAGATAAATCATTTGGCTGATAAATACGCCGAAGAAGTATTTAAAAAGGGTTTAGATACCGAAAGTATTTTTATCAAGCATAGCTATACTTTCCCTCCTTCCCTTCCTTTGACGGAAACTGCCAAAGATTTACCAAAATCTCTGTACGAAAAAGAAGGCAAAATCAACGGTTTTGAGGAAAAAGTCATTAACGAAATTGCCAACTTAGAAAATATCGTTTTCTGGACAAGGAACGACTCCAAAAAAGGTTTTTGCCTCAATGGTTTTATCAATCATTACCCTGATTTTGTTATTTTGACCAAAAAAGGAAAAATCGTGGTCTTGGAAACGAAAGGCGACCATTTAGATGCCGAAAATAAAATTAGCTTGGGAAGTTTGTGGGCAAGCAAAGCGGGCAAAGAGTATCGTTATTACTTGGTGTATGAAGATAGAAAAGTAGAGGGAGCTTTTACTTTAGATGGCTTTTTGGAGAATATTAGAAATTTGTAACTACAAAATAGGGTTGTCAAGGTCTTGCGACTAACTCGCTCGACCATTGACAACACTAAAAGCCACAACACTAAAAAAGCTATTTTGCAAGTACAGGCGGCATTAGCGCTCCCAAATGCTTATAGCTGCTTTACTATGTCCTTTAGGTCAAAATATTTCTCCTAAAAAACTTTCTCGCCCCCTACGTAAGTAGCCAAAAAGCGAGTATCTCGGATTTGTCTTCTTTCCGTACTGATTAAATCCTTGTCTAAGATAATAAAATCGGCTTGCTTGCCTACTTCTATGCTGCCGCGTTCTTTTTCCTCGAAGTTGGCATGGGCTGCCCATACGGTCATACCACGCAAGGCATCTTCTCGGCTAATGGCATTTTCCATCTGAAAACCATTATCGGGGAAATTTTTAGCATCTTGGCGCGCTATAGCGGAGTGAAAACCGAAGATAGGATTGACCGCTTCTACAGGGAAATCACTGCCCAAAGCTAAGGTTTTACTCTCGTTGAGTAGCCACTGATACGCATAAGCAAAGCGAACTCTCAAATTGCCAAGCCTTCTCGCCGCCCAATACATATCGGAGGTGCAGTGGGTAGGCTGCACTGATGGAATGATGCTGTAGTTCTTGAACTTCATCAAGTCCAATGAATCAACCACTTGTGCGTGTTCTATTCGCCAACGTCTGTCGTTGTTGCCTTTGAGCATTTTAGCATACAGATTCAGGATAATGCGGTTGGCAGAGTCTCCTATGGCGTGCGTGTTTGCTTGGAAATCACTATTGGCGATGCGTTGGAAATTACTTTCCAATTCTTCGGGCTTGGAAAGCAAGAAGCCTGTAGTCTTGGGGTCATCACTGTAGGGTTTTATCATGCAAGCCCCGCGCGAGCCTAAAGCACCGTCCGCATAGATTTTGAAAGAACGCACATTGAGCTTGTCGGTTTTGTAAATGCCTTTTTTCAAATAATAATCTACATACTCACGCGTAGCACTTACCATAGCGTAAACCCTAATTTTCAACTCATTGTTTTTGTGCATTTTATCTATGAGTTCTATGATTTCGGGGCTAAGTCCCGCATCGGCAACTGTAGTCAATCCGTTTTCCAAACACGCTTTTTGGGCAGTAAGCAATATTTTCTTCATCTCGTCTTCTGTGGGCTTCGGAATGACACTACTCACCAAACTCATAGCATTATCTATCAGAATACCAGTTAGTTTGCCATTTTTCGTTTCTACCACGCCTCCGTCTATCTGCCCGCCTTCCATGAGGGGTTTTTCACCAATTTTGCCAAGTTGCAAGGCTGCTCCATTTGCTAAGGCTGCGTGTCCGTCTATCCTCACCAAATAAATAGGTAGGTTTGGAAAAAGTTTATCCAAAGTATCTCTGTTAGGAAAGGTTTTATTTTCCCAATCGTTTTGGTCCCAACCTCTGCCAAGTAGCCATTTTTTGTCAGGATTTTCCTTTTGGAAGTTTACCAATCTCTGCACTATTTCCTCAAAAGACGTAGTACCGACCAAATCAGCCTGCTGCATAGTATTTCCTAAGCCAAAAAAATGACAATGTGCATCGTAAAAGCCAGGGTAGATAAATTTGTTTTGGGCATCTACTTGGCTTTCTGCTTCATAGTTTTCCAATATATCTTCTTTGTTGCCTACTGCCAAAAATTTCCCATCTTTGACTGCAAAAGCTGTTTGAACTGCAAAAGTGCTATCTACTGTATAGACTTTTGCGTTAAAAACTATCATATCAGCTTGCTTTTTTGTATTGCAAGCCGATACGATAACCAAACTTAGTATTAAAAAAATTAAAGACTGTTTTTTCATAGTTAAGTAAGAAATAATAAAAGTGTTTCCTTTGCGAGTGTTCCCCCTGCTAATTGGGTTTCAATAAATGTGCGTTCATGCACCGTCTGACCGAAGGTCTGTACGGTGCAGACCTTCGGTCAGACCATATGTTTTTCAAAGAACAGTTTATTCTTGAATATCAATTAGTGCGTGGGACTACTCATGAGTAAAACAATTCTTTACCTATTATTAGGGTTATTATTTTTTTTGATTTCATCAAATTTCGATGGCATTGCTTTTCTCGGAAAATTATTATTTTCTTCGTCTATGTCTGCTGTTTCCAAATTCGGGTCTATCGTGAACGAACTAACTTCTTTGCCCAAAGGCAGCACTTTGGTAATTTTTTCAGGGCTCAACCTCCAAATTTCGGCGGGCAACCTGAAAATATCGCTTGTCCCATCTTTGTAATTTGCCTTGATGATGACAGGTGATAGCAAGCCACCCGAATTGCGTATTTGCAAAGAATATAAGTACGTATTTGGCTTTAATGCCTTAGCTTTTTCTTCGCCAAGCATCTGCCCAATAGCATTATAAATATTATTATCAAAATCTTTGATGCCTATTTTGCTATTTGGGTCAGCTACAAAATCTTTGTTATCAAGTGTTTTGTAAAAAACAACACTATCTAAGGCAATATCGACAGGCTCTGTTCCAAAGAACCAACCCCTCCAAAACCAATCTAAATCCATAGCAGATGCGTCTTCCATAGTGCGAAAAAAGTCGGCAGGTTCGGGGTGCTTAAATGCCCAACGGCGTGCATATTCTTTGAAAGAATAGTCAAAAAGTTCTCTGCCCATAATTGTTTCTCGCAAAATATTGAGTGCTGTGGCTGGCTTGCTATAGGCGTTAGGTCCGAACTGCATCAGGTTTATCTGCTCGGAGTTGGTCATAATTGGCACTATAGTTTTATTATTTCCTTTCATGTACGGCACTATTTTCTTAGCAGGACCGCTTTCTGATGGAAAATCTTTATCCCATTCTTTTTCAGTCAAATACTGCAAGAAAGTGTTTAGCCCTTCGTCCATCCAAGTCCACTGCCTTTCATCAGAATTGACAATCATAGGAAAAAAGTTATGCCCTACTTCGTGAATAATAACCGAAATAGTAGCCGCTTCTACCTTCTTGCTGTAAGTGCCATCGGCTTCGGGTCTGCCTTGGTTATTAAAGCTAATCATTGGGTATTCCATACCGCCTACGGGTCCATGTACCGAAATAGCTACAGGGTACGGATAGGCAACACTTTGCTTTGAGTAAACCTTCAAGGTATGTGCTACCGCTTTGGTAGAAACTTTTTCCCATAGCGGATTTCCCTCTTTGGGATAATAAGACATTGCCCATACTTTTTTGCCCTCAACCTCTACCTGCATCGCATCCCAAATAAACTTACGTGAGCTTGCCCAAGCAAAATCTCTCACATTTTGGGCTTTATACACCCAAGTCTTCTTTGCCGTTGCCTTGCTTTTTTCTGCTGCTTCGGCATCTTTTTGGCTTATGATGAGCGTTGGCTCTTTGGCAGTCTTTGCTTGCTCTAAGCGTTTGATTTGTTCGGCAGCAAGTACCGAAGTAGCATTTTGCAGTTCTCCCGTTGCCGCTACCACATGGTCAGCAGGCACAGTAATCGCCACTTCATAGTTTCCGAAAGGCAAGGCAAACTCACCACGCCCCATGAATTGCTTGTTCTGCCAACCTCTTACATCACTATAAACAGCCATACGTGGAAACCATTGAGCCATTTCATAAACGTAGTTTTTATCACTTTCAAAAAACTCAAATCCAGAACGTGTATAAATAGGGTCGGCAGCGGCATCTGTAATATTAAAAGACCAATCGATAGAGAAGGAAAAAGCACCACCTTTGGCTTTGAGCGGGGTAGGCAGGTCTATTCTCATCATGGTTCTCTGAATGGTAAATTTCAACGGTTTGCCCAATTTGTCTTTGACAGACGTAATCTTATATCCTCCTTCAAAGTTGGTGCGGCGTAGGTACTCCACAAACATAAACAAGCCAAAATTGTCTTCCAAAGAATACTCCAAACTCTTGTAAGTATCTGATTCTTTTTCGAACAGGTTTTGGTCTAACTGCACCCACAAATACGTCAAATCTTTGGGAGAATTATTGGTATAGGTGATTACTTCGGAAGCCTGAATACTTTGCTTATCGTCATCTAAGGCGACTTTTATGTTATAATCGGCTCTGTTCTGCCAATATTCATGCCCTGGTGAGCCGTCTGCGATGCGTGTATTGTTTGGCGAAGGTAGCTCCGCACTTAATTGCTCAAATTTTGAGCTTGTAAAGGGCTGCTTTGGCGTTTGGGCGAAAGCACTCGCGAGCGTGCAGCAAATGCCCGCTAAAAAAACGATTAATCTTTTGTTCATATTATTACAGTGATGGTTTTGTAGCAAAGCTATATATTTTTTTGAATAGTGTGTTATTGCTTTCACATAAAAAATGGCAAAAGGAAAATGTTTTGCAAATGCTGTCTGAGAGGATGCCAATGATGGGCGTTCTCTTTGGATAGATTTGAAGTTTTCTATTCTAATTGTGTTTTTACAAAGATGAAAAATTTATACCTGAAAGCCAATAATGAGAATATCATCAACTTGTTCATGCTTATTTTTCCATTTTTCAAGCGTGTTTGCTAATATTTCTTTTTGTTCTTTCATTGACAAGTGATGAATAGAAAAAAGCAATTCTTTGAGTTTTCTTGACCATAAATTTCTTGCCCTGCTCTCCGCCAAATTGGTCTTGGAAACCATCAGAACAGAGATAAAAAATAGTAGGGCTATCCAACGAAATATAATGTGGAGTAAAGGTTTTGTCCAATTTGTTTTCCATGCCGCCTATTGCTTGCTTATCCGCCTTTATTTCTTTAAACTCTCCATGCTGCACATAGTAGAGCGGATTCATTGCCCCTGCGTATTCGAGTAGCTTGTTTTTCTTGTCTATCACGCACAGTGCCAAATCCATACCCGCGTGGCTCGTAGTTTCCTCTGTATGAAGCGATTGCCCAATAATGATGTTTAGCTCGTGTAATATTTTATTTGCCTCTGTGATATTCTTTTGCTCAATGACTTCGTTAAGCACTTGGTTACTGAGCATACTCATAAATGCGCCAGGGATGCCATGCCCCGTACAATCTACGGCTGTAATGATGAACTTTCCATTCTTTTGGGTATAGTAATAAAAATCTCCACTGACTATATCTCTGGGCTGGTAAAAAATAAAAAAGTCGCTTACGGCATTGGCTATCGCTTTTTCCGAAGGTAAAATAGCATCTTGAATCAGCTTGGCGGCATTGATGCTCGCAGTGATGTCGGCGTTTTTGGTTTGTAGCTCGTGTGCCTGTGTATTTACAACATCAAGCGTTGTTTTTAACTCCTCATTTGTTTGGTGCAGTTCTTCGTTTACCTCATTTATTTTGGCACTTTTTTCTTGAATTTCCTCATTTTTGCCAACTAATTCTTCATTCTTCAGAGCCAACTCATTTTTTCTTTTTTGTGCCTTTCTGCCAAAAATGAAAAGAACAAGCGCAAGAGCAGAAAAAAAGAAAGCCACCAAAGCAATAATAATTTGCCTTTTCTGACTTTCTTCTTGCTCAAAAATCCTTTCTCTCTCTGCCTTCTCTTTGGCAATGGCTAAGGAATCCAACTTTTTGACTGCCAAGAAATTGATTTTGGCGATAGAGTCCTTTTCGGCGATAAGCAAACTCAAACGATTGATAAGCAAGCGATTTCTTTCTTGCATATTTTCATACACCTGCTCATTTTCTATTAATTTTTCCTTGATGCGGCTTAGGTTAATTTTGATGTTTTGTTTTTGGCTTTCATCTATAGCTATGTTCTCTCGCAGTGGCTTGGTAAGTAATTCTATTTTTTGCTGCATCTCGTTAGATTCTTTAAGGATTCTTGCCTTCTCTATATCTAATTCTTGCCAAATTTGCTCGCTTGCTTGCTTTTCCATTTCTAACCCTTGCTGTGTTTGCTCACTTGTATATTTCTGACCTATTTGCTTTTCCGTATTTTGCATCATTTCTACTTTTACAAGCAAATATTCCTCCGTGGGAAGGATGGTAATTTTGAAGCCTTCAATAAAAAGTCGAGTGTCTTTATTTAATTCATGATTTACTATTAGCTCTCCGTTACTATCAGTAATATAGTCTTTTTTATCTACTCTTATTTTTTGTCGCTGTATAACATTTCCTCCTACATCTAACACTCTTATTTTGTTCACCCTTTTTGTTTCGAGTGGTTTAACTTCAGCTTTTATCTCCTCTGTTCTGTTGATGGCTCGACCATCGATTTTGAGATTGCCGCCGTCAAAGGAAAAACTTCCTTCTGGAAATTTAGTACCATTGACAAACAAATCTCCTAGTTGGTTTTCATCCGCTCCTTCCAAAATCTTGATAGAAAACTCTCCCCTACTGTTAGTAAGGGCTGGCATAGTTGGATTTATTTTTGAAAGTATTATCATTGCATTTGTAAGTGGTTTATTTTGTGCATCATAGATTCTACCCTCAATACTTCCCCCATTAGTTCCCAAAGGTACCATGACTATTTTTAATTTTTTTTCTTTTTCGTCATAAACCCAGTCTTCTTTCATTTTTAGATTTTTCTTAATTGCTTTGACTTCGGTCGGTTTTGTTCCTTTGATTTCGATGCCAAAAGTGCCAATCATAGTCGTAAACACAGGACGACCTCCATCTATGATTATAGTAACATCTTTTATCGGAGTGCCGTTTTCTAAAATTACCCTTCCTGAAATGAAGGTTTGAGCATACGTTTTTGATATATTATAGGATAACACCCCCAAAGCCAAAAATACAATGATGCTTTTTCCTACATAGGGCGTACTAAGTTTAGTAATGATTGCTTGCATAGTTTTTTTGTTTATTATTGGGGATTTATCGCAAGTTTGCTTTTTCAAAAATATGAATTTTTTAACATCATTCACAAAAAAACACGCTTTTATCAGTACTATTTTCGTCTGTATGGGTATAGTACAATTATTGCTACTGCCTGTACGTTATTTGCCGTACAACGCAATTACTAAATTTACGAACTTATTTTTATTAAAATTCTATTAATATTATGTGTGGAATTGTAGCTTATTTGGGTGAGCAGGATGCCCTCCCTATCATTTTGAAAGGACTCAGACGGTTGGAATACAGAGGGTACGACAGTGCGGGAGTAGCCCTCATCAGGGATAATAACTTATTGGTTTACAAGAAAAAAGGGAAAGTAGCAGATTTAGAAACGCATTTGGAGGACAAGGTAAAAACAGGCTCTATAGGCATGGGGCATACCCGATGGGCTACGCACGGTGAGCCTAACGACACCAATGCACACCCGCATTACTCCTCTGATAATAGGTTAGCACTCATTCACAACGGGATTATAGAAAACTATGCCACTATCAAGCAGGAACTCCTTCGCAAGGGGCATCAGTTTTTGGGGCAAACCGATTCAGAAGTATTAGTGCATTTTATTGAGCAGATTCAAAAAGAAAATCAATGCACTCTTTTTGAGGCGGTGCGTATCGCCCTCAACGAAGTAGTAGGGGCTTATGCCATAGTGGTCATGTCTGCTGATGACCCTAATCAACTGTTGGCAGCAAGAAAAAGCAGCCCTTTGGTGATTGGGATTGGGAAAGAGAACAAGGAGTTTTGGCTTGCCTCTGACGCTACGCCCATCATCGAATATACCAACGAAGTAGTTTATTTGGACGACCTACAGATAGCAGTGATGCAAAAAGGTAATTTGGAAATCAAAGATATACGTGCCTCACTTAGCAACGTAGTGAATATACCATACATACAGCACCTGGATTTGACCTTAGAGGCTATAGAGAAGGGAGGCTTTGACTCTTTTATGCTCAAAGAAATTTTTGAGCAGCCCGAATCTGTCCGCAACTGCTTGCGAGGCAGACTCATAGCCGATAAGCTACATTTGCAGTTAGGCGGCATTACTACGCATATCGACAAACTGCTCAATGCCAAACGCATTGTGATTTTGGGCTGTGGTACTTCTTGGCACGCGGGCTTGGTAGCAGAATATATTTTTGAAGAGCTTGCCCGCATACCCGTAGAGGTGGAATATGCCTCCGAATTTCGGTACAGAAATCCAATTATAGAAGCGGAGGATGCAGTCATTGCCATCTCCCAATCGGGCGAAACGGCTGACACATTGGCAGCGATAGAGTTGGCAAAAAGCAAAGGGGCTACCATTTTTGGCGTTTGTAATGTAGTAGGCTCGTCTATTTCGCGCGCCACGCACGAGGGGGCATACACACACGCAGGACCCGAAATAGGCGTAGCAAGTACGAAGGCTTTTACCGCCCAAGTAACGGTACTGCTGATGATGGCACTCATTATTGCCAAAAAAAGAGGTACGATTCCCGATGCCCAATTTTCGGAATTACTCCACGAATTGGAGAACATCCCCGAAAAAATAGCCAAAGCCCTACAGTTCAATGCACAGATAGAAGACATTGCCCAAATTTATAAGAACGCAAGCAACATGATTTACTTAGGCAGGGGATTTAACTTTCCTGTAGCCTTAGAGGGTGCGCTGAAGCTCAAAGAAATCTCTTACATACACGCTGAGGGTTATCCCGCCGCCGAAATGAAGCATGGACCCATTGCTCTGATAGATGCCGATATGCCCGTAGTTTTTATTGCCATCAAAGATAGCTCTTACGAAAAGGTAGTTTCAAACATTCAGGAAGTAAAAGCACGCAAAGGGAGAGTAATAGCTATAGTTACCGAAGGAGATACCTTTATAGCTACTATGGCAGACCACGTCATAGAAATTCCGAGTACGTATGATGTTCTTACACCGCTACTTACCGTAATTCCTTTGCAGCTACTTGCCTATCATATTGCCGTTATGCGGGGCTGCAATGTCGACCAGCCGCGCAATTTGGCAAAGTCGGTAACGGTGGAGTAAGGAAGTTTTTTCTGAAAAACAGCAATTCATCTGGTATTAACAATATCAGATGAATTGTTTTTTATTTAGGCAAATATAGTATTCCCAACTATTTTTTATCTTTTAAAATAATGCAAAAAATACTAACTTGCACAAAAAATAAAAAAGCGCATAATGCTCACAAAAGAATATATCACAGAACTCAAAAATAAAGGAAATGGAGATTTGGGTTACTTAGTCAATGGGCTCAAAGATAATCCAAGCATCTTGTATGTACTCGAAAATATGGGCTACCTACCAAAAAACTTTGATAGCAGCTTTCTATTTCCTTTGCTTACACACGAATATCATAAAATCAGATTAGCAGCAGCGAAAAATATTGCAAAAATTAATAAAGTAGAAAACTTAGAAAGTCTTTATCAAATCTTTGAAAATGAAAAAGATACAAGCGTAAGAAGGGAAATAGTATCGGCAATAGGGAGATTAAGAAAAAAAGAAAATAAGCCTTATCTTTTTAAAATTCTAAAGGACAATGACCCTAAGATAGTTTGTCAGGCAATAAGAGGTTTATTAGTTTTTGAAAATGACGAAGACGTAAAGCAAAATTTAGAGCCTTTGGTAAATCATCAAAACGAAATGGTGAGAACGGTGATTTACAAACAATACTTTGCAGACGAGGCAAACAAGGATAAACCCAAATCAAGCCTTTCCCACACAGAAACACATAGTTTTCTGGAAAATGTAGTTGTAAATGGAGATGTATTAGATGTTTTAAAATACGTGCCGACAGAAAGTGTGCATTTAACGTTCACTTCTCCACCATATTATAATGCAAGAGATTATTCTATTTACCCAAGTTATAAAGCATATTTGGAGTTTTTGGCAGAGGTATTTAAGGAAACTCATAGAATTACCAAAGAAGGTAGATTCCTCATTGTGAATACTTCTCCTATCATTATTCCAAGAGTAAGCCGTTCGCATAGTAGCAAGCGTTATCCTATTCCGTTTGATTTGCACCCTTATTTAGTTGATAATGGTTGGGAATTTATAGATGACATTATTTGGCAAAAGCCCGATTATTCTGTAAAAAATCGTATTGGTGGCTTTATGCAACACAAAAAGCCGTTGATGTATAAGCCTAATGCTGTAACGGAATATTTGATGGTATATAGAAAAGAAACCACAAAGTTAATTGATTGGAATATAAGAAGTTATGATAAAGAAACTACCAAACAAAGCATAGTGCCAGATGGGTACGAAACTACAAATGTGTGGAAAATAGACCCAAAGTTTGATAAAATACATTCAGCAGTTTTTCCTGTGGAGTTGTGTAAAAGAGTAATTCAATATTATTCTTTTAAAAATGATTTAGTTTTTGACCCTTTTGCAGGCAGTGGTACGGTAGGAAAAACAGCAAAGTTATTAGGTAGAAAGTTTTTTCTAACAGAAAAAGAACCTACTTATTTTGACTATATGAAAAGCCAAGCTAAACCTAATATTTTAGGAGAGTTTGAAACACAATTTTTTTGGACAATGGAAGAATTTGTAAATCATGTTTTACCATAAAATTAAAAAAATATGACAGCATTAGCAACACAAAAAGGCAGTAAAATATTGATTAATCAATCGGAAAACAGCATATTAAAGGTTTATATTCAGCCATGCAATGAAAAGCAAGAATTAAACTATGTTGAAAATTTTGAAGGAAATATCAAAGAAATTTTGGTACGTTCCCAAGAAATTTTGGTAGGCTTAAAAAAACTTTTCCCAAAAGGAGACTTTTCAATCAAAATAGAAGATTTGCAATGTACTCAGCTTCGTTTTGTTGATTCTGAAAATCTATATGATGAAAATTTTAATAAAGTTATATCTCTAAATCAAATTTTACAATGACATTAAAAGAACAAGTTATTAAAAACATCTTAAAACGTCTTATCAAAGGTCAAGATTACCGTATTGAAGTAGTCAATCTGATAAATGCTGTCTTTTTGCAATTTGCTATTGATTTTTTCAAGAAAGTCGTAAATGCTAAATTAAATAATGAAACTATTACAACTGATTGGTATAGAGCTGAGTTTACAAATCCTAAAAAGTTTAAACCCGATGAAATAGCAATCCATTTAGGTTTAAATAAAAAAACAATTACTAATATGTATAAAAAAGCACCAAGAGAGATTATTCTTGATGCTTCTAATGAACATTATGAAAGTTTATGTGAATTAATAGAGGGTTTAATAGATGCGCAAGATGAGATAGATTTAACTTTAACTATCAAACTTCGTGGAGTTAGTGCAGATTTGACTATGAATGAAAGCCTAATTGTAATTAATACTCTTGCGGTGAAGCGTGCAGCTTTGCGTGGGGGAGCTTGGTCAAGTGCAGGTAAGCAAACAGAAAAACTTTTGATGCTCACATTATGTACATTATTTGAAGTGCCTCAGCAATATTTTGCAAATAAGATAGTTGAAAAAATTGTAGAAGGAAAGGCAAAAAAAGGTTCTCAAAAGAAAACGAAAGTTAAACGAGAAGTAGATTTTTATTTTATGAGTAGTGATGAAGAATATAGATGCGAAGTAAAACTTATGGGTGCAGGTAATTCAGAAAGTGCAGACGGAGTAATAGCCAGAGATAGTAGCGTTTTTATTGCAGATACGCTTTCAGTGCAAAATAAAACACAATTAGATGATTTAGGGGTGCATTGGGTAGAGTTAAGAAGTGAAAACGGCTATCAAAGATTTGAAAAAGTGCTGCAAGACTTAGGTATTCCTCATACCAAATTTGAAGGCAATATTGACGAAAAATTAGAGGAGATTTTTGCAAAGATTTTTTGAAACAAGTAAAATTTTCCGAACTATCCTATAGGTGTGTTTCATTGCAAAACCACTGACCCAAAATGATACAAAAAAGAGTTTGCAGTTTTAGATTACATTCTCTTTTTTGTATCACAAAACATCATTTGTATCACTATACTGTGCCAAAACATCAGAGCAGCATACTTCCCTCAAAGACCTTTTCTGCTTTTCCCTTCAAGTAAATATTGGTGAATGAATCGCCATTTTTGTGGTAAGCTACTGCCAAATCGCCACCCAAGACCTTAATTTTAATTTCGAAACCAACACCCATGCCTAAGTTACTGATGCCATTCATGGTAGGATTAGCATAGCTTTCAGCAATAGCACACGCCGTTACACCCGTACCGCAGGAGAGCGTTTCATCTTCTACCCCACGTTCATAAGTCCTCACAGAGAGGTATTTATCGCTAATTCGCTCCACAAAATTTACATTTGTGCCTTTGGCTTTGAATCTGTCGCTGTAGCGAATAGCCCTGCCCTGCCCAAAAACATCAAAATTAGCAAGCCCGCCCACATAGCCAACGTAATGCGGCGAGCCTGTGTCTAACCAATAGGAAGGATTTGCGTCTTTGCCAACTTCTACAGCACTTACGTCTTTCATTTTGAGCGAAATAATACCTTCTTTGATAGATGCCTCGTGCAAGCCACCTACGGCATTAAAAGCAGTGTTTTCGGTAAAAATTCCCAAGTGATGGGCAAAAGCAACGATACACCTTCCTCCGTTGCCACACATAGAGCCTTCTTTGCCATCAGCATTGAAATAGACCATCTTAAAATCTGCCGTTGGGTCGTTTTGGAGCAAAATTAGCCCATCTGCCCCAATGCCAAATCGCCTATGACAGAGCCTTTCAATCAGAGCAGCATTACTTGCATCAAATTTTTTATCCCTATCGTCAATCATTACAAAATCGTTCCCCGTACCTTGATATTTATGAAAAAATAGATTCATTTTGAAAAAAAATTGTATTAGTAATTCATATTTTTTAGAATATTATATTTTTTATTTTACATTAGCTACTTTTGTCAAACAATTTGTACGGATTTTAGTGCGTAAATAATTTTTTATTTGAAAAAATTTTATTTATTTGCATAGCTAATTAATAGTCTATATCTTAGCAAAATAAAAGCAAGCATTGCAAGCATTGATTACATTAGAACAACATCAATTACTGAATCAATTGGATATACAATCCTACTATCAGAAAATGCAGTCAAACAGTATCGTTATGTCGTATAAAGGTGCGGCATCGAATGACTTATTGACGAGTATTTTGGCTATTGCTCAAACAAACCTTGCTGAAATAGAAGGCAAATCTGTCGTTAAAAAGCGAGTTTTTACGATATTAGTAGAAATTTTGCAAAATATTTACCACCATTTCGAGGAAATAGAGGCAGATAACCTGCACGAAGACGATTCTATTATTTTCATACTTTCAAAAGTTGAAGATAGCTATTTAATCATTACGGGAAACTATGTAGCGCAGGGTGATGTAATAGCACTCAAAAATAGAATAGATGAGGTAAATGCCATGAATGCAGAGCAACTCAAGGAAAAGTATAGGGAAAGACTGAATACAGGAACTGTTTCCGCAAAGGGCGGGGCGGGGCTTGGAATAATAGATATAGCCAGAAAGTCAGGTAATAAATTGGAATACTCCTTCAAAGAGTATAGTTCTAAGTATTCTTTCTTTAGTTTAACAGTAAAAATATCCGCTATTTAGCATATAAATCATTATGGAGAACTTTTATTTAGAAGAAACATCGAAAACGCCAAAATTAAGTTTTGACCAGAAGACAGGTAAGTTTCTTATGTCGGGGCGTTCTATCCCAGAAAACTCCATTGAGTTTTATAGACCGCTTTTTGAGTGGTTGGACGATTATGTGAAAACACCTTCTACTAAAACAAGTTTTGATATCAAATTAGAATATTTTAATACTAGTTCTTCTAAGTGTTTGGTCGAAATATTTAGGAGATTAGAAAGAATTAATCCTTCTGATGTCGTAATAAATTGGTTTTACGAAGAAGATGATGAAGATATGCAAGAGTCTGGCGAAGACTTTAAGGAGATTATAGATATTCCGATTATTATGAACGTCATTGAAAACTAATGGAGTTAGTAAAGTTTCATTTGTTAAGGTCTATAACAGCGGCTTAGTGAGGAAACTTACAGTCGCTTTTTTTGTTCTTTTAGAAAACGTATCGGAGGTAATAGCGTTGGAAGATAGCAGCATAGAATAGATAAAATTAAAAAGATTATGTCAAAACAACAACAGCAAATAGATAAAAATCAAGTATTTGAGAAAGAAAACCAGATTTTATTCTATTCTAAGAGCATATTAAAAAAGCCTGTAGACGAACTATCTGCTACAGTGCTGCGTGAAGAGTATGAGCAGCTTGCGCAGAGCTATGCACAGCTACTTGGCGAAGTGAAACTACTCACTTCTGTTAGCGACCGTCTGCAAAACAAATTGGACAAGGCAAGCGAAAATGTAAGTAAAAAAGAGGCAGAACTCACCAAAGCACTCGGTGTAATGTCTGAAGCAAAGATTAGTCATAATGTTACCAATATTGTTTTTATCTTATTCGTTTCTCTTTTTTTTATTGTAGATTGGACGATAGACACTGCCGATTTTCTTACTGATGATAGTGCCAAGGTTATCACAAGGCAAATAACAGAGTATGCCGCCCACCCTGTAGCAGATATGGCAGATTATACAAATACCAAAGCAGTAATTGCAAACCTTTTGGATAAGCCCGAACAAATCACCGAAATAATTATAAAATTGATTATTATTGGCTTGTTAATACCTATCAGAATGTTGCTCAACTACCTTATGAGGAAACTTACAAACAAAAAAAATGTGAATATGACCATTCTGGAGTAAGGAAGGAGAATAAAAACCTAAAAAAGAAAAAAATGATGACAGAAAGCGAAATCAAAGCAATGGTTTCCTTGCTCGAAGATGACGATAAAGAGGTAATTAATCATATAGAAAATCAGATATACTCATTCGGAGAGCAGATTATCCCTTATTTGGAAGATGAGTGGGCAAGGCAGTTTAGCCCAGATGTGCAGAAAAGAATAGAAAATATACTCCAACTCCTCAACTACAAAGTAGTGAGGACTCGTTTGCTCGATTGGGTAAAAAATGACAGTACAGATTTGCTCAAAGGAATGTGGATCATTGCTACTTATCAGTACCCCGACCTGCAGTTAGAAGAACTCCGCAAGAAAGTAGAACAACTTTACTTTGACGCTTGGGTAGAATTTAAGACAGATTTGCTACCTACCGAACAAATAAAGCTATTGAACTCTATTTTTTTTCATAAATTTCGATTTAGGGCGAATACGAGCAACATCAAAGCAGTATCTAATTCTATGATTAATACGACTTTGGAAAGTAAAAAATCAAATCCTATTGGCTTGTGCGTGTTATATATACTCATAGCCCAAAAGCTAAAATTGCCTATTTATGGCGTAAACCTGCCTAATGTTTTCATCGTTACGTACAAGACCGCAGAAATACAGTTCTATATCAATGTTTTTAACAAGGGGCTAACCTACATCAAACAAGACATAGAAAATTATATCATGAATTTGCACGTTACCTCGCGTGAATTGTTTTATGAGCCATGTTCTCATCTTGATATTATCAGGCGGGTAATGCGTAACCTCATTGTGGCTTACGAAGACCTCGGTGATAAAGAAAGAGTAGAAGACATTAAACGCCTTTTAGACGAAATTTCAGAGGGAGAATTTCTATAGTTTTTCTAATTTGTTTCATCTTTTTCAAATTTATTTTCGCATGCCAATCGTTCAAACAAGACATTATAAAACTCCTTTTTATTATTTTGGTAATGCACATTTGCAAACCATTATGCCAAGTTTTTTTCGCAAAATAGAGGGTGTAAGCTATCACAGAGAGCGAATAGACACGCCTGATGGCGATTTCTTGGACTTGGACTGGGCAGTGATAAAATCTGAGGAAGAAAAGGAGCAGATAAACCCTAATAAAAAGTTATTGATAGTTTCGCATGGGCTGGAAGGAGATTCGGGTAGGCACTATGTAAAAGGACTTATCAAAGTAATGAATAGGGAAGGCTGGGACGGGCTGGGCTGGAACTGCCGAAGCTGTAGCGGAGAGCTTAATCGCCTGCCTCGCTTCTATCATCACGGAGATACGCCCGACTTAGACTTGGTGGTCAATCATGCAGTCAAAGTACATGGCTATCAGACTGTTGTGCTTGCGGGATTTAGCTTAGGTGGCAGCATGACGCTCAAATATTTTGGTGAAAGAGGCGAAAACATATTGCCACAAATCAAAAAAGGAATTGCTTTTTCTGTGCCTTGCGATTTGGCAGCTTGCAGCGACGAGCTTGCCAAGCCGAGCAAACTTTTTTATACACGCCGCTTTCTAAATAAACTACACAAGAAAATTAGGAAAAAAGCAGAGATTATGCCCGATAAAATCTCCGCCGAACTCATCAAACAGATTCGTATTTTTAGAGATTTTGATAATATTTATTCCTCAAAATTGCATGGCTTTGAGGATGCCGCCGACTACTACCGAAAGGTAAGTTCCTTATTTTTCTTAGAGGGCATTCGCCGCCCCGTATTGCTCATCAATACACTCAACGACCCCTTCCTCACGCCTTCGTGCTTTCCTAAAGAAATAGCCGAAGACCATCAGTACCTACACTTAGAAATGCCCGCTCAGGGAGGTCATGTAGGTTTTCAGATAGAAGGACAGCAAGAATCTTATGCCGAAATGCGAGCAAAAGAATGGTTTAAAGAGTTTTAAACGTTTATATTTTTCAGAAAAAAATATAAAAACTCATTGGCAAGGCGAAAAACCGTTTTTTCACCTTGCCAAAGATATAAAAACGTAGCTATCAAAATTGCTAATTGCTATATTCAAACGCAGTTTTTTTGCTATTTACTTTGTAAGGCTCTTTTCTAAAAATGATAGGAAAGCTGTTTTTAAAATATTTTGCATTTCTATAGGAACTTTGCTGATAAATAAAACTTCAAAATTTTCTATCAGAAAATAGCGAAAACTACAATACGTTGTACTTTCACTACCTGCACTATGGTATGTCCTGCTCTTATATAGGCTCGCTAAGTTCTCTCATTCTACATACTCCATTATAATAGCATGACATTGTTTATTACCATACAAAGGGTTTGGAATACTTTATGTAAGTTTATGGTACGTAACTTCTGGTAGAGTTAAAACGATTTTCTCTACCGCATTTAGCAAGCAAATCTCCAGATTTGCGTAGAAGTGCATAAGCAAAAAAGGCAGTGCGATAAGTCTATTTTCTTAGCTTTCAGCCTCTTATGCAAGTCTAAGACTTGCTAAATAACTTGCAGAGAGTTGTTGGGCGGCACTAAGCTGGGCTAAACTCTCAGCAAAACGGGGGCTTCCTTCTGCAAAAGCTCATAAGCGATACTTCAAAGTAACTAATACTTCTCTACTAAAATAAGGGATGGGGCTTTGAGGCTCATGGAAGGGGTGAGTAAATAGTAAGTCGCTGTCTAACAAATTATAAACGCCTATCTGCACATCTAAGGAAGGCATCAAAAAATCTTTACACCCCGCCGATAGATTGATGATATTTGTACTGCCTAAGTTGGTGAGTCTTTCATCTGTGTCATTTTTTCCATAGAAGAAAAAAGCATACTTACTGCTATTATATACCCAATCGGCATGGATAAAAAGCCTATTCGTGAACTGCCCATGTGCCTGCAAAGTAAATTTGTGGGTAGGCATACCTACCGAAATACCGTTTTCGGCACTTACTTCAATGTCTGCTAAGTGGTCTTCACCTACTCTGACGAGTGTATAATAGGAATAAGTAGCCGCTAAAAAACTCTTTTTAAAACCATATTTCGACTCTACTTCTAAGCCTCTACTCGTGATAGAAGCACCATTGATAAATACAAAGGTTTCTGAAGTAATATGCTCATCTACAATGGTTTGACTGAGATGGGTTTGAAAAATATTTGCTTTGATGTCAAAAGCGGCGGAAGCCTTATAACCTGCTTCAAACTCTATTACATTAAAAAATTCGGGCTTGATGCGACCGTCTTTGGCTAAATTAATATTCAGAATTGTGGGTGCTTTGAAAGCCTTTGCCCATAGTGCCTTAAAATGTATTTTTTCAAATGCCTTTGTAAGTGCTATGCGAGGCACAAAAGCTCCTTCTACGGTGCTGTGCTTGTCGTACCTTGCCCCTATGGTCAAATTTACGTATTTGGTAGTCAAAACTCCTTCTCCAAAGATGCCTATATTATGATAGGTAACTGTATTTTTGCCATTGACAAAATTAACGTTTGGATTCTCGAAGCGAGAGTTTTCTCGCCAAAACTCTACCCCTGCCACAAAGCGAAATAGCTTATTTGGCTCATATATGGCTGTTAAGCTCGCTGTAAGTCGTCTATTTAGGTTATTTGTCTGGCCTCTACTCGTAGAATCTGCATTGACTAAGGTATTAGGAATACCTGCATTATACCTAAGACGAGATACTAAAAGAAGTTTTGTATTGATAGCCTTGCTATGTGCTATATCTATGGCGGCGATTTGGGAGCGTAGCAGATGGGAGGGTAGATTGTATCGTTGAGAAATATGATTGTCATAGACAAATCTCATTGTTAATTGCTTGTATTTCAGCCCCATATTCAAGTAAAAATTTTCTATTTTTGAGCTATCTGCAAAATTAACATTTTTCCCATCAAAGAGTGTTCTTTGCTGGCTACTCTTATTTGCAGTACCCACAAATGAGGCAAGGGAAAGCTGTACTTTTTGGTTTAAATTACGTAAGACATTTGCTTGTAATCCTAAGCGGGAGATACCTGTCTGTCCTACTCCTATTTGGGCTACTACCTCTGTATTATCCTTAGAGGTGCTTTTGGAGGTAATATTGATGATAGCCTGCCCAGCCATACCCCCGTGGATAGTAGAGCCTGGACCTCGGCTGATTTCGATGCGTTCTATATTACTTAGCGGTAGGCGCAGACCAAAAGCAAACTGCCCTTCATTGGTTTCGTTCATCATTACCCCATCTAAAAGTATCAATATCTTTGCTTTATTGGCAAATATACCCCGCATACCCAAGCCTACTACGCCCTCATCTTGTAGAAAATCCAGCCCTGGCACCATTCGCAGCAAATCCATCAAATCTCTTGCCCCTGAATATTGTATGATTTCTTCGGTAATTACTGTAGCTACGTTGGGGGCTTCTCTCAATGTAGTATTTCTCACCCCACCTAAAGACAAATTTTCTTCGCCCTCACTCTCTACCTTCAAAGACATTATCTCTGCTACTTTTGATTTGAAAAGCAAGGATTTACCTACTGTATCTTGCTCTTGTGCAAGTGCAACAGTAGAAATTAGTAAGGAAAAAACACAACATAAAAATATCAAATATCTCATCATCATAATTTTACAAGTTCTATTGGCTAAAAATTATAATATCAAAATAGTGAGGTAATATATGGTACAAGGTAGGTACAAATTTACTTATTTACCAAATAAAAATTGTATTTCTCAAAAAAGAAATGTAAATTTAAAGTATTAAAACAAAGGTTTTTCCGTATAAATTGACTTAAAAGATGAAAAAACCACGACGAATACTCATTGCTACACTTTTTGTATTGATAGGTGTTTTCTTTTCCTATCCCTTACAAGCACAAGACCTTAATGATTTAGTTTTAAAACTGAATCAAACCAAAGATAATAAGGAAAAGATAACCTTGCTCAAAGAGGTAGGAGCTTATTATCAGAAGAAAAGAGCCTATCAGAAAGCCATAGATTATTTTAGTCAAACGCTGGAACTTCAAAAAAGCGAAGGTATCAATGGCAGCCGTGAAATCCAACTTCGCCAAAGTATTGCGTATTGCTATGCCCAGCAAAAGGGTTATTTTCAAGCAATTAGCGAATATGAAGCTATCCTAAGCTACCAACGTCAAAACGAAAATAAACAAGAGCAGGTAAATACGCTTACCGAACTTAGTAGCCTCTACAAAATCATTTTGGATAATGCCAAAGCCATCAACTATACCCAAGAAATTTTACAAATCCACCAAGAGGCAAATAACCAAGCAGGTATGGCAAATGCCTATAACAATTTGGGTTTTTTGTACAAAGAGGCGGGGGATAATGCAAAATCATTAGAACATTACCAAAAAGCTCTCAACCTAAACTTGCAGAACAAGCAAAATCAGAAAAATTTAAGTGAAAAAGCGACCTTGTTCACCAACACAGGCGTTACCTATTCGTACCTCCGCGATTTCAAAACAGCAAACCAGTATTTTTCTAATGCCTTAGATATTTACCAAGCAGAAGGCAACCTCTCGCAACAAGCCCATGCCAATAACTACTTGGCTGCAAATCATTACATTAGTAGTAAAAATGACTTAGCAATTAGCACCGCCCTCAAAGCGGTAGATATTGCCAAAACAGCCAATGACCAAGAGGCTTTGCTGGAAAGCTACCAAATCTTGGCAGAGGCTTATCAGCAAGATGGCGACTTCAAAGAAGCCCAAAAGTATTCCAAACTCATCCAAGAGTTAAAAGATAAAATAGCTGAAAAAGAAAGGTTAGCACAGCAGCAGATTTTGGAAGAACAAATTAATGTAGAGAAAAAAGAAAACGAACTCAACCAACTGTTGGCAGACAGAGAAAAGCAAGAACTCGCCCTCAAGCAGTCTGAATTGGAAAGACAAAAGCAAGAGCAAGACCTCAAACTAAGAGAAAATGAGGTACTTATTCTGAAGCGCAACCAAGAATTGCAAGCCTCTGCTATACGCAACCAACAATTAGAAAGGGACAGAATAGCCCAACTACTGGAAAATACGCAACAAAAAGCTCTTTCTGACGCGCAAAAGCAAGAAATAGAAAAACAAAAATTATTGGCGGAAAAGCAGCGAATAGAAAAAGAACAAGCGGAAACAGAGAAAAAGCAAACGCAAGAAGCAGCCCAAAAGGAGAAAGAAATACGCGCAAAAGAAGCACAGCAAGAAAAAGTGTTGCGCAATTATGGGTACGGCATCATTGGGTTGGTGCTGGTAGTGGCTATAGTGCTTTTTATGAGTTTTATTAATATTCGTAAAACTGCCCGACAGCTACAAGTCCAAAACAAAATTATTGAGGAGAAAGGGATGGAGATAGAGCAGCAAAACTCAGAAATCTTAGCCCAAAATGAGGAACTATTTCAGAATCAAGAGGAAATCATGGCGCAGAAAGAGTATATAGAGAAGAAAAATAAGAACTTGGAAGCGCACAGTCAGCAAATTAGTAGAAGTATTAGGGCGGCTAATACAATACAGCGCGCTATTCTGCCACATAGAGAAAAACTGGACGAACTACTTAAAAATTATTTCATTATTTACCGTCCTAAAGATATTGTTTCTGGTGATTTTTATTGGTTAAATAAAGATGGTGATACCACCACCTTCGTTGCCGCAGATTGCACAGGGCATGGCGTACCGGGAGCTTTTATGACCTTGATTGGCAATACGCTTTTAGATAAAATCATACGAGTATGGCGTATTACCTCTCCCGAAAAAATTCTCGCTCGCCTTAATGACGAGGTAAGAGTAGTATTACGCCAAGAGGAAACCAAAAATTTTATAGATGGTATGGATATGTCTATCATTTCAATGAAAAGTATAGAAAATGAGCAGGTACATATTTCCTTTGCTGGAGCTAAAAATAATCTATATTACTGCTCTGCCGAGGATAGTCAAATCCAGACTGTTAGGGGAAGTCGTAAATCCATAGGAGGTAGCCAAAATAGTAAAATCTTTTATGAAAATAATGAAATAATATTGCCCTTAGGAAGCACTATCTATTTGGGTAGCGATGGACTTCAAGACCAAAATAATATGATGCGAACAAGATTTAGCGAAAGAAAATTGATAAGTGTTTTGCAAGAAAACTGCCTATTGCCACTTAGCGTACAGCAAGAAAATATAGAGAAAATATTAGATAATTACATGGCAGGTACCGACCAGCGTGATGATATTCTATGGGTAGGTATCAAAATATAAGTATGCTTCATTTTGAGCTAAAAAAATACTGTTAGCCTAACTGCCAACAGCATTTTTCTTCAGAAAGAAGTATAGTGTGAGATTAAAGAGTGCTTTTACGCCCAAAGTAAAGCTGCTTTCCCCTAAATGTGGTAGAGTTAAAACGATTTTCTCTACCGCATTTAGCAAGCCTAAGACTTGCTAAATGACTTGCTGAGAGTCGCTGGGCGGCACTCCGCTGGGTGGCAACCCGCTGGGCTAAACTCTCAGCAAAACGGGGGTAGCAGTGTAAAATGCAATATAAATATGCTCAAAAAGAGGTTCTTGTGGTATTTCTTGGCTCATACTTGTTTTTTTTTGTGCAATATCTCAAAGTATTTGCTAAATTGCAAGGGCGGTTTTTCATAGCAGGGCTTGTTGGTGAAAAAACACCAATGAGGGCGAAAGAACTAAAAGTAAAAATTTAGGATTTCGCTTGGTACAGGAATTAGATGAGAAGAAGTAAGCTAAAAGCCATGATTTGCTGTGCTTTAGTGAGTAAAAAATAAACAACGATTTGTCCCCTTAGTTTTTTATGTTAAAATTAAAAGAAGATATCAATTGGGAAGTAATAATAGAGAGCGTAAAAAGTGGTTCTTGTATGCTTTTTTTAGGTCCAGAAGCGGTTGCCCTTCCCGATGGTACGCCTATTTATCATGCTGCGTTGGAGCATATCAAAAACAAGTACAGCAAAGATATCACCTTTTACACGGGTGAAGAATTTTTGCACCCCCACCGTAGCTCGCTAAATGGCTCTATAAATATGGGGATATCCTCTTTCTATAATCAGCAGCAAATTCCCACTATCTTTGAGGCTATTGCAGAAATACCGTTTTATTTCATACTCAATGCCTCGCCGGATAACTACCTGAAGCAAGTTTTTGAGCAAAAAAAGAATTTTAAATTTCATGCTGCCTACTATGAAGTGGAGGCAGTGCAAAAAGAAATCAATGACATTAGCAAAGAAAGACCACTACTCTATAATATTTTTGGAACGGTAGAAAAACCAAGTTCGCTTATTTTCACGCATGACAATTTATTCAAATTTCTATTTTCTATTATAGGAAAGGATAACTTCAAAATGCACCAAACCGTTACGAGTCAGTTTCAGAACGCAACTTTTTTAGTATTTTTGGGCTTCAAATTTGAAAAATGGTACATCAAGCTATTGCTTAGGCTATTGGGCATACACGAAAGCGAAATAGAAAAAAATGCTATGGGCTTCGTTCAGCATTCTGGAGATAGCGAAACCAAAAATTTCTTCTACCAACATTTTAATGTGGAGTTTGTGGAAAGCCATATCCAAGAGTTTGTAACAGAACTACATAAACGCTGCGCGGAAAGCAATTTATTAAGAGATTTTACAAAAACACATCAAAATCCGCATAAAGAAAAGTTCTTTGACATGATAGATGAATTGGACATCGCTCAATTCTTTGAACAGATAGAACTCTTGTCGCTTAGTTCGGAAGAGAAAATTAAGCTCAACATATTTAGGCAAGAGTTTATAGGCGGACAAGCTAAAAATGACATTTATTATCATAGCCGACTGAAAACATTTGTTCAAGAACTAAGTTTTCCCGCGAATTCGAGATAACAGGAAAGATAGATTTGAAAAGAGTAGTGAAGGAATAAAAAGCAAGCCTTTGGTCGTAGGTCTGACCTGCATTTTAAGGTGTTTTAAACGGTCAGACCTGCGGTGCAGACCGTCTTGTACAACTTAGGTTTGTATATATTTCTCACACTTTTTCCAATACGCAAAAAATGAGGGATAGTAATCATGCACTTCTTCAAAAATCCATTCTCTCTTGTGTTGCGCGCCCTTGTAATGCCTTGCCGTAGGGTGTTCCTTGTAGTGTATAGCTGAATTGCCAATTTCGGAATATAATTCGCCAAATTCTCCGACATATACCTGAATGTTAGGAATGTTTTTGGACAGTGCCAACACAAACTCAATGGTTTTTTCGCAAACGGGATATTTCTCAAAAAAACTCGGTTCTAACAGTAAAATTCTGTTAGCATTCATCTCCTGCTTCCACTTGCAATCTAAATTGTAGAAATTATAAATATAAGTAGGTAGTTCCTTGTTCAGGTCTAAGGCTTTTTTTTCGGGCAGTACCGTTCGCAAAGCTATTGGTGCGGTATTTTTTAAAACTTCGGGCGTACTTATCTTTTCAATTTTTTCGTAGGGAACATCTAAAAAAGTATTTGACTGATTTGTATGGCAATACTTATTTATATTTTCTTGGTTAGCATAATATTTTTTACTGCTGAAGCTCCCCGCAACCCACTGCCAACTAAGGGCATTACTTGCCCAATCTGCATCAAGCAAATAGTAATACAACCATTTCGCAGGCATTTGCCAATGGCTTTTCCCAATATTGCAGGCTATACTCGCCACATACATTCGCAGGTGATTGTGCATATAGCCCGAAGTTTTCAGTGCATTGATTCCACTATCTATTGCCTTGATACCCGTATTGGCTGTGGCTACAGCATTGCACATACTTGTATGCCTATAGTCAGGTTGCGTCTGCTTGATGTCATTATTGATGTCATCTCCTAAAGCCACCCATACCCGCTGAAAATAATCTCTCCAAGCCAACTCTTTTAAAAAACTTTCTATTTCAGTAGGGTCAAAGCCCTTCGCCAAAACTATTTGTGCCACCTGCTTGGTACTGATTACCCCTCTTGAAATATATGGTGATAGTTTGGTAACAGCACCGTTCAAATAGTTCCTTGTCCTACCATACTCTATCGGGTCAATCATATTTATTTTATCTATGATTTCTTCGTATTTTGTTGAAAAAGACATCTAACTTCCCAAAGTTTTATAGTTATTACTTATTTTTGTAAACAACATCTCGACTTTAAAATAGTTTTTTTTCTTTTGAAAAATATTTTGCGAAGCATTTGTAGCTGTTTTTACAGTATTATTCATGGTTTTTAAAAAATAATAAGTGGCAGAAAAATACTTTATTACAGGGGCGACAGGCTTGGTGGGTAGCTATATTACGCACAAATTGGTCAGCGAGGGCAAGGAAGTATATGCCCTCAGAAGAGAAAATAGCAACGTATCACTCCTTGCAAAAATCAATGACAAAATTCATTGGGTAGAAGGTGATATTTTGGACGTAAGCCTGCTTTTCGAGGCGATGCAAGGCATGAATTACGTAATACATTCGGCTGCTTCGGTGTCTATGCTTGCCAAAGATAAAGAACAGACCTTTAAAGTAAACATAGAAGGTACAGCCAACGTGGTAAATGCTGCTTTAGAAAATGGCGTAAAGAAGTTTTGTCATATCAGTTCTATTGCCGCTATAGGCGTTCCCGAAAATGCAACTTTGATTAATGAGAAAGTAAGTTGGAATGACGATAGCAAGGATTTTATCTATTCAAAATCAAAGCATTATGCAGAAAGGGAAGTCTGGCGAGGTATTGCCGAAGGCTTAAATGCGGTCATTGTAAATCCGTCCACAGTGCTGGGCGTTTGCCCTTCGGATAGGTCATCGGGGCAGATTATCAGCTTGGTTTCCAAAGGAATAGACTACTATCCGAGCGGCAACATCAACATAGTAGATGCTGAAGATGTAGCGGCGATAACTCTCCGACTGCTGCATAGCGAGGTGCATAGTGAAAAATTTATCTTGAACGCAGCCAATGTATCTTATAAAGATTTTTTTGGCAAAATAGCAACACATTTTGGCAAGCCCGCCCCCGCCCGAAAAATTGGAGGAAATACGTTATACGCCTTATATTTGCTTTCAAAAATTGCTAACTTTTTGGGGATTAGCAAAATAGCTCTTTCCAAAGAAATAATCAGTGCTACTCAAAGCACACATACTTACGACAATACAAAAATAGTAACGCTGCTCAATTACCAATTCAAAACTTGGGAGGAAAGTGTAACCCATGCCTGCCAAGGATAAAAAAATACCCGTTAAGTTTCAAACGCTTAACGGGTATTTTTTGCTATGTTTTCTGCTTTTTCTTTTTTGCCGCAGGGAAAAGTATATTGTTGAGAATGAGGCGATAGCCGGGCGAGTTGGGGTGCAAAGCCAAATCCGTAGGCTCTTCGCCAACAAAGTGCTGATAGTCTTCGGGGTCATGCCCGCCATAAAAAGTCCATGTCCCTTTGCCGAATGTTCCGTGCATATACCTTGCTTCATTGACCGATTTATTATCTCCCATGATGACTACTTCGGGCTTTATCAAATTTTTCTTGAAAGCCGTAGTCTGTCCCATAAATCCTTTGATATTATGCTGGTGATTTTGGGTGAGCATAGTAGGAATTGGGTCCCATTTGGCAGAAAATTGGAACAGTTTGAAATAGTCATTGAGTTCAGTAATACCCATTCGCTCCTTTTGCTGGTTGTCAATATCGGAATATTCATACTCATTATAGTCCAATTCCAAGTGAAAGTTCGTAAAAGCAAAAGTATTTTTATAGTTCAGTTTGCTTTGTGCGGCGGGGTCGTAAGGGTCGCCATCATACGGAGAATCGCAAATATCCACGCCATCTGCTGCCAGTGCTATATCGTAAGTATCAGTAGCAGAACACATAGCGAATAGGAATCCTCCCCCCGCACAGTAATCTCTAATCCTTTTCACTACGGCAGCTTTGAGCTGTGAAACTTTTTTGAATCCGTGCTTATGTGCTATTTCTTCTAACTCTCTGGTTTGGTCTTGATACCATTTATACGTACCAAAATTGCGATGAAATTTTCCATGCTGCCCCGTAAAATCTTCGTGGTGCAAGTGTAGCCAATCGTACTTGTGCAGGGCATCTTCGAGTACCTCATCATCAAACACAATATCGTACGGAATTTCGGCGTAGGTAAGCACAAGGGTAACGGCATCGTCCCACGGTTGCTTTGATTTGGGAGAATAAACAGCAATTTTTGGCGGCACTTCCAGCCGCATGATGTCCATATTTGCCTCTGGGCTACTGATTTCATTTTTAATCTGAACTGCCTGTGCATCGGAAATTACCTCATAGCTTATCCCCCTCACAATCAATTCATTTTCAAATTTTTGAATATATTTGAACATAAAACTTCCCCCACGATAGTTGAGCAGCCATTCAGCCTCTGCCTCTTGCTGTAGCACCCAAAACGTGATGCCATAAGCCTTGAGATGGTTTTTCTGTGCCTTGTCCATTGGCACAAAAAGATAATTGGCTTGGGCTACAAAACTCACCACCGTCAAAGCAGCGGTAAGTAATAAAGAAAATGACGAAAAATATTTTTTCATAGTTTTGGGGGTTTGATAATTGATGTTATTCTCCTTTTATTAGAACGCCTAATAAAGGTACAAAGTTTTTTGGCAAAATGAAAAAATTAGATTTTTGTAGTTAAATTTGTGGCAAATAATAGGAAGCTATCCTGTAGCAAAGAAGTACATAATAGCCTCCCAACTATCAAATTTACAGAAAAATCATGAGCAAAGCCTTACCTTCGAGAAGCGAAAATTATTCAGAGTGGTACAATGAATTAGTAAAAAAAGCAGATTTGGCAGAAAATTCTGCGGTGCGTGGTTGCATGGTCATTAAGCCCTACGGCTATGCTATTTGGGAAAAAATGCAACAAAATTTGGACAGAATGTTCAAAGAAACAGGACATTCCAACGCCTATTTCCCGCTTTTTGTGCCGAAAAGTTTTTTAGAAAAAGAAGAAGGACACGCCGAAGGCTTTGCCAAAGAGTGTGCCGTAGTTACCCATTATCGCCTCAAGGCAAATCCTGATAAAAAGGGGGCTTTGATGGTAGATGAAAATTCTAAATTAGAGGAAGAACTCATCATTCGCCCTACTTCGGAGGCAGTAATTTGGAACAGTTATAAAAATTGGATTCAGTCTTACCGAGATTTGCCAATCCTGATTAATCAGTGGGCAAACGTAGTCCGTTGGGAGATGCGTACACGCCTATTTTTGCGTACTGCCGAGTTTCTTTGGCAGGAAGGACACACCGCCCACGCTACGGCAGCCGAAGCCATCGCAGAATCGCGCCAAATGCTTGATGTATATGCTACTTTTGCAGAGGAATATATGGCTTTGCCTGTAGTAAAAGGGGTAAAAACGCCTAATGAACGCTTTGCAGGGGCGTTGGATACCTACTGCATAGAGGCTCTGATGCAAGACGGAAAAGCATTACAAGCAGGCACTTCGCATTTCTTAGGGCAGAATTTTGCAAAGGCTTTTGACGTAAAATTCACAGACAAGTCCAACCAATTAGACTATGTGTGGGGTACTTCTTGGGGTGTAAGCACCCGCCTGATGGGTGCCTTGATTATGGCACATTCTGATGATGACGGCTTGGTGCTACCGCCTAATCTTGCTCCCTTCCAAGTGGTCATTGTCCCAATTTATAAGGGAGAAGAAGGCTTGCAAAAGATAGATGCCAAAGTAAGTGAAATAAAGCAACAACTTCAAAAACAAGGTATTAGCGTAAAATATGACAACCGAGATACCCAACGTCCAGGCTTTAAGTTTGCCGAATGGGAACTCAAAGGGGTGCCTGTCCGCATTGCTATTGGGGAAAGAGATTTGGAGAATAATACCGTAGAAGTGGCGCGCAGAGATACCAAAGAAAAAATGTCAGTAAATTTGGATAATCTTGTGCCACATATTACCACTTTATTGGCTGATATTCAGGTAAATATTTACCAAAAGGCGTTTAGATTCAGAGAAGAAAATACTACTACTGTCGCTACCTACGAGGAGTTCAAAACGGTATTGGACACGAAAGGCGGTTTTGTGAAAGCACATTGGGACGGAACGGCAGAAACAGAAGAAAGAATCAAAGAAGAAACCAAAGCTACGATTCGCTGTATCCCTCTGAACAATGAAAAAGTAGCGGGAAAATGTATCCTAACGGGGAAACCCTCCGAGCAATACGTCTTATTTGCGAGAGCCTACTAAAAGTTCGTACTAAAAGATGTGATTTTGTATCAAAAATTGCATCTTTTAGTATTTTGACTTTGTAAGATAAGTGTCATCTGTGGCATAGATAAATAGGCAAGTACCATTCTTAATCTTGTCAATAATGTCTTTGGAAAGCGAAGCAGGCAAAGCAGGACACCCCCAACTTCTGCCTAATCTCTTGTTTTTCTTGATAAAACTTTCGCTCACATAGTCTGCTCCATGAATGACGATAGCCCTTTCGTATGCCTTATCGTTAATTTCTTTTTCCAAGCCCAATAGCCGCAATGAATAACCATGTTCGCCTTGGTAAGTGCTTCCTGTCTTGTAAAATCCCAAACTGCTTTGGTTGGAGTCCATTTTGTTGGCGAAGTTTTTGGCATATAACACGCCCGAATTTTTGCCATGTGCCGTATAAGTTTCGAATAACAGTTCCTCATTTTTGAGGTCTATCACAAAAAAACGCTTATCGGTAGAAGGCTTGTCGAAGTCGATGATGGTAATGATATTTTTGCTCAATTTTAATTTTTCCAAACCGAAATACGCCCTTTTGAAAATTTCAAGGCTTAATTTACCTTTTAGCTTGCATTTTTCATATTTACTTTTGATGAGCTGTGTCGTTTTTTCTGTATCATTGACTTTGGACTGGGCAGAGGCATAGTGGGCAATAGAGAGTAAGAAAAAAAGAGCAAAAACTAAGACGGAGAAATTTAGCCTTAGTTTACATTTATCGTCTTTTATTTTTATTGTTCTCATGTACCCACTTGTTTTTATCACTTCGGCATAGTAAAAAGCAAGTTCGCTACTATTTGCCTACGAAGTTATTTTAAAAAAGAAAAACACAATAAAAAAGGATAAATTTGTGGTATCAAGCATAAAAAATATATCCTTTATTGTGTTAATAGACAAAGATATAATAATTTCAGAAATTATTCCATATTTAAAGAGGGACAAAATGCAGAACGTGAAAGAACTATTTGAGGGTTTATTAAATATTATAAAAGAGGCAGGAATAAAAACTAAAGACCTTTTTCTGAATCGCAGCGGCTTTGCGGGAGCTATTAGCACTGCATAAGAAGTCATAAATAATGAAAGGACACTTCTTCCAAAGCAGAAATTTCTGACACTCATAAAAATGTAATCATGTTCAAAAAATCCAAATTACACTATCTGTTTTTGTTCGTAGTGAACCGCCTTGAATCTCTTTGGCGAGTTCTCTGACGATTTTGAAAGCATATAAACCTTTGCCTTTCAATAAGTTATTTAAAATCATCAGAGTAATTTGAACTTTTGCTATCTATTTCGCTTGACAATATGGACATCAAATTGCCGTACTTTCGGCATTAATTATGACAATTTTTAACAAAATATGTCATTATGTCATAAAACTATATTTGGCACTAACATTGATATTATTTGGTTGCTTTGCTAAAATTATTATTTTTTTTAAATAAATAATTTTAAACAAAAATTTTAATATGAACACAAATAAAAAAGATTATGAAGTAAACAGTACAATAACAGATAAAAAATGGAGATTTGGATTATTTTATTATTCATACAGAAACCCTAAAAACCTAAATGAGTGGATAAAAGAAAAAATACCAAGACCTTGTTTAATAAGGCATCAATACATTAAAGAACAATATACAGTTTTAAAAGTACAAAACGCACAAGGTGATTACCCTTGTTTAATAAAATTGAGCGAAGATGAATTTGTAAAGTCAAAGTTGCGATATCGAACTTCAAAAATCAACTTGATTGAGCAAATCGAAGTAAGAAAAGAAGATATAAAATGTTATTTAGGCTATGCAAGCGAAAGTTTAATTAAAAAGATATTGAGAGAAGAAGATAAGTATTAATTAGCAGACAAATTTTAGCAAAGCACAAAAAAGCGGCAATTAAGCCGCTTTTTTATTTACTACACTAATCATTTTTTATGAACCGTTTATATATCGCCTATACCACAAGATTTTTTGCCACACTCAGGACTTTTCCTAACCCGCTCACATCTTTTCCCCCTGCGGTAGCAAAGAAGGGCTGACCGCCGCCGCCGCCTTGTATTTCTTTGGCGAGTTCTCGGACGATTTTGGAAGCATCTAAGCCTTTGTCTTTCACCAAATTATCGGCAATCATCACGGAAATTTGTGGCTTGCCATCAATATTTGCCGCAAGCACTAAAAATAAATTATTGACCTGATTTTTTAGCTCAAAGGAAATTTGTCGCAAACTTTCAGCATTGGGTACGCTTACTTCTTGGGCAAGGAAATAAATATCGCCTTTTTGTTGAATATTTTTAAGTAGCTCATTTTTAACTACTTGAATTTCTTTTTGCTGGTAAGCTTCTATTTGCTTTTGCAACTCTGCCTTTTCTTCTATCAAAGTTTCTACAGCTTTTACTACATCTTTTGGATTTTTGAGCAACTCTTTGAGTTGAGTATTGATTGCCAACTGCTCGTTAAAATACTGCTCTGCTTTTTCGGCAGTAATCGCCTCGATACGCCTCACGCCTGCGGAAGACGAGCTTTCGCCAATGATTTTGAACGTACCGATTTTACCAGTAGAAGGAACGTGCGTACCACCACAAAGCTCGATAGAGTAGTTTTTGTCAAAGACTATCATACGTACAAAATCGCCATATTTTTCGCCAAAGAGAGCCATTGCGCCCATAGATTTTGCATCTTCTATTGGCACGTTGCGCCTTTCCTCTAATTTGATATTTTCTCTAATTTTCTGATTGACAATGCTTTCTACTTCCGTAATTTCTTGTTCACTCATCTTAGCGAAGTGCGAAAAGTCAAAACGCAAGATTTCATCATTTACCAAAGAGCCTTTTTGGGCTACGTGCGTACCTAATACTTTTCGCAAAGCGGCGTGCATCAGGTGCGTAGCCGAGTGATTATTTTCGGTCAAGGAGCGTCTTGTTTTGTTTACAACTGCTTTAACATTAAGTTGTTGCCTGTTGCTTGTTGTTAATTGTTTGAGGATTTCTTCGAAATTGTCTTCTGTGAAATGAACAATTAAGTCATTTTCCTTTTTTGTATCTGTGATATGAATTTTAACCAATTTATCGGTTGCAATTTGTACTTCCAAGAAACCTGTATCTCCCACTTGTCCACCGCTTTCTGCATAAAAAGGTGTACTTTCCAAGACAAGTTGGTAAGAAGTTTTCTTTTTATCAGTGAGTTTTCTGTAACGCAAGATTTTAGTTTCACTTTCCAAAAATTCGTAACCTACAAACTCCACTTCTTCGCCTTCATTTACTGTTATCCAATCCGATTTTTCGCTGGCAGAGGCTTGGCGAGAACGGTCTTTTTGCTCTTGCATAGCCACTTTAAAGCCTTCTTCGTCTATTTTTAGTCCGTTTTCACGAGCTATCAAAGCGGTCAAATCCACAGGGAAACCAAAAGTATCGTATAGTTCAAAAACAGTTTTACCTTCAATAGTTGAATGGTTGGATAGCTGAATAGTTTTTGTAATCTCATCAAGCATTTTTAAGCCGTTCTCTAAGGTGCGAAGAAAAGAAGTTTCTTCTTCTCTAATTACATTTTCGATGAACGTTTGCTGCCCCTTGATTTCAGGAAAAATATCTGCAAATTGCGTAGCCAATAACTTCACCAAAGAGTGCATAAATGGCTGTCTGAAGCCTAAAAACGTATATCCATAGCGCACCGCACGTCTTAAAATGCGGCGAATGACGTAGCCCGCTTTGTTATTAGAAGGCAACTGACCATCTGCAATCGCAAAGGAAATTGCCCTGATATGGTCGGCAATTACTCGCATAGCGATGTCTTGCTTGCGGTCTTCTCCGTATTTGATAGCCTTTGAAGGAGTAGAAGCTATGTTCGCCAAAAACTGAATAGTAGGTTGGAAAACGTCTGTATCATAGTTAGACTTTTTGCCTTGAGTAACCATACAAAGGCGTTCGAAGCCCATGCCTGTATCTACGTGCTTATCAGGGAGTTGCTCTAAACTTCCGTCAGCTTTTCTGTTGAATTGGATAAATACGTTGTTCCAAATTTCAATAACGTGCGGGTGGTCATTATTTACCAAATCTCGCCCAGAAATTTTCTCTACTTCTTCAATATCCCGAATATCTATGTGAATTTCAGAGCAGGGACCGCAGGGACCTTGGTCGCCCATTTCCCAAAAATTATCTTTTTTAGAACCGTAAAGTATTTGACTTTCAGGCAGATATTGTAGCCAAAGTTCTTTTGCTTCGTTGTCAGGTTCAAGCCCTTCTTTGGCATCACCACCGAAAACGGTGGCATACAGCCTATCTTTTGGCAGTTTGTAAACTTCGGTAAGCAGCTCCCAAGACCATGCAATCGCTTCTTTTTTGAAATAATCGCCAAAAGACCAGTTTCCAAGCATTTCGAACATCGTATGATGGTAGGTGTCATGCCCTACGTCTTCGAGGTCGTTGTGCTTGCCTGTAACTCTTAGGCATTTTTGAGAGTTAGCAACTCGCTTAAAATCAGCTACTTTGTTTCCCAGAAAGTAGTCTTTAAATTGGTTCATGCCCGCATTGGTAAACATCAAAGTTGGGTCGTTTTTCAAGACCAAAGGCGCAGAATGAACGTAAGTATGTTGTCTTTTTTTAGTAAAATAGTCTAAAAAATGTTGGCGTATCTCGTTGGAAGTCATGGTTTTGTATAATTACTAATTTTTAATTACTAATTACTAACTGCGAAAACGATTGATAATTAGTCATTCGCCATTAGTAATTATTTTTGGGTTGCAAAGATAGAGAAAGTTTGAGAGAAGTTTGTTTATTCCATTCCAAATCTTTTTCTTTGTGTAAAAACTTCATAGCAAAGTGATTAAATACTTTACAGCCGAAAATTTTTACTCTATTAAACACGAGAGCATTTTGGAGTTTGACCTGAATATGCCTCCAAATTTTCTTTTTTTGGCGCAACCGACTATTGGTTTTGCGGGCGCAAATGCTTCAGGTAAAAGCAATATTTTAAAGGCTTTGACTTTTACACTTTGGTTTGCTTCACAATCTTTTTTAAAACTTGATGAAACAGGAGAAATTCCCGTAGAACCTTTTATTACAAACAAAGAAAACCCTTGTAAATTTCATATTATTTTCAACATACAAGGTATTGATTATGAATACCTTTTGGCAGTTGATAAGCAGAAGGTACTAATAGAAGAATTTTATTATTATCCTAAAAAACGAAAAAAATTTATTTATAAGCGGAAAAATAAAAGTGTAACATTTGGGGAGGGAGTTCACAAAATTGAAACATTGGAGTTGAGAGATAATAGTTCCATTATTTCCTACGCAGCCCAATTTGATAGCCAGATTTTTGCCAAAAGCGTAAAAGAATACAATAATTTTCCTACCAATATTCCTGCGGGTAAACAATTTAGAGAGATTAAATTTAAGCCAGCCTTAGTTGATACAATAATAAAAAACCCTCTGCTAAAGGAAAAAACAATAGAGTTTTTGAGATTGGCAGATGTCGGTATTAATGATTTTTTTGTAGAAAAAAATAGACAAGAACTATTGGCATTTTTTGAAAAAATGCAAAACGAAGGATTAGTTGATAAGATGACAGAAGAATCAAAAGCCAAGTTTACGCAAGAATATGAGAAAATAAAGGATAATGAGGGTGCAGCAATGATCAAAGCATTTTTTAAACATTCTATTGATGGAAAATCGGTAGATTTTGAAGCTAAAGAAGAAAATGAAAGTGCAGGTACTTTGCAGGCTTTTGCTTTGTTTGTTAATTATATTTTAGAAGGACTTGAGAAAGGTTTGCTTGTTATTATTGATGAAATAGAACTAAAAATTCATCAAAATTTGGTAGCTTACATGATTGGGCTTTTTCAAAACTCAGAAGTAAACACAAAAAATGCACAACTCATTTTTTCGTTTCATAATACAGCATTCATGGAAATATTAAGTCCTGAGCAACTTTGGTTCGCCGAGAAAAACGAGCAAGGTCATTCAGATTTTTATTGTGCTGCCAATGTAACAGGGATACCTGATTTATATAAAAAGAATTTAGAAACTTTGTATAGAATTGGGCGTTTTGGTGCTAAACCTAAATTTTTGTAGTGATGGCAAGAAAACAAGCTAAAAAGGTAGCAAGCAAATTTGTACGGAGATTTATTGTGGAAGGCTATACAGAAACTCACTATATTGGATTACTTAAATCTATATTTCCATCTTCTGAAAATGATAATCCAAAAAATTGTGAGGGTGGCGGAGCAAAATCCGTTTTGCGAGAAGCAAAAAAAGAAATAGAGCAGGGCAATTATTCAGAATATATAGTCATTTTTGACAAAGATACAGATAGCCCAGCTAACGATAAGTTGAAAGCCGAGATTAGGAAATTACCCATAAAAAAAGAAATAATTATCATAGAACCTTGCTTTGAAAATTGGCTTTTATGTCATTTTGAAAAACAGCATTCAACCCATCTCAATTGTGAGGATTATGAAAAGCGTTTGAGAGATAACTACATACCAAACTATGAAAAAAACAACGTTCAGTTACTTGCAAAGTATATTGATAGAGAAAAAATTGTGCAGGCTATCCATAGTTGCAAACAAGTAGGTCAATATTTTGCCAACTACTTTTCTATCAATCAGCACATTGATTAATATTTCCTACTTTTGTCAAATAAAAATATTCCGATTCAAAAATTTAGAAAACTCATAAAAATATGACATTCGAACTTACTGAAGAACAATTAGCAGTGAAGCAAGCTGCCAGAGAATTTGCTCAAAATGAGCTACTTGCAGGCGTGATAGAAAGAGATAATACCCAAACTTTTCCTGCCGAGCAGGTCAAAAAAATGGGCGAGTTAGGTTTCATGGGCATGATGGTCGACCCCAAATACGGCGGCGGCGGCATGGATACAGTTTCTTACGTACTTGCGATGGAGGAAATATCCAAAATAGATTCCTCCGCTTCTGTTTGTATGTCGGTGAATAACTCGCTGGTTTGCTGGGGTTTAGAAACTTATGGCACTGAAGAACAAAAGCAAAAATACCTCACTCGCTTGGCAAAAGGCGAAATTATTGGGGCTTTTTGCCTTTCAGAACCCGAAGCAGGAAGCGATGCTACTTCGCAGCGCACTACAGCAGTAGATATGGGGGATTATTACCTTTTGAATGGGACAAAAAACTGGATAACCAATGGCAAATCTGCCTCTGTTTACTTGGTGGTGGCGCAAACAAACCCCGAAAAAAAGCACAAAGGCATCAACTGTTTGATTGTGGAAAGAGGCATGGAAGGCTTTGTAGTGGGCAAAAAAGAGGACAAACTCGGCATTAGAGGCTCTGACACACATTCTTTGATGTTTACAGACGTAAAAGTGCCAAAAGAAAACCGCATAGGTGATGATGGCTTCGGCTTTACTTTCGCCATGAGTACCCTAAACGGTGGCAGGATCGGGATAGGGGCGCAGGCATTGGGCATAGCGGCTGGGGCGTATGAGTTGGCGGTCAAATATTCAAAAGAACGCAAGGCTTTTGGGCAAGAAATTTATAAGCACCAAGGTATCGCCTTCAAATTGGCGGAAATGGCAACCAAAATAGAGGCGGCAAGGCTGATGTGCCTCAAAGCAGCTTACCTCAAAGACAAACACGAAGATTTTACTTTGCAAGCGTCTATGGCGAAGTTATTTGCCTCGCAGGTAGCGATGGAAGTTACGGTAGAGGCGGTGCAGGTGCATGGCGGCTATGGTTATGTCAAAGAATTTCACGTAGAAAGGCTGATGCGTGATGCCAAAATTACGCAGATTTACGAAGGCACTTCTGAAATTCAAAAAATGGTCATTGCAAGGGCTATCACCAAAGATTAGTAAGCAAAAAAGATGAAACTCTGGCAGAAAAACTATCAAATCAAGGACAAAGTGAGCCAATTTACGGTTGGAAAAGACCGTGAAACCGACCTTTTTTTAGCGGAATTTGACGTACTTGGCTCTATTGCTCATATAAAAATGCTCGAAAGCGTGGGTTTGCTGACTTCGGCAGAACTCGACATTTTGCACGCAGAACTCAAAAATATTTACCAAATCGCAAAAGAAGGCAAGTTTGAAATCAAAGAAGGCGTAGAGGACGTACACTCCCAAGTAGAGTTTCTTTTGACTGAAAAACTTGGGGAAGTGGGCAAAAAAATACATAGCGGAAGGTCGAGAAATGACCAAGTGCTGGTAGATTTGAAACTTTTTATTCGAAACGAATTAAAAGATTTGACTTCGGAAGTAAAGCAACTCTTTGATTTACTGATACTTTTGAGTGAAAAATACAAGGATAATCTCTTAGTTGGTTATACGCATTTTCAGATAGCGATGCCTTCTTCTTTTGGTTTGTGGTTTGGGGCGTATGCCGAAAGCCTTATAGATGACTTGCTCGTAGTACATGCTGCCTACAAAGTGGCAAATCAGAACCCGCTTGGCTCGGCGGCGGGCTACGGTACTTCTTTCCCGCTGAATAGGAAGATGACCACAGAACTACTTGGTTTTGAGGACTTAAACTATAACTCTGTGTATGCACAAATGACACGGGGGAAAACAGAGAAAATTGCTGCTTTTGCCATCAGTTGTGTGGCGGGAACGCTGAACAAATTGGCAGCAGATGTGTGCTTATACATGAGCCAAAACTTTGATTTTCTGACTTTTCCGAAAGAATTTACTACGGGTTCGAGCATTATGCCGCACAAAAAAAACCCTGACGTTTTTGAGCTGATTCGTGCCAAATGTAGCCGACTTGCTGCCCTGCCCAACGAAATTAGTCTTATTTTGGCAAATATGCCTTCGGGTTATCATCGTGATTTGCAGCTTATTAAGGAAAATATCGTCCCTGCCTTTGCTGAAATAAAGGACTGCCTTCAGCTTACTGCTTATTTGCTTGAAAATGTGATTGTTCGGGAAAATATCACCGCAGATGATAAGTACAAATATATTTTTAGTGTGGAAGCTGTAAATAAAGAAGTGCTGAACGGGGTAAGTTTTCGAGATGCTTATTTGAAAATAGGTATGCAGATAGAAAATGGTGATTATGAACCAATTAAAGAAATTAGACACACACACGAGGGCAGTATCGGCAATCTTTGTAACACAGAAATTCAGCAGAAAATGCAAAGAATTTTGCAAAGTTTTGAGTTCGAGAAAGCAGAAAAAATAAATGATTTGGTAGCTTAAGTTTAAAAAATTTACTCTATATGTTTTTGTATAATTTTTTTGTAAGAGCCTATCATTCATTAATTTACCTATTTTCATTTTTTAACCCAAAAGCAAAATTATTCGTTGAGGGCAGAAAAAATACTTTTCTTGATTTGGCTAAAAAATTGGAAGGAAATACAGCTCCTTTGGCGTGGTTTCACTGCGCCTCTTTGGGGGAATTTGAGCAGGGAAGACCTGTGATAGAGGCTTTCAAAAAAGACTTTCCTCACTCAAAAATATTGCTTACTTTCTTTTCGCCAAGCGGTTATGAAGTTCGGAAAAACTATGAATTTGCTGATGTAATTTGCTATCTGCCAATGGATTCTGCCAAAAATGCTGCCCAATTTATTAGCATTATAAAGCCCAAGATTGCTTTTTTTGTCAAGTATGAATTTTGGTATCATTACGTAAATGAGTTGCACAAAAAAAATATACCAATCATTTCTTTTTCTGCTATTTTTAGGAAAGAACAAGTTTTTTTTAAACCTTACGGTTATCTTTTTCGTAGGCTACTACAAAAGTTCAGTCATATTTTTGTGCAAAATGAAGTTTCAGTTGATTTGCTGAAAAGCATTGGCATTGCCCAGGTAAGTCTTTGCGGAGATACTCGTTTTGATAGAGTTTGGGCTATTAGGGAATCAAAAAAAGAAATATCAAGTGTAAAGTTATTTAAAAATAATAAAACATTGATGGTCGTTGGGAGCAGTTGGGAACAAGATATAAGAGTAATTGCGGAGGCTTTAAAAGATTTTTCAGACCCTCTCAGGCTCATCATTGCCCCGCATGAGATTAGCGAAAATAATCTGCAATTTGTTGAAAATCAAATAGTTAATAAAAAGATAGTCAGGTTTTCAGTTTTTGATAAAAATCCGAAAACAAATAATGACTTTGATATTTTACTCATTGATAACGTAGGAATGTTGTCCTCGCTTTATCAGTACGGAGAGTTTGCCTTTGTTGGCGGCGGATTCAAACAAGGGCTGCATAATATCTTAGAACCTGCTGTTTTTGGTATGCCTATTTTTTTTGGCAACAAAGCCTACAAAAAGTATGACGAGGCAAACTCTCTGATAAGCAGACAAGTAGCTTTCCCTATCAATGATGGAGCAGAACTACATACCTTGCTTTTACAACATCTTTTTGGTACGGAAAGGTACAAATTAGCAAGCACAAACTGCACTGATTTTGTCAAAAAAAACTTGGGGGCAAGCGAAAAAATACTTGCATATTGCAATTTTTTTAGCTTTTCTCGATAATTTTGGCGTTGTTCTCCTACAGGCAGATATATTTTTGTGCATCTCGTTAGGTAAATAAACTAATAAGTTTAATTTTTTTATGCTATTTAGATTTATATTTGAAATAAGTAGCCAAAATATGTTAATTTCAAATATTGTAAATAATTGATAATAAGAATGGTAACTATAATATTCTTAAATAGCAAATAATCAAGTATATTTTTTGCTTTTTAAACTGATAGTTAATTTGGTCGGCTTTATGTACAAAAAAATTTGACTTCAATTTTTAAAATAACATCTATATGAAAATTTTCAAACTCTATCTTTTCTTTCTTTTTACATTGCTATATGCCAATGCTGCTTTCGCTCAAAACGGATTAGACAAATATTTGCAAGGCGATAAGGCGCGTAAGGCAAAAAAATACGACATAGCCGTACAGTTTTTTCAAGAAGCTATCAAGTTAGACCCAAAGGCAGAAAAATATTATTTTGATATGGGCTTGTCCTACAGGTCTATGGGAGATATGGACAAGGCATCTGCTGCTTTCCTGAAGGCGATTAGCCTTAAGCCTGATTATGCAGAGGCTTATCGGATTTTGGCAAAAATTGCGGAGGTAGGGAAGAAAGACTACCCGCAAGCTGCTGTTTACTATAAGAAGGCAGTACAGTATGACAAAGACCCAAAAATTAAGGCTGAAAACATTGCCCAAGCTATCAAATTGATGAATTTTACACAAAAATATGACTCCATTACTCCGCTGTTGGTCGAGGCAAAAAAGTTAGACCCGTCAAACGGAGATTTGATATACATGGAAATTAAAAACTTGAATAAACTCGGACAATATGACTCTGCTATCGTAAAATCAAAAATGATGAGTAAAAACATAGGCAGATACAAGGGCAAAAATGAGGCGGGTTTGATGGCAACCCTCAAGCCGCCGCGCGATTTGGATAGATTTAATTACGAAATAGGCTATGCATACCATAAAAAAGGAAAATTTGATAGCGCTTTGACGTTTTTGAAATTGGCAAAATATGGCAAATTGGTAAATAAAGTTTCTTTGCTACTGCCTGAGCATCAGTACGAGATTGCTTCTGCTTATTTTGACGTTTTCCAATACGAAAAATCTAAAGAAGCCATAGATAAAGCATTACAGATGGATGCCAAATACAAGGAAGCCAAAGATTTAGACCTAAAAATTGTTTCTTTGAAGGAGTCAGTAAAGGGCAAGCAAAAAGGGATAAAATCGTTGGAGGACTCGGTGAAAGCAAACAAAGATGAAAAGAAAAGAGCAGATGTCTATTGCCGTTTGTGCGGTCGGCAGTTTGAAACTTTTGATTATGAAGGAGCAGCTCGCTCAGCAGAAGAGTGTCTAAAGTTTTTTCCAACTAAGCTACAGGTAGTTCTTTGGAAATCTATCTCACTTTATCGCAATGGTAAGTTCAATGAAGCGATTGCCGATTTGCAAAATATTACAGATAATGAGGATATTCCCACAGACGTAAAAGCTCGATTTGCCTTTGCTTTGGGAATTATCTTGAAAGATGCAGCAAAATCTCCCGAAGGCGACCCTGCTTCTCAGAACTTTATTGCAGGAGAAAGTTTTAAGTTAGCTCAAAAGAGTAGCAGATATAGGGCGGCGGCGCGTGCCGAAATGGAAGGGATACCAGGGCTATCACAGCTATTGCAAGAAGAAGAACTGCAAGAAGAAGGCTCAACTACTATAGATGATTAAGATTGATAGTTATAATTTTTTAACTGAAAGGCATCTCCTCCAAGAGATGTCTTTTATTTTTTACAATCCTTGCAAACGCCTTGCACCAAAAAGCTATAGCCAATTAGCTGATAATTGGTTGGCAAACTGATGGCAGGTATAGGTATATCTTCCAAACAAAATGTATGCCCACACGCCTCACAATTAAAGTGTACGTGAGCGTCATTATGCTTATGGCTCATGCAGTTTGAGGCACAAAGGGCATATTTGGAAGTGCCTGAATCGTCTAATACTTTATGGATTAGCCCTTGTTCTTCAAAAGATTTCAATGTGCGATAGATAGTTACGCGGTCATAGCTTTTGTCAATAGCTTCTTCGATTTCGGCATGAGAAAGGGCGTAGTTCTTCGAAAGGAAGAAGTCTAATACTTCTAAACGAATTTTTGTTTTTCTTACCTGATGAGTGTTTAATAAACTTTCAGCTACGCCATTCATAATCTTGATGATTAAATAATTAGTTATTTTGAAGACAAAATTAAAAAAAATGCCTGTAGCTAACGAATTTGTTTACTAAATTTGGATAACTTGTCATTATGATTTTGGCAGTCAAAAAGAAATATCATTACAAAAAATAGATAAAAACCATGATTACCTTGCTTCGTCAGCAGTTTAATGCACAATTTAACCAAGAAAAATATGATGCCATGTTAGATGACATCGCCAATGAGTACCAGTATCGAGTTGCTTTCAAAATCTGTGAAACGCCAATTTTTATTGGTAAGCAACTCAAAAATGAACTTATCAATGCCATAGACGAAATAGTAAGCCAAATTTGGGGTACGCACTATCAGCAAAACATTCATTTAGCCACGCCGACTCACCTCCAAGTGCCTAATGAAGATGAGATTCCTACTTTTGCTGCCATAGATTTTGCTATCTGCGAAGACCCCGAAAATCCTGAACAGTTAATACCTCAACTCATTGAATTGCAGGGTTTCCCTTCCCTTTTTTGCTTTCAACACTTCTTGAATCTTAAATACAGAAAGCATTATGCTATTCCCGAAGGTTTCACTCACTTCCTAAGACCTGAATTTATAGAAAATGAGGATTTGTACATCGATGCGCTGCGAAAGACACTCTTGGGGAATAGCAAGGCAGAAAATGTGATTCTGATGGAAATAGAACCAGAAAAACAGAAAACAAGGATAGATTTTTCTTGCACCGAACAGTTTTTGGGCATCAAGGCAGTCTGCATCACCAAAATTTACAAAGAGGGAAAAAAACTGTATTATGAAGAAAATGGACAAAAAATTTGGATAGAACGTATCTATAACCGTGTTATTTTTGATGAGCTTGAGTTGCGCAAGGATTTAACGCTCCATTTCGATTTCAGAGATGATTTGGACGTAAAATGGTTGGCTCATCCAAATTGGTTTTTCAAAATTAGCAAGTTCACACTTCCATTTCTCAAAAGCAAGTACGTGCCGCACACGCAGTTTTTGGACAAGATGCCCCAAATTCCTGACGATTTGGAAAATTATGTATTGAAACCATTGTTTTCTTTTGCGGGTGCGGGGGTAAAGTTTGATGTTACAAAGCAAGACATCGAAAGTGTGAAAGATAAGAGCAATTACATTTTGATGAAAAAAGTGCATTATAAACCGCTTATTCAGACTTTAGACGTGCCTGCCAAAGTGGAAGTGCGTATGCTGCTTGTGAATATAAACGGCAAATTAGAATTAGTAACCAACCTTATTCGCTTGAGCAAGGGTAAAATGATGGGCGTAGATTTTAACAAGGGCTTGGAGTGGGTAGGCGGCTCTATTGGATATTTTGAGAGATAAGTAAAAAATAATTTTTTTATAATGACAAAACAAGTCGGACAACAGACGAATTCGATGCTGAAAATTTATGCTTCTGAATATGTGCTTAACGATGAAATGTGGGCTTTTGATGGGGTAAAGCCGCATTGGGAAAGGTTGATTTCGCACATACAGCAGTTAGGGGAGCATGAACTTACTCAACGGCGTAGTGATATTGAGCGTCTTTTGCGTGAGCATGGCGTTAGCTATAATATCTATGACGACCCTAATGGCATGAATCGCCCTTGGAAATTGGACACTATTCCTTTGGTGGTGAGTGGGGAAGATTGGGCAAGAACCGAAAAAGGACTTAAACAGCGTGCAGAATTATTGAATCTTGTTTTGAAAGACTTGTACGGGAAACGAAATCTTATCAAAGAGGGATTGCTCCCACAATCATTGGTATATAATCACATTGGTTTCTTGCGTCCTTGCGACCAAACCTTTAGGGATAGGGCTTATCCGCTTACTTTTTATGCGGCTGATACTGCTAAAACTGCTGATGGCAAACGCTGGGTGCTGGGAGATAGAACTCAAGCCCCTTCGGGCATTGGGTATGCCTTAGAGAATAGGGCTACTATGACCAAAGTGATGCCAGATATTTTTGTAAATCAGCAAGTTGGCAAATTGTCTCCCTTTTTAGATGCTATACATGCTGCCCTTGTAGAGCTAAGTCCGCAGTACAAAAGGGGGGCTATGCAGGAAAGCCCTCGAATAGTGGTGCTTACGCCCGGTCAGCGAAACGAAGCCTATTTCGAACACGCTTATTTAGCGTCTTTTTTGGGCTATCCTTTGGTGCAAGGGGAAGATTTGATGGTGCGTGATGATACGGTTTGGCTCAAAACATTGGGCGGACTCGAACAAATAGATGTGATTTGGAGAAGAGTAGATGATGCTTTTTGTGACCCTCTTTCTTTGCGTGCCGATTCGCAACTTGGTATTGCGGGTTTGCTGTCTGCCGTTCGCAAAGGCAACGTAGCTATAGCAGATGTTTTGGGAAGCGGTGTGCTGGAAAATCCCGCACTTATGGCTTTTTTACCCAAAATATGCCAAGTATATCTGGGAGAAGAATTACTCTTACCTTCGGTAGCTACTTGGTGGTGCGGGCATGAAAAAGAGCTTAGATATGTATTGGAAAATTTAGAAAATTTAGTAATAAAAACTATTTATCCGCAGGGCAGAACCAATGCCATCTTTGGAAGCAAGCAGAGCAAAGAGGCTCTACAAAATTGGCGTGATAAAATTAATGCCCAACCGCACTTGTATTTAGCTCAGGAACAATTAGATTTTATATCGACCCCTTCCTTTGTAAATAATCAGTTGGAGCCTCGCAATGCCGTTTTGAGGTGCTTTTTAGTAGGTAGCGAAGCCGCTAACGGCTATACAGTCATGCACGGTGGGCTTACTCGCAGCTCCTCAGAAAGAAATAATATCATGGTTTCTAATCAGAACGGAGGCATCAGCAAAGATACTTGGGTAGCTGCTTTGCAAGTTTTTACCAATCATGTTCCTCTTAGTACCACACCTCTACCGTTCCATCAAAAACACCAACTTTCGAGCCGTACCGCCGAAAATTTATATTGGGTAGGTAGGTATGCGGCACGCGCCAAGATGTCAACGCGCCTACTTAAAGCAGTGATTCATAAATTAAACGAAATAAGCCTAAGCACAAGAAAATCTGATAAAAAATTACTTTACGATTTGCTATGCTCACTCACGCAGCTCACGATGACCTACCCCGGTTTTATAGGAGATGGAAGCAAAGAACGTTTGCAAAACCCTGAAAAAGAACTTATTAGACTAACATTAGACTATCAGAAAAGTGGAAGTTTGATGGCTGTAGTGCAGTACATGATGCGCTCCGTTTATGCCATTCGCCCATGCTGGTCGGCTGATACATGGCGTATCTTAGACCAAATAGATGACTATTGGAAAATGCTATCGCAGCTACCCGAAGTCAATCTGAGAGATATACAAATAGGGCTTGACCAACTTATTATGTATCTTGCTGCTTTTGCAGGTTTTAATCGTGAAACTTTGAACCAAAAATATGAGCTTCCCTTGCTCGATTTGGGGCGTAGGATAGAAAAAAGTTTGCTTTCTATAGCCTTGCACCGCTCCACACTCACCCTCGTAGAAGATACCGAAGTAGAGCAAGGTTTGATGGAAACTGTACTTAGCTGCCAAGAAAGCCTCTATGCTTACCGTTCTAAGTACCAATCCAAACTATATCTCTCCCATGTATTGGAATTATTGCTTTTTGATGCCACACACCCAAGCTCGCTGCTCTGTCGCTTGCTCATCATTCAGAAAACAGTCAAAGATTTACCCCGACCAGCACACCAGCACAGGCTAAGTGAAGAGGAAAAACTCATTTTAGAGGCAATTTCTGTATTGCAACTTGCTGATATACAAAAACTTACTGTTCATAAAAAAGGAACATTTATCCGACAAGAGTTAGAATATTTGTTGGCAAAAGTTTCTGGACTGATAGCCAATATGTCCAATATTATCGTAAGTAAATTTTTCAGTCATGCACAAAAGCAGCAGTTGTCGGAAAATATAGAACAAAAAATAGATTTGTAATTTTTTGATAATAAGCATTTTAAATAAAATTTTTAACACAGTAAAACAGAAACTTATGGAAGATTTACGTTATCCTATCGGGAAATTTGCCTATAAGGGCGAGCATACAGCCCAAGAACGCAAAAAAATGATTTTGCAAATAGCAGAAATTCCCTCTTTGCTAAGAGATGCCGCCGCCGAACTCTCCGAATCACAACTCAATACGCCCTACCGCCCCGAAGGCTGGACAGTAAGGCAACTCATTCATCATCTGGCTGATAGCCATATCAACGCCTATACTCGTTTCAAACTTGCACTTACGGAGGAAAACCCAACCATCAAGCCCTACGCAGAGGAAAAGTGGGCAATGCTCCCCGATACTTTCCATACTCCCATCGAGGTTTCGCTTGCCCTGCTTGAGGCTATTCATTTTCGCTGGGTGATGATTCTCAAAAATCTATCAGATGCTGACTTCGCCCGAACTTTTGTTCACTCTGCCAGCCAAATAACATTTACCTTAGACCACGCCTTAGCCATGTATGTATGGCATGGAACGCATCACCTCGCACACCTCACTTCACTCAAAGAGAGAATGCAATGGTAAGTTAGTGCAGAGCTAATTCCATGTAAACCACACCTGCAAGCGGATTATGATAGTAAGCAGTAGTTTCTTTGAACCCAAAAGACCTATAAAGCGCGATAGCAGGCTGTAATATATCGAGCGTATCCAATTTCATGAGGATATAATTTTTTTCTTTTGCCTTTTCTATCAGTAACTCTACAAGCCTTCTTCCCGTACCAAATTTGCGGAAAGAAGGCTTCACATAAAGCCTTTTCATCTCACAAATACCTTCACCTATTTTTTTCAAAGCTACCGCCCCCGCAAGATGTTCCCCTTCGTATGCAGCCAAAATACAACCTTTTGGCGGTGCATACAGTTTTGTCAAATCTGCCAACTCTTCGTCAAAACTCTGAAAACACAAATCTACGTTCAGACTTTGAGCGTATTCCAAAAAAATGGCTTTGATGCCTTCTAAATCCTCATAGTTTTCTACTTCTTTAATTTCCATCATAAAAGTATTTGTTTTTATGTCCTTGGGGAAAAGAAATTACCCCCATTTTTTATTCAATCTATCACAAACATACTTATATTTACAGAGTAAAAAACTTTTCAATAGAGCAATTAGCAAAAGTAGGCTTATAAGTTTCCTCTTTGTGCTTGCTCTCTCTCTATTGCCTCAAAAAGTGCCTTGAAATTTCCCTTGCCAAAAGAAACGGCTCCTTTGCGTTGGATTATTTCAAAAAATAGCGTAGGTCTATCTACCAACGGTTTAGTAAAAATTTGCAAAAGATACCCTTCTTCATCTCTGTCGACCAAAATATTTAATTTTTTTAGGGCGGCTAACTCCTCGTCTATAGCTCCTACTCTTGCAGAAAGTTCATCATAGTAAGTATCGGGGACGTTGAGGAATTCGATGCCTCTTTCTCGCAAACTCCCTACGGTGTGTATGATGTCGTCTGTGGCAATAGCGATGTGCTGCACGCCCGCCCCTTCGTAGAAATCGAGATATTCCTCTATTTGCGACTTCTTTTTGCCAACCGCAGGCTCATTGATGGGGAATTTTACATAACCAGAGCCGTTAGCCACTACTTTTGACATCAGTGCGCTGTACTCTGTGGAAATGTCCTTATCATCAAAAGTAATGAGCAGTTTGAAACCCAATGCTTTTTCATAAAAATCAACCCACTGATTCATTTCTCCCAAAGGTACATTGCCAACACAGTGGTCGACGTGCTTTAAGCCAATAGGAGTAATCTTGATGTTAGAGGTCGCAGGGCGATATTTAGGCATGAAAGCACCTGTATAATTTTTTCGCTCTACAAAAGTATGAATAGTTTCTCCGTAGGTATGAATAGAGGCAATGACCACTTCGCCAAATTCATCTTTGAGGGTTTCGGGTTTGCTGTGGTGTACCGCACCGCGATTTACTGCTTTGTAAAACGCTGCCTCTGCATCATCTACCCATAGGGCTAATACTTTTACTCCGTCTCCATGTTTTTTTACGTGTTCGGCAATAGGCGACTCCGAGGACAAGGCTCCCGTAATTACAAAGCGGAGCTTTCCTTGCTGCAAAACGTAGGAAACTCTATCTTTGACACCTGTTTCGGGACCTTGGTAGGCTACTAAATTGAAGCCGAAGGCTGTTTGGTAATAGTGTGCTGACTGCTTGGCATTACCTACGTAAAACTCTACGTAGTCTGTGCCATTTAAGGGCATAAAATCTTCTATCATTGGTTTATTGGTTTTTGCTGCAAATAAACAAAATTTTGTAATAATTACGTGCTTAAAAAAATGATATTTGATAAGACTGCGGCTACTCACCCCCGTCTGCGCCTATTAAATTTGTTATTCACATCAATTAATTATCTAAATCAACCTATATTTGCAGATATTTTTATATCAATAGGCAATTCACACAAATAAGTCTATTGATAATCAATGATTTAAAGTTATGCCAAATAGACATGAATGGAATAAGAAGAAGGGACTTGGTACTATTCCTGTATTTTTCCTCACTATTTCTACCTTGCTTGGTGCGGTGATGCTTTTGCGTTTTGGCTATGTAGTGGCGCATGTAGGTTTGCTTTCGGGGGTGGGAATGGTACTTTTGGGGCATTTGGCTACGATTCCTACGGCTTTGGCACTTGCCGAAATAGCTACTAATCAGAAAGTAGAGGGCGGAGGGGAGTATTTTATGATTTCTCGCTCTTTCGGACTCATCATAGGTGCGTCTATTGGCATTGTGCTTTATATGGCACAGGTCGGCTTGGTAGCTATCTACGTCATTTCGTTTTCAAGGGCTTTTGAGCCTTTCTTTGATTACCTGCTTGCTTCAGATTTGAGCATTTATGTTTATGACTACAGGGTGATAAGTATTCCTGCTTTTGTCTTTTTGTGCGTACTTATCTATTATCGCAGCAATACTATTTTGTATCACTCTCTTTATGTGGTTGTTCCGTTGCTTACTGTGGGCTTATTGTTATTCTTATTCAGCGAAAACGAATACAGACCTTCCCTCCCTATTACTGCATTAGGGGAACATATCAATCATAATCTACGATTTTTTGAAGTTTTCACACTCTGCTTTCCTGCTTTTTGCGGTGTTACGGCGGGCTTGGGTTTTTCGGGCAACCTACGCAATCCGAAACGTGCTATTCCTTTGGGCGTGATTACTTCGGTGGCGGCGGCTATGTTTATTTTTATGGCTATCATGCTCAAAATGTATATGTCAGCCTCGCCTACGATGCTTGCCTCTGACCCTTTCTTTATCTATAAAATTACTTCATCAAATATAATTTTGCCGATGGCATTGGCAGCGGTATGTATCTCCTCGGCGGTGGGTTCTATGCTGATAGCGGGGCGTACCCTACAAGGATTGGCGGCAGATAGGGTATTCCCCTCTGTGCGGGTAAGTCGGTGGTTATCAAGGATAGACAGAGATGAGAATCACCTCCCAGAAACGTTAAATGCCATCATTGTTACGGCGGTATGTGTGCTTGCCTTAGTCGTTATTGATAAGATGGACTTTTTGCTCCAGATTGTATCTATCTTGTTTTCACTTACTTGCGGCTCTATCTGCCTGATTTCATTTTTAGAACATTTCGGGGCAGACCCCGCCTACCGTCCTTCTTTTCGCTCACGGTGGTATATTTCCCTCATAGGTGCGGTAGTATGTATTTTTTTTGCTATTAATATCAAACTAAATTATACCTTATTATTCCTGACTTTTATGGTATTGGTATATTTTGGGGTAAGCACTTTTCAGCACAAAACTCAAGGCATTTCGGTCATTTTTCAAGGAGTTACTTTCCAACTTAGTCGCCGTTTGCAAGTATTTTTGCAGAAAGTAAAAAAAGAGCCAGAGGCGGAGCATTGGCGACCTTCCATAGTTTGCCTTTCCTCCAAATCGTTTGAGCGAACGGCTGCTTTTGAGCTATTACGTTGGTTTTCTTATCGTTACGGTTTTGGTACGTACATTCACTTAATTCATGGCTATTTTTCCAAAGAAACTAATATGGAGGCAAAAAAAGTCTTCAAACTGTTAGTAAATATCTCTGAGCAAACAGAAAGCAATCTTTTTATAGACACGCTCATCAGCCCGTCATTTACTACCGCCATCGTGCAAGTCATTCAGATTCCTGGCATTGCAGGAAAGGAAAATAACGTAATCTTATTTGAATATTCAAAAAATCAGCCTGAAGAGATAGAAGATATTGTGGATAATTTTCAGCTCATCAAAGTTGGGGATTTTGACGTATGTGTACTTGCAAGTTCTGAAAAACATTTTGGCTTTAAAAACGAAATTCATATCTGGATTACCTCCAATGACTATGAAAACGCCAACTTGATGATTTTGCTTGCCTATATTTTGCTTGGGCATCCCGAATGGAAGGAAGCAAGCATCAAGATTTTTGCCATCTATCCCGAAGATGAAATGACCGAACAGCGACAGAACCTAATGGACTTGATTTATGCGGGTCGTTTGCCTATTTCGGCGGGTAATGTGGAGTTTATTTCGCAGAAAGAAAGCGGTGATGTTAGGCATACTATCAATCAGAAGTCCAAATATGCCGACCTCACCATCATAGGAGTCCGCAGCGAACTCATTAAGCACAAGGGAGCAGGCGTGTTTCAGGGCTATGATGAAATTGGCGACATACTTTTTGTGAATACCCAATCAATGAAAGTTCTGCGATAAGCAAAAATCTACTATCTTTGCTTTATTCATATTTCGAACATAAACATTTTATTTTTATGAAATATATATTCATTATTAGTATTTTGGTGGTTTTTGGTGCTATTGCCTGTAGCCCAAGAAACGAACAGACAGATGCAGCAAACCAAAAAAATATAGATACAACAGTTATTCTTTCGCCAAGTACAGAAAGAAAAATTATCTATACAGACAAAGCACCTAAGCCCGTAGGACCTTACAGCCAAGCCGTTGCCAAAAATAATGCGCTTTACATAGCGGGGCAGGTAGGCTTAGACCCGAAAAAAGGAAAATTAGTCGGCGATTCGGTAGATGTGCAAACGCGGCAAGCCATTGAAAACATCAAAACTATAGTGGAAAGTGCGGGAATGAAACTTTCTGATGTGGTACAAACTACGGTTTATCTTGCTGATATCAAAGATTTTGACAAGATGAATAAAGTTTATGCAAGTTACTTTTCGGGCATTTCGCCTGCGCGCGCTACCGTGCAAGTAGCCGCACTGCCGCTGAAGGCAAGGATAGAAATAGTAGCTGTAGCGGTAAAATAAGCGAAATTCCAAAACATAATTCCGTACAAATTATTATAGATTAATATTTTTAAACTCAAGGTATGGCAGGGGAAATAGAAAGTGAAGATATAGGGGCTGCTTTGCGAAAGCAAGACCACATAACGTTAGCTTTCAAATCACAAATTAGTCTTAATCAAATAGATAATAGGTTTTATTACGACCCTATCTTGGCAGCACATCCCAAAAAAGAAAAAACAAATTTCACTTTTTTGGGTAAGCAAATGAACGCACCTATTTGGGTATCGAGCATGACGGGGGGAACAGCTTTGGCTCGTACTATCAACCAAAATTTGGCTCGCGCTTGTGGTGAATATGGCTTGGGAATGGGCTTGGGGTCATGCAGACAGCTGCTTGATTCAGACGAGTTTTTAGAAGATTTTAGTGTCCGCAAATTTGTAGGTAATCAGCCACTTTTTGCTAATCTGGGAATTGCTCAGGTAGAGAAAATACTTTTCAGAGGCGAGGTACATAAAATAGAACTGCTCGTCAGAAAGCTGGAGGCAGACGGGCTTATTATCCACGTAAACCCACTCCAAGAATGGCTACAGCCCGAAGGCGACCATATTAGCCGCGCGCCTATAGATACGATTAGCGAACTTCTCCAGATTACAGATTTAAAAATAATCGTAAAAGAAGTAGGGCAAGGAATGGGGTACGAAAGCCTAAAGGCACTGTTCCAACTGCCATTAGAAGCTATAGATTTTGCGGCAAACGGTGGCACTAACTTCGCTCTGTTGGAGTTACTCAGAAGTGATGAAACCAAATATAAAACTTTTCAAGATTTGGCTGCTGTAGGGCATAGTGCCGATGAAATGGTAGGTTTTACTAATATGATAATCAATGAATTAGGAGCAAAAATGAAATGTAAGCAAGTCATTATTTCTGGCGGTGTAAAAAACTTTTTAGATGGCTACTATTATGTTCATAAAATTCAACTCCCTGCTATCTATGGGCAGGCTTCCTCTTTCCTAAAATTTGCACAAGACAAGTATGAATCTTTGCAGAAATATGTGGAATCACAGTTGCAAGGCTTGGCAGTAGCCCAATGCTTTTTGAAAGTAAAATAATTTATTTAAAAAATATAAGCAAAAGTAAAACATTTTTGCTCTACATTGGTTCAAAAGTTGCAAAGCCTTGACCGCCTAAAATAAACTGATACGTTTTTTTTAGTATGAATTTAAAATATATTTTTACCGATTTGCGTGTTAGAATTATTTTCAAACTACAAAACAAGGGAGTTACCTTGCCTTTCCATCATCAGCACATTCTTACTGCTCTGATAAACGATTTGTTAGATGGTTATGCCAAGGAAAATCTGATTTATAATTTTTCAGGCTTGAAAGGTCAGACTCGAATAAGTAGGCAGGGACTCCACTATTATTCGAGCCGAGTTACCTTGGTATTCTCATGTTTGGATAAGCAAATCATAGATTATTTTTTGGCTAATATATTTAGAAATAAAGTATTGCAGGTAGGTAATTCATTGCTTGTACCCGAAAAAGTAGAGGAAGAGCAGCAGCCTATTTTCTCGAATCTTAGCAGATATGTATGTATCTCGCCCTTAGTAATAGTAAGCCCTGATAATTATGCTGCCAAAGAATTTGTTATGCCTAATGAGATGCACTTTTCCGATATGCTATACGAAAGTACAATGTCGAAAATGGAAAGTTCGGGCTTGTTTTCAGCGCAAGAAATAGCCTCCTTCTATCAATTCCAAATCATTCCCGACAAGACATATATAGAAAAATTAAAAAGTGAATCAAAAAAATTTGCACGCATATACACGCTTTATCACAAAATGCTTCCCTACGGAGAAATAAGAGGATATACTTTCCCTTTTTCTCTGTATGCACACCCAAAAGTACATCATTTTATTTTTAACTCTGGTTTTGGCGAGGTAACCAATGCAGGTTATGGAATGCTCGACATCGCTCATGCTGACCCACTTCGGCGCTGTGTTGCCTATCAAGACTTTGTGCCTAATGCTATTTCAAAGCAGGCTAATTAGTTCATTTTTAATATTTTCTCTTGCTTTATTCTCATATTCTTC
>REAZ01000046.1 GCA_004294445.1 Cytophagales bacterium
AAACACACCAAACGAAATTCCTATTACAAAGGACGAAAAAGAACCTACTAATGGGAGAACAGAAGAAAATTATGGTGCTTCTTTCCAACAATTTGGCTTGCTCGGCATTAATAGGATGCATGATGACGGCTTCAGAGGAGAGGGTATGCACATTGCGGTCATTGACGGTGGCTTTACCAATGCAAATATAAACCCGCTTTTTCGCCAAGCAAGAATAGTAGATACTTATAATTTTACAAGAAATACTGTAGATGTTTACAATAATATTACGAGTACACATGGGACAAGGGTATTGTCCTTGTTGGCGGCTTTCCAAGATGGGCAGTTGGTAGGCTCGGCTTATAAAGCATCCTTTTACCTTTTTACTACTGAAAATGACAATGCAAATATAGAAAACAAGATAGAGGAAGTAAATTGGATTTTTGCAGCAGAGCGTTCTGATAGCTTGGGCGTGGATATTATTACTACTTCTCTGGGCTACAGAACCTTTGACGATTCTTCTCTGAATTATACCATTAATGACCTTGATGGCAAGACGGCTTTGATTTCGCAAGCAGCAGCAGTAGCGGTGCGTACAGGGATGATAGTAGTGGCATGTGCGGGGAATGAGGCACTTGCTTCATGGAGAAAAATCATTTTCCCCGCAGATGTAGATTCTGTACTCACTGTAGGTTCGGTAGATGCAAATAAAGATTATGCGCCTTCGAGTTCGAGGGGGAAAACAGCAGACGGCAGGATTAAGCCTGATGTAGTGGCTATGGGGCAGAACGCTGTAGTGGGATTTCCTTCGGGTAATATAAGCGTAAGTTCGGGAACTTCTTTTGCCGCCCCACAAATTGCGGGCTTGGCAGCAGGGCTTTGGCAGGCAAACCCAACAATGAGTAATATGCAGATAGTAAATATGATACGTAAGTCAGGGACCCGATTTTCTAACCCAAGTGATTCGATTGGCTACGGTATTCCAAACTATGTAAAAATAAAGATTTTATCAGATCAAACACAAAATTTTGGTAATAATATTACCGTTTACCCAAATCCTCTGGCTTCCAATCAGTTACAAATTTGGTTTGATGAGCAATACATTGGTAAAAACATTACTTTGACACTCTCAGATGTATTAGGGAAAACTTATTTTGTGGAATATATAAAAACGCAAGAACTTAATTATCAGTTAGATACAAGCAATTATAACTTAACAAGTGGCTTGTATTTCCTGCGCATTAGCTCGCAAGGATTGACCAAAATGGTAAAAGTAATAAAGTGATTTTTTAATGAAACTGCCCAATCGTCAAAAAGAATTTCACTTTAGTAATTTTCGCTATTATCTTTTTATGTATTTTGCCACCTATTATCGAGTTCTTGCGTCATAAATTCGGAAATAAGCAAGAAAAAGAAAGCAAATAAACGTATGAAAAAAATATTTCTCTTCTTTATTGTCTGCATCATGGGCATGACGCACTTGGGACAAGCACAGGTGCGCAGTTATTTAGTTAGGTTTACCGATAAAAATGGCTCTACTTTTTCGGTCAGTCGCCCGCAGGAATTTCTTTCTAAAAGAGCTATTGATAGGAGAACAAAACAAAATATTGCTATTTTAGAACGCGATTTGCCTGTAAATCAAAGCTATGTGAGCCAACTTAGGCAGGCTGGCGCACGCGTGATTTACACGACTCGCTGGCTCAATGCCGCACTTGTGGAAGCCGACCAAACGACCCTTAATAAAGTAAATGTCTTGGCTTTTGTGCAAAAAGACAATACGGTCAGGCTTAATCTGGTAAACACACCAAACGAAATTCCTATTACAAAGGACGAAAAAGAACCTACTAATGGGAGAACAGAAGAAAATTATGGTGCTTCTTTCCAACAATTTG
>REAZ01000041.1 GCA_004294445.1 Cytophagales bacterium
TCCATTCAACCTATACCAGCTATTGGCTCTGATATTGTAACTATCGCCCGCCATTACTTTTAAGGTAATGCTGGTACCGACCTTTGTTCCATTACCATTCAACTTCTGTATAAAATCATTGGGATTGGTGTAACTATCCGTTGGGTAACCAGATCAATCTGACCCTTTAAATAAGTTAATTTTAAAATATTTGTGAGTTATATTTAACTACAAGATCTATACTAGTTTCAAGGGGGGAGTGAAGGTTGGTGGATTTACCAAACAGGGCTTCGTGATACAATTTTTATAAGTAGTAAACGTATAACAAAGCTACTCAGATAGTAAATATTAAAATTATTCTATCCTTACTCCACCCTTATCAATAGCTTCACAATAAAATTCATGATGAGCTACGCTATCTTTATCTAATGTTCTGCCAAACACTACGAATCCTTTTTCAAAAATCATTTTGACAAAATTTACGTGTATATATCCTAGTTTTTTAATTTGCTGGGATGATACCTTACAACTCGCCGTATCATGAGTGGATTGCATAATAAATCTAAATTCTAGTTCTTGATCAGGATCAACATCAACAATTGCTGAAGCATCATAAATTTTCAAAGAATCTCGCTTGACGGTTGTGGACTTTACATTCCGACCATTTACGTATGTATCAATGGTTAAAAGAGTTTCTAAACTGCTATTATTTTCAAACCTAATTGGAATTAATTTGGTTTTGAATCCATAACAACCACATAAAAAACAAAATGAGCAACCTATAATTATCCAGCTTTTCATATCATCAATTTAATTGTTATTCGTTAGGAATTATTTTAGGAATTCGCTGATCTTTAAACGCTTGTAAATAAGGGCGATTATTTGACGTTCTTGGAGAAAGATTTGAATTAATAATAACCCTTTCTGAGTTTGAGCCAACTCCTAACTTCCCTTTAGATCCAACATTAAAAGCACCAATTATTTGTGACCCGCTAAAAGAGTTGCGTCTTGTATCGTAGCTCATGAAATTTCCTGCAGGTGTATTTGTATGGCTCATTCCCAAGTTATGCCCAGCCTCATGAACACCAATTTCTATCATTTTTGAAACATCTTTTAATTTTTCAATGTACCCGACTTTTCCATTTATTTCAGCTACTCCACCTGCCTCACCACCTCCCATAGCTGGGTCAGCTTTCCCGCTTACATCGTTTACAACTACCAATAGATTATCGCTCGAAGAGACAGAACCCATACCGGCAGCACCCTCATACTGAACATCAAAATTATATGTGAAAGAATTTCCTTTTTTATCTGTATGCTCGGCTTTATTTGAATTAAACTTATCATTAATTCCTTTAGCAATTTGATCTGTTGAGCCGCCATTAGCATCTATAACTTTACCAGTAACATGAATAGTGTATGTAGTTGCTGTTGTACCATTTTTATTTTTCACAATATTTGTAGTAACCCAAACACTGTCGCCATTTACATCGATGTTTAATATCGGGTTATTGGCGGCATATTGATAAGGGGATAAAGAATGATATTTATCTGCAAATCTATCCTGTGTAAAAAAACGCCCTATCTGCGCATCATACATCCTTGCGCCATAGTCGTACAGCTCTAACCCACTTCCATCGGAGAACTCTTTGTCTTGTTTTTCCTTGCCGTTGTATTTGTACTTATTCTCCAGTTTACTGGCAGCACGTGAAGATATTCCTACCAGTGTATTACCCCATGCGCCGTAGTGCGTCTCCTCCAACAGTGGCCCACGGATATGAGATACTTGCACATTATCAAAGAACACATCTACATTAGGCGTTTCATTACTTACGTAAACATAAAGATAACCGTTTTTGGTGATGGCCAAACTCGT
>REAZ01000036.1 GCA_004294445.1 Cytophagales bacterium
TAAAGCTATGGATTTGAGTGATTTTTTGTGTTTCCAATTCAAAAATACACTTTTTTCATAGCTTTTTCTTGTATATTATCCCAAGTTCACGTTAAATAATGACTTAATCGTAGATAGGACATCGGATAAAATACTTTTCAATAGACAGCCTACCATCAAATTATCACAACAAGAAAGTATTTTGAGCCTACTCAAAGAAGAAGAATTGGTAAAACCTGCTCACGAAAGTTTGAGAAAACTGCATTTTAGCAATCAATTAGGGTTTGCAGAAAATGTGGGTACAGACTTATTGGTGCTAAACAAACAGTTTTTAAGTCAGTACAACACCTTAAAAAAGATTCAAGAATCAGATTTTAAAACCTCTGCAAAATTGTTTTTAGTGTCTCAATTAGAAAAAAGCACTATTTTTAATATAATTAAAGAGAGGTTTGTATCTATATTTCCTACTGTAGAGGACTTGAAAGTTGAAATTAAAAACAAAGGTATCTTTTCAAGTTTTGCACAAAAGTCCTTAGACATTAAAATCAAAGAATCGGGAGTAGATAAATGGATTGAATTACCCCGTATGTCTTGGGGGATGGTCAGAACTTTAAAACAATTAAGCGAACTCTACCTGTGTGCGGAGGGTACTGTTTTTCTGATTGACGAATTTGAAAATAGTCTTGGGATTAACTGTATAAACGAAATTACGAATGATATTTTGGCTTCAAGAAGGCAATTACAATTTATCTTGACAAGTCATCATCCTTACATCATTGATGCGATTGGTTTTGATAATTGGAAATTGGTAACACGCAACGGCGGTATTATCAAAACTCATAATATTGATAGATTTGGCATTGGAAAATCAAAACATAGTGCTTTTATGCAATTACTCCAATTAGAAGAATATCAAACGGGACAAGAGCAACTATGAACATCTATTTTTTAGTAGAAGGCAGGGGAACGGAGATAAAAGTATATCCAAAATGGCTATCGCATCTTGTTCCTGAATTACAAAGGGTACAATGGCATTATCAAGTTGTAAAAAACAACTATTTTATTTTTAGTGGTAACGGCTTTCCGTCATTGCTTGATAATCACCTAAGAAACTGCATTATTGACATTAACAATGTAGGGAATTATGATTATTTTGTTATTTGTCTTGATGGAGACGACGAAGGTATAGATATTCGTAAACAGAAAGTTTTAGATTTTATGGCAGAGGAAAAAATTACTTTAAACTCTGATACAAAGTTTGAAATCATTGTTCAGAATAAATGTATAGAAACGTGGTTTTTGGCAAATCCTAAAATTTTTTAGAAAAACCCTAAGAGTGATTTTCTAAAAGAATGTGTAGCATTTTACAATGTCAAGAAAAATGACCCCGAATTAATGGGTAAAATATCTGATTTTGAAGGCTCAACTTCTGTGTTTCATTCAACTTATTTCCAAGAACTTTTATTAGAAAAAGCAAAAGTTCATTACGGTAAAAATAACCCAAAAGAAGTTGTTGAAGAATATTTTTTGAAACAGTTGATAGAACGAAATCAAAAAACAAATCATATTCAATCATTCCAATACTTCATTGAACTTTGTAAAGCTATACGCTTTAAAATTAACCAGAAAGACTAAAACTCTATCTCATCTTCTTGGTTTCTTCCTTTGAACCGCATACTTTTTCGCTGCCCTAAGTATTTGACATGGACGAAGTTATCTTGGTCATCATACAAATCCATAAGCATAGTATTTCTGAGTTTTACGCTTTTTATCTGCCCAATATGTTCTATTTTTGCCAAAATCCAAATGGCGAAAATATCTTCTTTGTCATTATTAAACTTTCCATGAAAGTCCACTTTTTGCACCTTTCCATTGATTTCCAAAACAAAATTTTTCTCCAAATAGTCAATAATGTACTTGTCCGTAGCGGGGTTTTCCTTCGGAGTAGCTATATGCAGGCGGGTTTTATAGTTTGTTTCCAATATTTTTTCAAAATCATCAATAAAAACTTTGTGTACTATTTCCAACGATTTGTCTTTGGAATTATACTCTATATCACTCACAGACAGATGAATAGGGTGTTTTTCTTTCTGAAAAAAAGCGGCAGGAGCATGGCTAATCGCAGGCATAAGCAGCAGCGACACAGAAATAAATAGTTGAGTGAACATTTTTTCTAAATATTAATACCTTTACAAAAAAAATTAATACTTCAAAATTACCAATAATTAAACCGCAATCCAATTTTTATGTCTGACTTTCAACTTTATTTGCTCACAGGTTTTGAGCATATCTCTGACCTCAAAGGGTACGACCATATTTTATTTGTCATGGCTTTGTGTGCCGTATTTCAATTTTGGCAGTGGAAAAAATTATTGGTTTTAGTTACCGCTTTCACAATTGGTCATTCCGTTACGCTTGCCCTTGCAACACTCAAAATTGTAAAAATTGATAGTGCATTTATTGAGTTTCTAATTCCTATTACCATTCTTCTTACTTGCTTTCTCAACTTTTTTAGAAAAGAAAAAACAGAAAAAGAGCGGTCGCGTTATTTTTTTGCTATCTTTTTTGGGCTTATTCACGGTTTAGGTTTTTCCAATTTCCTTATTGCGCTTTTGGGGCAGGAAGAGAACATCACCGTTCCTTTGTTAGCCTTCAATATTGGCTTGGAAATAGGTCAGTTGCTGATTGTGATGGCTACTTTGTTTGTTTCCTTCGTCCTTATTTCTATCTTTAAAGTCAAAGAAAGGGAGTGGAATCTGATACTTTCAGGGGCAGTTGCTGGTATTTCTATCTTGCTGATTGCCGAAAAATGGATTTTTTAAACCTATTTTATTTCTTGTTTTATTTTTTATAATCACAAACAATTTCGTAGCTTTGCAGTCCGAAATTTTATTATAAACAATTTGGACGAGTTCCGCAATTTTTAAAATCATTTGAACAATGGTAAAAATGAGATTAGCGCGCAGAGGGCGCAAGAAGTTAGCAATATTTGATATTGTTATCGCAACATCAAGGTCGCCACGTGATGGCAGATTTATTGAGAAATTAGGCGTTTATAACCCTAATTCTAACCCTGCAACTATCGAATTTGATGAGAACAAGGCTTTTGACTGGCTGATGAAAGGTGCGCAACCTACTGATACCATGAGAAGAATTTTGTCTTACAAAGGTGTAATGTTCAGAAAACACTTACAAGTAGGCGTAAACAAAGGTGCTATCTCTCAGGAGCAAGCTGATGCCAAACTTGCCGCTTGGAAAGGTGATAAAGAAGCACAAGTACTTGCTAAGATTGAGAAATTGGCAGGTGCAAAAGTAGGTACTGCAAAAGCAAAATTAGAAGCTGAAACCAAAGTGAAAGAGGCAAGAAGCATTGCAATTCAGAAAAAAGCCCAAGTAGTTGTTCCGCAAGAGGAAGTTGCTGCGAGCGAAGGCGAAAATGAGGAGCAAGCATAAAAATTTAGATAAATGCTACCTAAGAAGTTGTCCTTAAAAGACAACTTCTTTTTTTGAGTTCTTTTTTTTCATTACGTTGGATTTAATAAAACGACATACCGAACTCAGTGCTAATATAGTTGCTTTTTGCCGATTTCTCCGAAGCAAATCTTTTAGCATAAGCATTTCCGAAGAAAGAGATGCCTTAGAGGCATTTTGCTTACTCCCTTTGGAAAATGCACAAACTATGCAGTTGGTCTTAAAGTCCGTACTAACCAAAAACCTCTACCAAGCGGAGCAGTTTGATGCCCTCTACAAGCAGTATTGGAAAGAAGTAGAAAAAGCAACAGATGCAAAAATAAAGGAAGCCCCGCCCGAACAGAAAGATAAGAAACCTACTAATAGCAACAAACCTTCTTTGCTCAGTATCAAAAACTGGCTCTATGGCAAAAAAAATGAGGAACTTACCGAAATAGCTACCTACAGCCCTAATGAAGTGCTAACGAAAAAAGATTTTGCCCACTTTACTCCAGAAGAACTCCAAGAGGTAAATAAAATAGTGCATCTGTTGGCAAGAAATTTGGCGATTCAGGCAAGCCGTAGGAAACAGAAAACGGCTAAAATGAGGCAGTTAGACATACGGAATACGCTTTATAGGAACAGACAATACGGCGGCGAAATTTTAAAATTGGCATATACAACACCCAAATTGGAAAAATTTAGGTTAGTGCTTATTTGTGATGTAAGCAAGTCTATGGATTTGTACAGTCGCTTTCTTATCCAATTTATGTATGCTTTTCAGGCAGCGTTCCACCGAATAGAAACTTTTGTTTTTAGCACTTCTTTGCACAAAATTACCGCACACCTCCAACGCCAACACATCAATCAGACATTACAAAAATTGGCAGATAATGTTCCAAACTGGTCTGGTGGTACGCAAATAGGGCTTTCTCTGAAAACTTTTTTTGAAAATGACTACAGATTATTAGATAAAAAAACCACCGTCATTATCCTTAGTGATGGTTGGGATACGGGAGAAACTACTGATTTGGAGGAGAGTATGAAATCCATTCATAAAAAAGCACGAAAACTTATCTGGCTCAATCCTCTGGCGGGCAACCCTAACTACGCACCTACTACCGAAGGCATGAAAGCTGCTATGCCCTACATAGATGCCTTTGCCTCTGTGCATAACATAGAGAGTTTGAGAAATTTATGGAAAATATTGTAAAAAAATAGCTTATCCCGCCCAATTTTCCCTATCCAAACTTCTGAACTGAATTGCCTCAGCCAAATGCTCTATCTTAATTTCTTGGCTTCCCGCAAGGTCTGCAATAGTGCGCGATACCTTCAAAATTCTATCATAGGCGCGGGCAGAAAGCCCCAATTTTTCCATTGCCGTTTTGAGTAGGGTTTTCCCTGCTTGGCTGATTTCGCAAATTTCTTTGACCATTTGCGAGGGCATCATGGCGTTAGAGTAGATGCCTTTGTGGTTTTTAAATCTTTCAATTTGTACTTCTCTTGCCTTGATAACCCGCTCACGAATCTGACTACTACTTTCCGAAGGACGATTAGAAGTCATCTGGTCAAAAGAAACAGGCGTAACTTCTATGTGCAAATCTATTCTATCCAATAGCGGTCCCGAAATTTTGTTCAGGTAACGCTGCACCGCACCTGCTGGGCAAACGCAGTCTTTTTCGGGGTGATTGTAGTAACCGCATGGGCAAGGATTCATACTTGCGATAAGCATAAAATTGGCGGGAAATTCAACGGAAACCTTTGCACGCGAGATAGTTACTTTTCGCTCTTCGAGAGGCTGCCGCATTACTTCCAAAGCTGTGCGCTTAAATTCGGGGAGTTCGTCCAAAAAAAGCACCCCATTATGAGATAGAGAAATTTCGCCCGGTTGCGGATTGCCGCCGCCGCCAACGAGGGCAACATCACTAATAGTATGGTGCGGAGAGCGGAAAGGTCGCTGGGCTATGAGTCCTGAAGCCCTCCCCAATTTGCCCGCTACAGAGTGTATTTTGGTAGTTTCTAAGGCTTCGTGCAGTGTGAGCGGTGGCAAAATAGAAGGTAGCCGCTTGGCAAGCATCGTTTTGCCTGAGCCGGGAGGTCCTATCATAATGACGTTATGCCCTCCTGCGGCGGCTATTTCCAATGCCCGTTTGATATTTTCCTGCCCTTGCACATTAGAAAAATCGGCATCATATTCGTTTTGTGTGGAAAAAAATATATCTCTTGTATCGGCAACTAATGGTTCTATTTTCAGATTGCCCTCTATAAAATCTATGGCTTCTTGTATGTTTTCTACGCCAATAATATCTAAACTATTTACAATCGCTCCTTCGCTTGCATTGTCTTTTGGCAAAATGAACCCTTTGAAACCTCTTTTTCGTGCCTCAATTGCAATAGAAAGTACTCCCTTGATGGGGCGGAGCTGCCCGTCCAAAGAAAGCTCTCCCATGATGAGGTATTGCTCCAAAGTTTCAGTCATTATCTGGTCTGATGCCTTCAAAATTCCCAAGGCAATAGGTAAGTCGTAGGCGGAGCCTTCCTTGCGAACATCGGCAGGGGCAAGGTTCACCAATGTTTTTTGGCGAGGCATCTTATAGCCGTAGTGTTTCAGAGAGGATTCTATTCTTTGCTCACTTTCTTTGACAGCACTATCCGCCAAGCCAACCATGAATACCTTAGTACCCTGCATTACATTGACCTCGATAGTGATGATGGACGCATCAACACCGTAAGTGGAAGCTCCAAAGGTTTTGGCAACCATAGTAATAGTATTTCGTGTTAATTTTTTTGTAAAATTAAGAGATAAGAAATTAATTCTATTGGCAACTATCAGATTTTATTTACAAAAAAGTCATATTTTTCGCCAATAAAATCTGATAATGATGCTTCATTTTTCTGTTTATTCCTCTTCGCCGATATTTTTCATCTTTGCCATCAGCGTGAACGCCCCTTTGGAAACAATTTTTAAGTCTTTAATTTCTCGATTTTCGACAGGAATCACCTCTGTAAATCCATTTTCACTTGCCCCTTTTTTCACTTCTATCATTTCAAATGTCTGTTCGTCTTTATTTTGTACTTTTCCAAGATACGAAAAGATGTAATCTTTCCCTTCGGAAAAGATAAAAGCATCGTCAGGCAAGGCGGTAACTGCTTGGTTTGCCGTTTCTATGTAGGCTTTTAGGAAGGTTTTTGGCAAAACTGTTTTGCCTTTATCGTCAAAGTGTACGTGAACATTTACGGTGCGGTCTTCATTGATTTTATGATTGATGAGATAGATACTGCCCTCAAATTCCTCATTGTCATTGTTAAGCTGAAAACGCACTTTTTGCCCAACTTTTATTTTTGGCAAGTCCTTTTCAAAAACATTCAAATCGGCGTGCAAATGGTCGGTATTGACGATTTCGAACATCACTTCGGCGGGAGAAATATGCTTTCCTGCATTGACATTGACCACAGTTACATAGCCGTTAATTGGTGATGAAACTGTAATATTGCTTGTGATATTTCCTTTTTTCACTTCTGCGACACTTATGCCTATGGTTTTTAGGTATTGCTCCAAAGATTTTAGGCGTGTTTGCAGGCTTTTATAATCTGAAGTTACTTGCTGCAAAACCTTGATAGAGTTTACATTTTCCTCACGCATCTCTGTTTGGCGTTTGTAGTCGGCAGCAGTGTATTCGAGCTTGCTTTGTGTGTCTAAATAATCTTGCTGAAATTGTATAAAATCGGGATTTTCAATTACAGAAAGCATCTGTCCTTGCTTTACGTACGTTCCTTGCAAAATTTCGGGCTGCACTTTTACAAATCCGCCTATCGGAATGGAAATACTTACCAAATTTTGTGGCGGCACTTCTATCATGCCATTGATTTTGAGTGTATTACTCACTATTTTTTCTACTGGACTGATTACCTGAATCCCTGCATTTTTGAATTGTGCATCGGTCATGTTCACAAAGTTTGACTCTGCGACTGTGTTGGTCTGCTCTGTGGCTGTATCGGTTGTAGTTTCTGCACCACAACTTGCCAAAAAGCACAAAAGAATGATATATAAGTAGGTTTTCATTATTTTATATTAAAAAAAAAATTAATTATAAGTTACAGAGTGATGTCAGTTTCTCAAAACTGACATGGGTTTTGGGAAATCCTCGTAAGTTCTGAGGAACTTGCGGCACGATAAGATTTTAATTTCATAATTCTTGGATTTTTAAAGGTTTCCTAAAAGAAATTCAATTTTGTTGATGGCTTGGTTGTAACCGTTGATTGTTTCCAAATAATTTGCTTGGGTTATCAAAGACTGATTCAGTGCTTGGGCGTACTCGACATAGCTAATTTCCCCCTGCTGATAGGCTTTGCCTGATTGCTCTAAGAGTAATTTTGCCGTTGCTAATGCACTATTTTCGTAGTATGCCAAGTTGGTCTGAAACTTCCTATACTCTTGTACGGCTTGGGCGTATTGGGTTTCGATGGCTCTCTGCGAAAATTCAAAGTTTGTGGTATTGAGTTGCTCTTGGACTTTTGCCGCTTGGATGCGTGCCTTTTGTGGCTTTGCCCAAAGCGGAACACTTAGCCCAAAATAAAATCCTTGAAAGCGTTTTGACCCGTTAAAAAATTGGTCTTTCCCGTCTATGATTTGAGTGCCTATGAGCGACTGATTAAAATAGCCCAACGTAACATCGGGAAGTAATTTTGCTTTTTCTACGCCAATCGTTTTTTTAGCTATCTCTACCTGCTGTTGATTGAGGGTGAGTAGTGGGTTTTTGCTGGTGAGTTCTTCCCTATTATCTACAGGCGTAATCCGTTTTCTCATAGGTTCCGAAAGGACTAAAGAATCTTCTGTGTGCATCAAAAACTGTAATTGTCTTTGAAAAATAGCCATATCTGACTGATTTTGCATGAGTAACAGGTATGTTTGCTGCTGCTGATTTTCGGCGGCGGTTTGCTCTAAAAGCCGCCCTTCCCCTGTCCGATACCTAACCTTGGCTATTCTCACAAGGTCAAGAAATAAGCTATCTTGCTTTTGGAGTAGCTGCCTACGTGCCTGCAAAAAAAGCAGTTGATAATAGGCTATTTTTACTTGATACGTAAGGTCGTTTTGGGTAACAGCCAATTTGAGTTCGCTACCTCTTAGTTGTGCTTGCAACTGCTGGGCTTGCTTGTTCCATACAAAAAGAGGCATCGTTTGGTTAATGCTGAAGCTATTGTCAAATTTGATACTATTGTACTGCCCTGCCTGCCAAAGAACGCTCGCCTTGCCCATATCTGTAGCCGTTTTTCGCATTTCCTTACTCATGTCTATCTCATAATTTCCTGCTTTTATGGAAAGATTTTGGGTCAAAGACGTTTGAATAGCCGTTTCTAAGCTGATATTTTTTACTGCTGCGGTCTGCCCCCAACTAAGTTGCGGAAAGAAAAGCCCTAAGAAAGTTACCAATAAAATAGCTGACATAGAAGTAGGGATAGGCAATGATTTGCGTTTTTCAAAAAAATCTTCTATCAGTAAATACAAGGCAGGCAAGACAAACAGCGTGAGCAAGGTAGCTGAAAGCAAGCCACCAATGACCACCGTTGCCAAAGGTTTTTGCACTTCGCCACCTGCCCCTTGCGAAATAGCCATCGGGAGGAAGCCCAAACTTGCTACCGCCGCCGTCATCAAGATAGGACGTAAGCGGGTTTTTGCCCCTTCTATAATAATGTTTATTAGTTGTTGGTTGCTGGTTGTTTCCGCCGTTGTTTGTGTCCCGTCCGCCGTTGTCTGTGTCCCCACAGACGACTCTCCTTCTGCCGTTGTTTGTGTCCCCACAAACGACTCCTCTTCTTTATTTTTCAAAAAATTAAACTCTGAAATCAGTACGATACCATTCAATACCGATACGCCAAAAAGTGCAATAAAGCCCACACCCGCCGAAATGCTAAAAGGCATATCGCGTAGCCAAAGGGCAAAAATACCGCCAATGGCAGAAAGAGGAATGGCTGAAAAGATGAGCAAACTCTGACGCACCGACCTAAAAGTAAAATATAGAAGTACGAAAATTAAACCCAACGCAACAGGAACGGCAACTAATAACCTCGCTTTTGCCTCTTGTAGGTTCTCGAAACTGCCCCCATAAGTGATATAACAGCCTGCGGGCAATTTTAATTGTTTTTCTACTTTTTGCTGAATTTCGCCTACAATACTTTCCACATCTCTCCCTCGCACATTAAAGGCTACAATGATACGCCGCTTTGCTCCGTCTCGCTGTACTTGATATACTCCTTCCTTAAATTCTACCTCGGCAAGCTGACTTAACGGAATTTGCTCATTTTTTGCATTGGTAATGAATAAGTTGCGCACATCTTCTATGCTTTGGCGGTTTTCTTTGGCAAGCCTCAGCACCAAATCATAACGCCTATCGCCCTCATAAATAGTCCCTGCGGTGCTTCCCGCAAAGGCAATATTGAGCATACGGTTTGCTTCCTCGACAGACAAGCCAAATTGGGCTATTTTTTCTCGGTCAAAACTTACTACCACTTGTTGCAAGCCTGTTACTTTTTCTACATACAAGTCTGACACGCCCTCTACAGGCTGAATCACTTTCGCCAGCTTATCTGCCTCTCTTGCAAGGATGTCCAAATCTTCTCCGTAGATTTTCAAGACCGCATCTTGCTTTGCACCCGTCATTAGTTCATTAAAACGCATTTGGATTGGTTGCTGAAAACTAAATGTAACCCCTGCAATGTTTTTATCTAATTTTGCTTGCATTTTTTCCGCTAATTCTTCTGTAGTAGTTGCACTTGTCCATTCATTTTTTTCTTTCAAAATCACCATCATATCGCAAGACTCCAAAGGCATCGGGTCTGTAGGAATTTCCGAGGATCCAATTTTACCTACTACCTCTTTGACTTCAGGGAAATTTTCTTTGAGAATATTAGCTATTTGCATAGAAACTTTTACTGTTTCGTCCAAAGCACTTCCTGCGGGAAGCCGCACTTCTACAGCAAAATCTCCCTCGTCTAAGGTTGGAATAAATTCCCCACCCAAAGTGCGAAAAATACCCACACTGACCATAAACAATAAAACCGAAGCAAAAATAATGAGCAAAGGTCTGCGTAATGCACCCTCGATGAGTGGCTTGTAGAATCTGTAGCAAAAAGCAATAATACGGTCAGAAACAGTAACTTTATGGGAAATATTTTTGCTCAAAAGCAAGGCGGAAATCATAGGGACGTAGGTAATAGACAAGATAAAAGCCCCCAAAATAGCGAAAGCAACGGTCTGTGCCATAGGTTTGAACATCTTGCCCTCGATGCCTACCAAAGTCAAAAGCGGCAAATAAACTATCATAATGATAATCTCACCAAAAGCGGCGGAATTACGAATTTTGACCGCCGAAAGATAAACTTCATTGTCCATTTCTGCTTGAGTGAGTCTTGCCCCAACCCCTGCCCCCTGCCCCAAAGGAGAAGTGGAAATTACCCTCTCCATTGGGGAGGGAAGGGTGGGGCGGTTATACAAGTGATGCAGCGTAGCCTCTACAATAATCACCGCCCCATCAACTATTAGCCCGAAGTCGATAGCACCCAAAGACATCAAGTTGCCCGAAACGCCAAAGAGATTCATCATCATTATCGCAAAAAGGAGGGCAAGCGGAATCACAGATGCCACTACCAAGCCCGCCCGCAAGTTGCCCAGCATCAGCACCAAGACAAAAATGACAATGAGCGCGCCTTCCATCAGGTTTGTGCCTACAGTTTTAATGGCACTATTCACCAATTTTGTTCTGTCCAAAAATGCTTCTATGACAATTCCTTCGGGTAGCGTTTTCTCTATTTGCAGCATACGTGCCTTCACTTTGGTAATCACGCTTGAGGAGTTTTCCCCTTTGAGCATCATCACTATTCCGCCTACTACTTCGCCTTCGTTGTTGCGCGTCATTGCTCCGTAGCGGACAGCGTTGCCGAACTGCACTTTGGCAATATCACGCATAAAAATAGGTAAACCGTTTGCCGCCGCCTTCACTACTATTTTCTCGATGTCTTCTAATGAGTTAATCAAGCCTTCGCTCCGAATGAAATAGGCTGTCGGTCTTTTGTCTATGTATGAGCCACCTGTATTTTGATTGTTTTTCTCCAATGCCGTAAACAAATCGCTGATAGTCAGGTTCATACTTCGCAGTTTTTCGGGATTGATTGCTATTTCGTACTGCTTTACGTAGCCACCAAAGCTACTCACATCTGCCACACCTTCAGTGCCGAGCATCTGCCTACGCACTATCCAATCCTGAATCGTACGGAGTTCGTTGAGCGAATATTTACTTTCATATCCTTTTTTAGGGCGGATAATGTATTGGTAAATTTCTCCCAAACCTGTGGTAATAGGCATTAATTCGGGGCTGCCCACGCCTACAGGAATTTTCTGCTGTGCCTGCTGCAAGCGTTCAAAAACCTGATTTCTTGCCCAAAAAACATCTATATCTTCCTTGAAAACAATGGTAACAACTGATAAGCCGAAACGAGAAATAGAACGCATTTCGTCTATGCTCGGAATAGTTGCCATCGTAAGTTCGATGGGAAAAGTAATGAGTCTTTCCACTTCTTGGGCTGCCAAAGAAGGGCTGTAGGTAATAATCTGGACTTGATTATTGGTGATGTCTGGTACTGCATCTATAGGCAACTGCGTAAGGGAATACCCTCCCCATAGTATCCACGCTAACGTGAAAATGCCTATAATGAGCTTGTTGTGGATAGAAAAATGAATGATTTTATCTAACATAAAAATGAATTGTTTGATTGTTTATAAATATGGTCTGACCGAAAGTCTGCACCATAGATTATTTTAGTAAGAAGCGGGTCAGACCTACGGTACAGACCATTTCATGCAAAATACATACATACAGACCTGCGGTCAGACGAGCAATAAACTTATTTTTTAGTGCATTGGAAAGTCAGTTTTTTTATGCGGTATGCAATAAGTGCTATCACATGAAAAACTGAGTTTAACAGAGAAAGAAATTAGGCGAACCTTGGCGGCTGCCAAATGGAAAGATGAAAAGAAGGAAAATAATTGTCTTGATAAGTAGTTTTGTGGCTATCAAGCATCTCTATATTCACTATTCTGAAGTCCCAAGAAAAAAAAGGTGGTGAAGTAAATAAAAAGCTAATAGTTGCTGTAGTGCTTTGATTAGAGGCATTATGGAACGGCAAACCTCCATGTTCGTTACTGTCCGTATGCTCGTGCTTTTTGTCTAAGTAATGCAAAACCAAGAACTCCACAAAATTAATATCTTCTTTATGAACGATTTGGTGATGTGAGAAATGGCTGAGTAGGTTATTTATTTTGTATAACTCTATGAGTTTGCTGCTTGGCACAAAACTAATTGCCAAGAATTGCAGACAAAATACATAGGTAAGGAGTTTTTTCATTGCTCACACATTTATACTGCAAAAATAGAGATTTTGAATGAATAGTTCCTACTTGTGCAAAAAAAAATAAAATAATTCGTTTCTTTATTGCACAGTTCAAAGATTTTGCCTAAAATTCAGTCTGTAAATATCTCAACGATTAATCTTTGCTATTTTCACTATGGTCATCAATAACACAGAACCTCTCTTAATAGAAACTGCTTGGGAAGTCTGCAACCAAGTAGGCGGCATTTATACCGTTATCCGCAGCAAAGTGCCTGCAATGGTAGAGAAGTGGGGCGACCGCTATTGCCTCTTAGGTCCGTATATGCCTCCGAATGTATTAGCCGAATTTGAGCCTTCAGATGACTACAGCCACCCGCTTGGCAGGGCTGTCCTCAAGATGCGGCAGGCGGGCTTTGAAGTGCAGTATGGCTATTGGCTTGTTACGGGCAGACCTTTGGTAGCTCTTTTTAGTCCGTTTAGTGTCTATAATCGTTTGGGGCAGATAAAGTTCGAACTCTGGGACCACCACGGCATAGGCACGCCCAATGATGTGGATTTGATAGACCAAGTAGTATCGGTAGGCTATCAAATCAAGGAGTTTTTCCGCTTTTTGGCAGATGGGGAAACTACGCAAAAGCCAATTATTGCTCACTTTCACGAATGGATGGCAGGAACACCTATTCCCGAAATGAGAAGATTAGGCTTACCTGTCCAAATTGTTTTTACCACGCACGCTACTATTTTGGGGCGATATTTGGCGATGAACGACCCTAATTTTTATAATCATCTGCCTTTTTATGACCCCGCCAAAGAAGCAAAACATTTTAACATAGAACCTTCGGCTGCTATAGAAAGGGCTGCGGCACATGGCTCTCATGTATTTACTACGGTTAGTGATGTTACCAACCAAGAGTGTATTTACTTGCTTGGGCGAAAGTGCGATTTAATTTTGCCAAACGGACTCAACATAGAACGCTTTGTCGCCTTGCACGAGTTTCAAAACTTGCACAAAGAATATAAAGAGCAGATTAATCAGTTTGTAATGGGGCATTTTTTCCACAATTACAAATTCGATTTGGATAAAACACTGTTTTTCTTCACTTCGGGGCGTTATGAATACCGCAACAAAGGCTTTGATGTTACGCTGGAGGCATTGGCTCGCCTGAATGGGCTGATGCGACTCTACAATATCGACAAGACGATAGTGATGTTTTTTGTAACGAAAAGACCGTATTACAGCATCAATCCTGCCGCTTTGCAGTCAAGGGCGATGCTTACTGAAATTCGACAAACTTGCGATGCCATCACGAAGCAAGTAGGCGAAAGAATGTTCTATGAAGTAGCAGCAGGGGTAGCCCCTAAGCTCCCCGCCCTCAACGAATTTATAGATGAATATTGGAGATTACGCCTAAGAAGGTCTGTGCAGTCTTGGCGAACTTCGCAGCTACCAATAGTAGTTACGCACAACCTCATAGATGATGACAAAGACGAAATCTTAAATTTTCTACGGGCTGCCAACTTGGTAAATAATGCTTATGATAAGGTAAAAATCGTGTATCACCCTGATTTTATCACCACTTCAAGCCCACTTTTTGGCATGGATTACGGTCAGTTTGTCAGAGGTTGTCATCTTGGTGTTTTCCCAAGTTATTATGAGCCTTGGGGCTATACGCCTTTGGAAAGCAATGCAAGCGGTGTGCCTTCTATCACGAGCGATCTTTCGGGCTACGGTGATTATATTCTCAAAAATATTCCCGACCACCAAAATAAAGGAATGTACGTGGTAAAACGCCATAACAAAAGTTTTGATGAAGCAGCCAATGAGCTAACAGAGCAGATGTTCTCTTTTGTCCAACTCTCTCGCAGGGAGCGTATTCAGCAGCGAAACCGCACCGAATCGGCTTCTGTAGAGTTCGATTGGAAAAATTTAGGTGTCTATTACGAAAGGGCTTATGCCTTAGCAATGGAAAGAAGGTAAATTTATATTTCCCTTTTGAAGTCGTAAGTTTTATATTCCCTCCTTTGGAGTTGGAATTTTCATATTTCCCCCTTCGGAGGGGGCAGGGGGAGGTAAAAATATCATTATATGAACATCAAACAATTAATTTTTTACTTCCTATTTCTTTTTTGCGCTTACTTGCCGAGCTATGCCCAAGAGGTAAGAGAACATCAATACCTACATTTGATAGGGACATTGGGAAAAATTCCTGTAACAATGGACTTAGAAATTGTAGGTGATGCGGCAAGCGGGCGGTTTTATTTCAACAAAATGGGACAGCCTATTTACCTTGATGATGGCGATTTTGATGCAGAAATTCCTAATTTTGGCAAAGAAAATATTTGGTTATCAGAAACTTATGGTAAATGGGAAGGAAAACTTAAGAAAGACAAGCTATCGGGCATCTGGACTTCGGCAGACGGAAAAAAACAACTCCCTTTTACCCTCGTTGAAAACTATGCCCAAAGTGCGCAAATGATTGTTCTCCGATTCGATAATGCCCTTAATCCAAATGCTGCTACTAAAGTAAAGGCAAGCCTGCACTACCCAACCACTACCAAAAATGGAGAGGTACTTCGCCAACTCAAAAATGAGATAGGGAAAACCGCCGTAGGGATAGCCATGCCAAACAAAGCACTTATCAACACATTCAAATTTGGGGTGCTGGATAAATTTGAAAAAGACAAAGATATCAAAGAAACGACCGTAGAAACGACCATCTTTCTCAATGAAAGTAACTTACTCACTATCAGTGTTTTTCAAAGTGGAAAGAATCAAAAGGGAGAGGCAGCGGGCATCATTCGCAGCAATTACCACACTTGGGACTTGCTCACAGGTAACGAACTTACCGCCAAAGAGATTTTTGTAGAAAATTATGAAACTAATTTAGAAGACATTGCCCAAGAGGTAATCAGAAGAGATTACGAAGGCAAAGTATTTGGCAGCATCCTACCCCACAAATTTGGTATTTTGAAGGGAGGTATGATGTTTTTTGCCGAAAATGCCAATATCATCACCGAAATTTTTGTCCCCTATTCCCAACTAAAGCCTATACTGAAGAAGAACTCCCCAATAGAGGCTTTAGTAAAATAACCTACAGCTAACTTCGTAGCGGAGTAATTTATATTTTCTTATCTTGCGCTTGTTGCCAGCTATCCAAATACTCCTCAGCAGCCTTGAGATTGTAGAATTGCGCACTTACTCGCAGCCCCGTTTGCTCGTGTAGCGGCATCACATAAAAAACATCCCCATGATTATGCTTCATTGCTATCACCAAAGCCAAATTTTTTAGGTACTGTAAAGAGATTCTATGCAGTTCTCTGTGAGCTTCCTTGCACTTCTCGTGATGGGAAATACCTATCAGAGATACATCTGCTATAGAAGTTTCTATCCCTAAAGGCATAAGTTCTACAACTTTGTTCGTGTCTGCCAAAAAAGTAGGAATGATGTCGGGGTCTTTCCAAGAACCAATAAATTTGGAATAGATGCGTTTTTTTTCCACATTTCCCCAGTATTCGTAGTATGGGGAGATAAAAAAAGGCTGATAGTTAACAGGTTTCATAAACAAAATATAGTTTTATAAATTAATGCAAATAGTAGGGGTATAAAGGCATTAGGTAAAACTTCGTACTGCAAAGTTAAAGATAACAACGATACATTCTTAGCACTAAATAGACTATTTTAGTACAACAGTGTTTTTTTTTACATTATTTTTACTATGTTTGAAAAAAATATTGTTTTTTCAGGTTTAAAAATGAATCCTAAAAATAAAAGTATGCACAGAATAGGGCTTAACATAAAAAAAATCAGAGAGTTACGCAACTATACCCAAGAATATATGGCAGAGTCATTAAAGATGTCGCAAACGGGGTACAGCAAAATAGAGCGTGGTGAAACAGACGTAACGGTGGATAAAATAAATCTAATAGCCAAAATATTAGATGTAAACTTACTAGACCTTTTGGAGTTTGATGGGAAAATAACGGTCATAGGTAGCGTAAATGACCAAGCTACAGGCATACGCAACGGTATTGTCATAGGTAAGGAATCGTTTGACAAGGAACGTCAACTCTACGAGGAGCAAATAAAAATGCTCAAAGAAGAGGTAGCTTATTTGAAAAATATTATTGACCGACTTAGCCCTACCGCCAAATAATACGAAGTTTTGTTGTTTAAATCTAAGTATAAAATAACCGAAAAATGTGGACACATCTATTGATTATATCTTTTCTTTAGCATTTCCATCATATACACATTTATATCCCACTGATTAGCAACGGGTTGTTTGGTATAAGGGAGCATCGGCAAATAGCCTGCAGGACCAAACTCAGGCGTGATAGTAAAAGCAGTGATTCCTTTTTGGCGTTTTTGCTCTATAATCTTGTCCCACCATGCCAAATGATGGCTCACCGCATCCGCCCATTCGGGAGCGCGCGGGTCTGTTACCTGTGGTGCTTCGGGTTGCCCTATGCGTGCGTGTATGTGGTCGGTACGGCTAAGGGCTAAATTTACGGTTTCGTTTTGGTCGTCAAGCAAACTTTCATGCACATTGCACCAATGCGAAATATCCAAACAGAGTTGGAAATTTGGTATCTTCTCCAAGTATTCTTTGGTGATATTGGCGGCATAAGTAAACCTACCTCGGTGCGTTTCGTGTAATATTTTCACGCCCGTTTCCTTGCTTACTTTGGTAGCTACCTCTATGAGGGCTTTGTTTTGGTCAAAACTGATAAAATCTTTTCCTGTGTGGCAGTTGATAAGCACAGGCTTTAGCTCGGCAATGCTTCGCAGATTGAGTTCAAAATTTTTGACAGAAAGATTAAAGTCAGGATTTGTGCCATAAAAACTCATGCCTATCAGCAACAAATCGTACTTTTTTAGGGCATCGAGCATGGCTTGTTTTTCTGCGGCATCGGCAGGAATACCGCCCTCTATGCCGTTATAACCTGCTTTTTTTACTTTTTCGCAAAAGGCATCCCAAGAGAGATTTTCGCTACCCCATCTTGGGCAAAAAAAGTTTATTTTCATGGTATTATTGTTTTGGGCAAAAGTATTGCTGAATAGGAAACTTAGCAATACAGTCGTAAGCATTATTATTTTTCTCATTTTCATTCACCGATTTAGAAATTATCAATTTGTACGTTTGGCGGGCGGGGCATCACTCAAAACAAAAATAAGCTAATTTTTTATATTGCCTTCTCTTTAGCAGCATCAAATTTTATTTCTTATCTCTAAAAATAAATATTATCCAAAATATGGCTATGAAACAGCCTATTTTGATGAAGAGGGAACACTCACCCCTGCTCCGTCTTTCCCTTGTTGGGTTCTTACAGGAGCAGGAGTGTTGTCCGTACGGCGTTCGCCTTGTGTTTTTGGCTTTTCTGTGTAACGTTCCATGTTATTTTGATGGTTAGATGGTTAAAAATCTGGGCTTTCACCCAATAAAAAATAGGAATAGCTTTGTTCAAAAGTTTTAAAACGATTGACCTAAAAACAAATGCGTATTGCCTTTCTAAGGAAAATACTAAAATATAAAATAGAGAATGATGAACTGAATAATCAATAAACCAAACTGCTATCTGCTGTTTTTTTGCTTGGTAGATAATTACAAAACGCAGTAACAGTTTCTTGGCTATTTCAGCAAAACTGAAGTGAAGTAACTGTCTGATTAACGCTTGCAATACCTAAATGACTTATTGTCTTCTGCATGGTATTTAAAATTTATGAACGGGGAAAACGTTTCCAATAATAAGACCCAAATCGTGCCAAAAAAGTTGCATAAGTCTAAAAATAGTTATTAATTTATATTTATTTATATTGCCTTAACTTTTGTACCTTTGTAGGAAACTTATACATACAAAGAATGAAAGGTTTAGTGATGCGATCTACGGGTGCTTTTTACGAACTCCAAGCCACAGAGGGGAAAATTTATACGGGGAGATTGCGAGGAAAATTTAAACAAGATGGCGGACTAAAAAGCAGCAATCCAATTGCTGTAGGCGACTATGTAGAGTTTGAAATAGAAGACACTGCCCAAAAAATGGTGATAATCAACCAAATAATACCACGAGAAAATTACCTTATTCGCCAATCTACACACAAAAAAACAGATGCGCATATTATCGCCGCAAATATCGACCAAGCCCTGCTGATAGCTACTTTGGTGATGCCGAGAACCTCTTTAGGCTTTATTGATAGATTTTTGGTCAGTGCCGAAGCCTTCCGCATTCCCGCTGTAGTAGTTTTTAACAAAAAAGATTTACTTGGGCAAGAGGGTTTAGATTTTCAGCAAGAGTTAATAGAAATGTACGAAAAAATTGGCTATGCTGCTTATGCAATCTCCGCCTTCGATGTCGCTGACATCAAAAAACTAAATGAGTTATTGGAAGGTAAAAAAACCTTAGTTTCAGGTCATTCGGGCGTAGGCAAGTCCACGATTGTCAATCAGATAGCTCCTAATTTGCTTTTGGCAACAAACGACATTTCTGACTCCTCTCTCAAAGGCAAGCATACGACTACCTTTGCAGAAATGTTTGAAATTCGCCCTAACACCTACCTCATAGACACACCGGGCATCAAGGAATTGGGCTTGATGAATATGGAATCGGAGGAAATTAACCACTTTTTCCCTGAAATGCGCTCACTTTTTGGGCAGTGCAAATACTACAACTGCACGCATCAGCACGAGCCTAACTGTGCCATCATCAGAGCCGTAGAAAGTGGCGAAATAGCACAAAGTCGCTACGAAAGCTATCTGAGCATGGTATTGGGCGAAGACAACCGAAGGTAAAAGCTATCGCCTTAGTCGACCAGAATGATCACCTCTGACCAAGTTTTCCACTTCTGCCACAGAAATCAAGTTGGCATCGCCCTCAATCGTGTGCTTGAGTGCCGAGGCACAAATACCAAAATCCAATGCTTTTTGGTCGTCTTTATAGGTAGAGAGTCCGTAGATAAGCCCTGCCATGAAAGCATCGCCTCCTCCAATCCTATCTACTATCGGGTCAATGTCTTGGTAATCAGTAATGAACAAGTCTGTCCCATTGAATAATTTTGCCCTGATTTGATTGTGAGAAGCACTGATAGAGATTCTTTCAGTATCTACTATTTTGCTAATTTGAGGGAATTTTTCTTTCATTTTTTTGCAAGAAATAAGAAATGAATTTTCTACATTTTCTATTCCTATCCCAAAAATTTCTTCCATATTTTGCTCATTAGCAAGCACTAAGTCGCAGTATTGCACCAGTTCAGGCATGACTTCGCTTGGGCGTTTGCCGTATTTCCAAAGGTTAGAGCGGTAGTAAATATCAGCAGAAATGAATAAATTTTTCTTCTGAGCCACTGCCAATGCTCTCTTGCACTCCTCCGCACAGTTCTGAGAGAGTGCGGGCGTTATTCCCGACCAGTGAAACCAAGTAGCCCCTTCAAAAATCTGCTCCCAGTCAAAGCTACCTACTTCTATTTCGGCAAAAGCAGACCGATAGCGGTCATAAACTATTCTACCTGAGCGCATTGCTACGCCATTTTCCAAAAAGTACAAACCCAAACGCTCGCCTTTGAGTTGGATAAAACAAGTATCTAAACCCTGCCGTTGTAAAAACTGCAAAGCACTATTTCCCAAAGGATTAGCGGGGAAGCGAGTAATGTGCGCGGCATACAAGCCCCAATTAGCAAGTGCTACGGCTACATTGGATTCGCAGCCACCAAAAATAACTTCTAAGCTATGTGCCTGCTCAAATCGTTGGAAATTGGGTGGCGAAAGCCGCATCATCATTTCACCAAAAGTAATAATCTTGTTTCGCATTTTTTTATAAACAAGTAGCGGTAATAATTTAATTGTATGTTTGCCTTAGGCAAATGATTAGGTTATCAATCTATTCGCCTAAGGCAAATACACTTTTATTTCTAATTAATTAGTAGTAAGCACTTTATCTATTACCTGAATCATACTTCCATCAGAAGTTTTGATGTCAGTATCCGTAACATTTGCCCCGCCAATACTCAATGCGCCGCCCGCTAACTTAGCTATATTTAACGCCTTGCCGAGTAGATTGGTAGAAGAACTGGTGCCGCCTAAGTTTGCGGCACTCATCGCACCACTAATCAAGTGATTTTTCACCAAATCACCCAACATTGACTTGCTTTCGGGTTTGAGCAAATTCTGTAGCTGGTCTTTGCTGAAAGCCGCATCAATAGCACTATTGCTTGGAGCGAGGAGCGTAAGCGGTGATTTTTGACTGCCTAGCAAACCAGCGACTTGTGCGGCTTGAAAAAGTGTCGCAAACTTTGAAAGTTTTGGGTTGGACTGTAGCTGCGTCATCAGGGCTGTGATAGCCATTTGCTTAACGCCTTGTTTTAATAGCTGCCCTTGTGCTTGCACGTTTGCAAAAGAGCATAAACACAACGCACATAGCAATACAATGATTTTTTTCATGGTTTAAAAATAAAAATGTTTGAGTAAATGAATAAAACCTACACTATCAAAGGTAGGTTTTATTGTGATTAGTTCGATAAAAAAACAATTAAATTGTTGGTATAAATGAATAAAAAGTCTTTGAGTAGATTTTAGAAATGCTACATCTTTTTGGTATCTATCACCCTAAAATATTCTTTGTCAAAAATACTGAAATACAGCCAAGCAGGATATAGGTGAAAAGCAGGAGCAAATTTTTTAATATTTTTGCGGTCTTGTGGAGGGAAGCCGTCCATATACGTTTTTTTGGCTTTTGCCCAACTATAAATATTAATTTCGGTGGTAGGAATAGGCATACCACTCACATTATAGACCATTTTGCCCGTAAGATACGGATTTACAGTACTCCAGTTGTGCAGGCGTTCTTTGACCATGATTGCCTCCGACATAGAGGGGGTAAATACTGACTGATAGATTTTTTTGACAGAAAAATTGGCTTTTGTATTATTTTCTTTGCAATAATCAAGGACTAATCTACTGATAAAAACGTGGTCGGGATGCCCATAACCGCCTATTTGGTCGTCCAACGAGAATATGACTTCGGGCTGAAACTGGTCAATTTTTTCTGCTAACATCTCATAGACTGATTTTGCATTAAAAACAACTCTAAAATTTTTGATGGCTATCGGCATGAAGGGCGTTTTGTTAGTATCGAGGTCGTTCCTATGCTTTAGGCTTAGAAAATCCACACCCGCCAAGCCTTGTTCTTTGACAATCCCCTCAAACATTTTATCGCGCGCTATGCCTTGCTGCGAGCTAAGGCAAATATGGCGAATTTCCCAGCCTTCGCTTACCAGCTTGCCTATAGTACCTGCTGAGGCAAAAGCGTCATCATCATGAGCAGTGATTATCAATGCTTTCTTGCGACTTGCCTTATCCAAAAATGTATCTGTCGGGTAAATTTCTGTGGCTGCCAAAGTGCTAAGGTAATATAGATGTGCTATCAATATCATTGCAAATAGACTTACAACTGCCGTTCCGATTCTTTTTAGTTTGTTTTTCATGTTTAATTAACTTTTAAATTAATTCATATTATTGATAGTCAAATAATTATTAGATTAGCTATTATTAATTTGATAATATTTGATTCTTTCATACTTCATAATACTTAGTAAAAAGAAAAGGTACACAGAAGCAGTATTTTTTTTAACTGTTTTTTTGATTTCATCTTTATAGGTCTATAACTTTTTGAATATCAAAATTTTAAAAATTATTGTTTTTGTCAAAACTTATCTTAATTTTACCTTGTTTTACAGTGTGGTGCTTAATTTTGGTTTTTTTACCTACGATGCTTTATTACAAAACTTATATACAAGGTCAGTCAAAAGAGTGGGTCGTGCTGGTGCATGGCGCAGGGGGAAGTTCTACGATTTGGTTCAAGCAGTTGAAAGACTTGGCTTTGCACTTCAACGTGCTTTTGGTAGATTTGCGTGGTCATGGTAAGTCAAAAGATATTTTTTGGCAGAAGGAATACTCTTTTGAGGAGGTGAGCAAAGACGTAGTAGAGGTATTAAATCATTTGGAAATCAAGTCTGCACATTTTATTGGCGTTTCTTTGGGTACTATCGTCATTCGCAGCATTGCGGAATTAGACCAATCAAAAATCAAAACGATGATACTTGGCGGAGCGATTACTCGGCTCAATATTCGCTCTCGCTTTTTGATGAAAGGTGCTACTTGGCTCAAAAAATTGCTGCCTTTCATCTGGATTTACACCATGTTTGCCCACATTTTGATGCCGCGCCGAAGGCACAGAGAATCAAGGAATTTATTTATCAAAGAGGCGAAAAACCTGAAGCAATCTGAATTTTTGCGGTGGTTCACCCTCACTGCCGAAGTTAATCCCTTGCTACGTTATTTCAAAGAAAAGGACATTCCCGTCCCTACGCTTTACATCATGGGAGATGAAGATTATATGTTTTTGCCGCAAGTAAAAAGATTGGTAAAAGAACATAAGTTTTCACTGCTAAAAGTATTGGAAAACTGTGGACACGTATGCAACGTAGAACAACCCGAAATTTTTAACCAACTTTCTATTGATTTTATCAAGAAAAACTCTTAACACAACTTACATCTTTTGGGAAGATGTAAGTTGTGTCATATTATCCAAATATAAATTTTTAAGAAAATAACCTAATGAAAAAAGCAACGCTCTTAGGCGTATTCGTGCTTGTCTGCACCAATATTTTTGCCCAAAAAGACAAAGAACTTACTGATGCTACGGTAAGCAAAAGTAAAATAGAATCGCACATTTATTTTTTGGCTTCTGACGAGCTACGCGGCAGGGATACGCCCTCGCCTGAGCAGGAAATAGCGGCTCGCTACATAGCTACACAACTCAAAAGCTACGGAGTAAAGCCTTTGCCCGCCTATCCAAATTATTTGCAACCCGTAAGCATGAAATCGAGCAAGGCACCAAAAGAGGTAACGGTTTCCTACAAAGGAAAAACGCTGAAATTGGTTGAAAATACCTTGCTTTTAGATGGGAAAAGTCTCAGAACCGAAGTAGAAGCGGTGTTTCTGGACTACGGCACAAGTGAGGATTTCGATAAAATAGACGTAAAAGGCAAAATAGTAGTGGTAAAAGGTGGGGCTGCCGAAGAAATGAACCCGCAAGGCTGGTTTTACAAAGGCAAGGAAAAACAAAAGAAAGCAATGGAAAAAGGAGCAGTAGCTCTTATTGAGTTTTATAATAACCCGAAACTTCCTTGGAAATTTTTGGTGGGCTATCTCAATAAGGAATCCATAGACTTGGATAGCGAAGGCGGCACTTCCCCGACACCCTCTATCCCACACATCTGGATAAATGATGGCGATTGGAAAGAAGCGAGTTTTTGGAAAGAAAAGAAAAAAATGAAAGTGAAGTTGGGCATCGAAAGCGGTATCATTAAAAAATTTACTACCTACAATGTAGTTGGCTATGTAGAGGGGAAAGATGCAAAACTAAAAGACGACTATGTAGTATATTCTGCTCATTATGACCATGTAGGGATTGACAAAGCAAATGCTGCCAAAGGCGATAGCATCTTCAACGGGGCAAGAGATAATGCTGTTGGTACGGTTACGGTGCTATCTGCCGCCGAAAATATCGGGAAATATCCTACCAATCGTTCAGCCTTATTTGTGCTATTCACAGGCGAAGAAAAAGGCTTGCTCGGAAGTCGCTGGTTTGTGGAACATTCGCCACTCGAACTCAAAAAAATGGTCTATTGCTTCAATAGTGATAACGGAGGCTATAATGACACTTCTGTAGCTACTATCATCGGCTTAGGACGCACTACAGCGGACGGATTCATCAAAGAAGCCTGCCAAGCCTACGGACTTCGGGCTACGGACGACCCCGCACCTGAGCAAGGTCTTTTTGACCGTTCGGACAACGTAAATTTTGCGAAAAAAGGCGTTCCCGCCCCTACTTTTAGCTTGGGATTCAAGGCTTTTGACGAAGAAATTGGCAAATATTATCACCAAGTTACCGACCAAGCCGACAATTTGGATTATGAATATTTATACAAATTTTTCAGTGCCTACGTTTATTCTTGCCGCTTGATTGGCAACACAAGTGAAAAATTGTTTTGGAGAGATGGTGATAAATACTTTGAAGTAGGAAAAAAACTGTATGAGTAGGCTTTATAGGCTAAAACCCTGTTAGTCGTCTTATTGATATTCAAGAATAAACCGTTCTTTGAAAAACATACCGTCTGACCGAAGGTCTGCACCGTACAGACCTTCGGTCAGACGGTACAGGAACGAATATTTATTGAAACCCAATTAGACGCTAACAGTGGTTAAAAATAATAATACTTATATCATTCTTTCTAAGCAAGAAAAAGGTTTTGTAGTGCCAGATTTGGGAAACTGACACCACATTTATCATTTTGTGCCAAAAGATTGCCCAAAAATATCATATTGATTGATTCTATTTTCGAGAAATTTTTTAAAACAGATTTCCAAATCTTCAAACTTTCGTTTGTGGTCAAACACAAAATTACCAATTTTGAGAACTGCCTTATTTTTGTCCCAAATTTCTAAATATTTATACGTTTTATTGGTATAAAGTTCAAAATCAAAGTCTTGCCAAGCAATATGGCTATGATGGGGAGTGTCTTCGTAAAAATAATTCAACATGATTCCATTGGCATCTGCTGAAAAACTACTCAAATAATATTTTTCTCTTTGCAAAGACCAATACATAGGAATAGAAAAAAATAAAACCACAAGAGGCGGAACAAATACGGGAAAAAAAATTATTTCCCCAAATGAAAAATAGTTAAAAATAAGATAAAAGACATCAAGAACCAAAGCGATTCCCATTCCTTTGATAAAGGGAAAGAGAAAACTTTTCTTCCTGTAATCAAAAGAGTCAAATTTGTTAGCACTCGTTAGATTTTCCATAATCATAGAATTTGGAAACAAGTTAAGAGAAAAATAGATAAAAGTAATAAACCCTTAAGGAATTTGAGCATTATCTAAATCAGGTATTAGGACTCTTCTTGTGCTTATTTTCACTTTCCCAAGCTTGCTTTACTGACGTGTTCACTTTCAAAAGAACTCTATTGCGTAAAACTATTAATTAAACACGCCCCTTCCCTATAATTCCTTTTTCTCGATAAATTTCCCTCGCTCTACCCCATATACCACTCCCAAAAATACCAATACCAGCCCATTATGAAAGAAAAAATTGAGTATGCCGCCAAAATCGAAGTGGGCAGCGGTGAAAATAAGCCCACTCGCAAAACCAATGTAGGCGAAAATAGCTTTGAGTGGGTACGGAATAGGGTAGTATTTCTGCCCATAGACATAGCACAAAGCACTCATGGTAAAATAGCAGAGCAAAGTAACTACCGCACTGCCCATATAGCCCAAAATAGGAATGAGCAAAAGATTGCCAAGCACAGTAATAGATGCTCCTATTCCGCTAAAAATCACACTAAAATAGGTCTTGTCCGTAACTTTGAACCAGATAGTGAGGTTGTAGTAAATCCCCAAAAACAAGTTTGCCAACAGCAAAAAAGGAACAATGCCAATGCCCTCCCGATATTCATCTTTCCGCAGAAAAGATTGCAAAATATCTAAATTTACGCTCACCGCTAAGTACATGAAAGTCAAGGCAATGACAAAATAACGCATTACTTTAGCAAACAAGGGCGGAGAGTTTTTGTTGGCTGCTTTTGAAAAGAAAAATGGCTCGCCAGCATAGCGAAATGCCTGAACTGCCAATGAAATAAAAATAGAGAGTTTGTAGCAGGCAGAGTAAATCCCAACGGCTTCTAAATTGGTTTTTCCCTCATAAAAATTTTCTGGTAGCCAATATTTGAGCAAATCTCTGTCTAAGACTTCGTTGACGGCACCCGCCAAGCCCATAAAAAGTAGCGGATACGAATAAACAAACATTTCTTTGAATTGGGCATACTGAATCTGGAAGCGGAAATTTTTGAAAGTTTCTCTGATGAATAAAACTTGTAACAAATTGGCAATGAGGTTAATAGCAAATACGTACCGAAGAGCATATTCGGGATAATATATTTCTTCTACCAAAGGAATGAGCGGGAAAAGCAAATCAAAAAAATACGAATTACTTTTATTGTCTAAAATATTTTGACACACATAGAGAAAAAAAATGTTCAACCCAATGTTAATGAGGATATTACCTACTTTGACGAATGCAAATTTCTTTGCTTTGTTTTCCTGCCGCAGGCGCGCAAAAGGAATAGCTACGATAGCATCTACGGCAAAAAGCAAGGCAAAAAGAATGACATCTATTTGTCTATCAGGGTACTGCATCAAATCTGCTAATGGTTGGGAAAACAGAATCAGCAAACTCGAAAAAAACAAGGAGCAAAGCATGACCGCACTCACCGCCGTCCGATAGACTTCTTCGGGCTTGTTCTCCTGCTTCGAGGAAAACCTAAAATAGGCGGTTTCCATACCAAAAATATAGATAACATTAAAAATAGCAGCTTTTGCATAAAAATCGGACATGATGCCGTAGTCTTCGGCAAAGAAAATACCCGTATAAAATGGGAACAAGAGAAAATTTAGCACCCGACCAACAATGCTACTTAGTCCGTAATAAGCGGTATCTGAGGCAAGTTTTTTTAACACACTCATGCTTAATTGGTTTATTTGGGTACGAAATTATCATTTTTTTACAAGCTACACCTTCACTGTTCCAAATATTTCTGATAACTTTGTTTATTAATCTTTTAGACAGCATGAATGAGGATTTGAATTTCGATAAAGTAGGCGGCTTAATTCCTGCCATCATCCAAGATGCCACGACCAATAAGGTGCTGATGCTCGGCTACATGAACCAAGAGGCATTGGAAAAAACAAAAACAGAAAATATAGTAACTTTTTATAGCCGCAGCAAAGAACGCCTCTGGACAAAAGGGGAAACTTCGGGCAATTTTTTGGAGGTGAAAGAAATAGCAGGCGACTGCGATGCCGATACGTTGCTCATAAAGGTAAAACCTGTAGGGGCGGTATGCCACACAGGAAGCGATACTTGCTTTGGCGAAACAAACAAGGGGAAAGCTGCTTTTTTAAATTATTTGCAGGGGATTATACGCCAAAGAAAGGAAAACCCCTCTACTGATTCTTACACAAGCAAACTTTTTGCGAAAGGAGTAAACAAAATAGCCCAAAAAGTAGGAGAAGAAGCCGTAGAATTGGTAATTGAAGCGAAAGACAACAATACCGATTTGTTCAAAAATGAGGCAGCAGATTTATTGTTTCACTATCTCATTTTATTGGAAGAAAAAAATATTAACTTAGATGAAATTATAGAAGTTTTGCAAGAAAGACATCGTTAAAGTGAGGCATGACCTTGCATCAAAGGCATTATCTCTAAGTTAAATTTTAACATAGAAAAAAGCCAAAACTTATGACAAAAGAACAGCGTTTATAAAGTCCTTACAGTAAGCGACAACGGTATAGGAATTGATATGAAAAAAAATGGTGAAAAGTTATTTGGTATGTATAAAACTTTTCATAACAACGCCGATGCCAAAGGCTTGGGCTTGTTTATCACCAAAACGCAGGTAGAAGCCATGAAAGGGAAAAGAGAGGTGGAGAGCGAATTGGGCAAAGGCACAACTTTCAAAGTATATTTTTACGAAAATTAATTATGTCAAGTATTTTTACAAAAATCATCAATCGTGAAATTCCCTGCCATTTGGTAGCCGAAGACGAAAATTATATTGCTTTTTTGGACATCAGTCCCTTAGCCGAAGGGCATACCTTAGTGGCTACAAAGCGGGAAATCGACTATATTTTTGACCATGACGACCAAACCTTAGCGGGCTTGATGCTCTTTTGCAAAAAAGTTTCCCTACAGCTTGGGCGGGCTATCCCCTGCCTCCGCATAGGCGTGATGGTCATAGGGCTGGAAGTGCCGCACACGCACGTACACTTAGTCCCCATGAATAGCATGGAAGATGTAAACTTTGCAAAGCCCAAACTCAAACTTAGCCAAGACCAGTTGGCGAAAATTGCTACAAAAATTAGAGAAAAAGCATAATCGTTCAAACTTTCTATTCTAAATCTTTAATCAGATGAAAATCAATATTTTCAGGTTTTTGTTATTTGTTTTTTTACTTTCCATTGGGCAGTTTGCAGTTGCTCAAGAGGAGCGAGTTAAAAAGTCCAAGAAAGATTTTCTTATTACCATCACTACAGAGTTTGGCAATATTTACTTGCTTTTGTATGATGAAACCCCCAAGCACAAGGCAAACTTTATAAAATTGGCAAAAAAAGGCTTTTATGATAGCCTATTGTTTCATCGGGTCATCGACAACTTTATGATTCAGGGTGGCGACCCCAACTCTAAAAATGCCAAAGCAGGAGAGCGGCTCGGCAACGGAGATGTAGGGTATAAGATTGATGCGGAGTTTGTGCCTACTATTTTTCATCGCAGAGGCGTAATAGCGGCGGCGCGTGATGGCAACCCGCAAAAAGCATCAAGCGGCTGCCAGTTTTATATCGTGCAGAGAAAACCACTTTCTGAACCCGAAATCCAACAAATGGAAGCTCGCATAGGCAAGCCTATCCCTGAAAATCAAAAAGAAGTTTATCGAAAAATAGGCGGCACACCGCATTTGGACATGGGATATAGCGTTTTTGGCGAGGTAATTCAAGGTATGGAAATAGTAGATAAAATAGCGGCTACTCCTAAAGACCCCTTTGACCGCCCCCAAAAAGACATACGCATGAGCATAAAAGTGGAAGAAATACGAAAGAAAAAAATCACTAAGCTATTTGGTTATCAGTTTGATAAGTAATGTTATTTTGTAGTTATTCGTATGGTTTATAAGGCTGAAACAACGATAATAAAGCACTGATAGTAGTCTGAAAAATACTATCAGTGCTTTTATAGACGATATGACTAATTATTCATTTGAAAAAGGTTTAAACATTTGTTTAGACCTTGTATATTCCTATCTTTGCCAAACACGCATAAAATAAACACGCCAACACACATAGTCTTTAAATCATTTAGTCATTTAATAATTTGAAAAATGGCAATTAAAGTAGCAATCAATCATAGCACCTATTATCGTTACGATAAGCCTGTTTTGCTTTCGCCTCATGTATTTCGCTTGCGCCCTGCGGTGCATAGTCGTACCAAAATTTTGGGCTATTCGCTGAAGATAAAGCCTGAAAATCACTTTATGAATTGGCAGCAAGACCCTTTTGGCAACTTTTTGGGGCGTGTAGTGTTCAACGAGCCAACTACAGAGCTGGCGATGGACGTGGAAGTAATTGCGGAAATGGCGGTTATCAATCCCTTTGATTTTTTCTTGGAAGAGTACGCCGATAAGTTTCCCTTTACGTATGACGAGCAGACCAAAAAGGAATTGTTGCCCTATTTGGAAATTACCGAAAATAACGATTTGTTGAAGGAATGGGTTGCACAAGTAGATGTAAGTCAGCGTATTAGAACGGTAGATTTTTTGGTTGCCCTCAATCAACGTCTTTCAAACGACATAGCCTATACGATTCGTATGGAAGCGGGGGTGCAGACTTGTGAGCAAACTCTGACTCGCAAACTTGGCTCTTGCAGGGATTCGGCTTGGCTATTAGTGCAGATTTTGAGACATTTGGGCTTGGCGGCACGCTTTGTTTCGGGCTATTTGGTACAGCTTACAGCTGATGTAAAATCCTTAGATGGTCCCTCGGGTCCCGAACAAGATTTTACAGATTTGCACGCATGGACAGAGGTCTATATCCCTGGTGCGGGTTGGGTAGGGCTTGACCCTACTTCTGGGCTTTTTGTGAGTGAGGGGCATATTCCACTTGCTTGCACGCCCGATTATGCAAGTGCCGCACCCGTAACGGGCTACATTATGGGGCAGTGCAATACCGAAGAATTTAGATTTTCCAATATTGTTAAGCGAATCCACGAAGACCCAAGAGTTACAAAGCCATACTCCGAGGAGCAATGGAATAAAATAGTAGCACTTGGCTACCAAGTAGAAGAAGATTTGAAAAATGGAGATGTACGCCTTACAATGGGCGGAGAGCCTACCTTTGTTTCCATAGATGACATGGAATCTGCCCAATGGAATACCAAAGCCGATGGAGAACACAAGCGAAAACTTGCTGGAGATTTGCTACTTCGCCTCAAAGATACTTTTGGGAAAGGCGGCTTGCTGCACTACGGGCAGGGAAAATGGTATCCAGGCGAGCCTATTCCACGCTGGCAATTAGGGCTTTTTTGGCGGAAAGATGGCGCACCTATCTGGCGAAATGAAAAATGGATAGCAAAAGACGGTGTAAACTATAAATATACTCAAGAAGACGCAAAAAAATTTATTCATCACCTAAGTAAATATCTGAAAATAAATCCTTTGCATATCTCTCCTGCTTATGAAGATGCCCTGCATTACATTGTAGAGGAGCAAAAACTGCCCGCTAATATCAATCCGTTGGAATACGATTTGAAAGATGGCTGGCAAAGAAAAAATATTGCAGATGTGCTACAAAATGGCTTAGGAACACCTACGGGCTATGTTTTGCCTTTGAAATGGAATGATTGGGACGGGCGTTGGCAAACTTGTCTTTGGGAGTTTAGGCGTGGGAATTTGTTTCTTATTGCAGGAAATTCGCAAATGGGCTTGCGGCTTCCTCTGAAATCTCTGCCCGAAGCCGTTCCCGAAATTCTGCCCGATAATGACCTCTTTGCAGACAAAGAAGCGTTGGGAGATTATCATGAAAAATACAGTGCAATGTTGTCTGTGGGGACACAGACAACGGCGACACAAGTCGTCAGTGATGACACTGACAACGGTAAGAGTTTTGTTGGTGAAAACACCAACAAAGGCGAAGGTAGCTTATCCCCCTTTGGAGGGGGGAAGGGGGAGGCAAAAACCAAACTCATCGAAACCATTCGCACCGCCCTTTGCATAGAAAGTAGGGAAGGTCGTTTGCACATTTTTATGCCTCCTTTTACCTACTTAGAGCAATATTTAGATTTGATAGCTGCCATAGAAAAAACGGCTCAAGACCTGCAAATGCCTATCAGAATAGAGGGCTACGAACCGCCCAAAGATTGGCGTATAGAAAACCTCAAAGTTACACCTGACCCTGGTGTGATAGAGGTAAACATTCAGCCTACAAGCTCTTGGGATGATATGCTCAAAAATACGCAATTGCTTTACGAACAGGCACATCTCTCGCGCTTAGGCACTGAAAAATTTATGATAGATGGCAGGCACACAGGCACAGGCGGCGGCAACCACGTAACTATTGGCGGGGCTACACCTTCGGATAGCCCAATTTTACGCCGCCCCGATTTGTTGCGCAGCTTGCTCACCTATTGGCAGCATCACCCAAGTCTGTCCTACTTATTTTCAAGTGCTTTTGTAGGACCTACCAGCCAAGCCCCGCGCATAGACGAAGGACGTTTAGAAAATTTATATGAGTTGGAAATTGCTTTTAGCCAAATTCCAGAAGGAAAAGAAGTTCCTTTTTGGCTTACTGACAGGCTGTTCAGGCACTTACTTACCGATATTACGGGCAATACGCACAGAGCAGAATTTTGCATCGACAAACTCTATTCGCCCGATTCTTCTACGGGCAGGCTCGGCATAGTGGAGTTCAGAGGCTTCGATATGCCGCCACACTACCAAATGAGTTTGGTGCAAACGCTACTCATTCGCACCTTGATTGCTCGCTTTTGGGAAAAGCCATACAAGCACAAATTAGTGCGCTGGGGGACAGACCTTTACGACAGATTTATGCTCCCCCATCATAATTTTATGGACATGAAACAAGTAGTTGATGACTTGAAAAGAGAAGGATATAATTTTGATATTTCTTGGTTTGATGCCTTTTTTGAATTTCGTTTTCCGCATTACGGTACAGTACAGATTGGTGATATTTCTATCGAACTTCGCATGGCAATAGAGCCTTGGCACGTACTCGGAGAGGAAACCTCCAATCAAGGAACATCTCGCTACGTGGACTCTTCGGTTGAGCGTATCCAAATCAAAATTTCGGGTCTGGTCGACAATCGCTACATCTTAGTTTGCAACGGGCGAGGCGTACCGCTCAAAAGCACAGGCACACATGGCGAGTACGTAGCGGGCATTCGCTACAAGGCGTGGCAGCCTTGGTCGGCACTGCACCCCACTATCCCTGTGCAGTCGCCTTTGGTTTTTGACATTTACGACACTTGGAACAAGCGGTCGATTGGGGGCTGTACCTACTTCGTTTCGCACCCAGGGGGTAGAAGCTATGACGTTTTCCCTGTCAATTCCTACGAGGCAGAGTCGAGGCGAATCAGTCGTTTTTGGAACAACAACTACGAGCAGTTCCAAGAACCTATTTACACGCCTCAAGCTACGGGCAGCAGTACGACCAGAGTAGTGCTAAAAGGAACGGACTTGCAGCCCAAAATTATCCCAACAAACCCCCAAGACGAGATAAACCCCGAATATCCTTACACTTTGGATTTGAGAAAGGTGTAAGTTTTGTTTTGAAATATTTTTTATATCTTTGGCAAGGTGAAAAACGGTTTTTCGCCTTGCCAATGGTTTTTTATAGAAAATTAAGGATATGGCTATTCCAAAAGAAATATTAGATGATTGTAAAGAGTTTTGTGAGAAATTGCAAAAATTAGTTGATTGGGCGTTAATATCACGTTTTGAAGAAGATTATTGGGAGGATGAGGAAAATGATGACGGTAGCCATAAGGAAAAATATGAAGTTATTGATAATATACATCGTTATGATATGTATAATGTAATTTTTAACATAAATGATGAGTTTGATAAAAACGCTTTAAAAACACTTTCGCCTTTGAATTCTATGACAAAACCAACTCTTTTTGATGGTTTTTATCATATTTTTTTCCAGATTGGACACAGGCAAAGATTCTTTGAATAATCTTATTTCTTA
>REAZ01000016.1 GCA_004294445.1 Cytophagales bacterium
AGTAGATAGAAATCTATATAATGAGGGCTTATTTTTTATATACTACCCTGCCAAAACAAAAAATCTATCTGATTTTTTTAAACCATAATCATTGTTTTCCTGTTTTATGGGTAGGTTTGCGTTAATAACTTAATTATAAAGTAAAAATGACATTAAAGATTAGTATTATTTCGACCTCACCAAGAGAAAATAGCAACTCACTCAAAGTAGCGAAACGTATAAAGAAAGTATTAGAAAATCAAGGTTTTGCAAATATAGCTTTAGCAGATTTTGAAAATTATGATATCCCTTTAGTAGGGCAAGGAGAAATAAATAAAGAGCAACTTACTAATTTTCAAGAAAAGCTTATTAATACTTGGGCAAGTGGTGAGCTATTGTTTTTTATTGTTCCCGAATATAATTGGTTTACGAGTCCGCAACTCATCAATGCAGTTCACCAAATAGGCGGAGAACCTTTTAGCCATTTATTTGATAATAAAGTATTTGCATTTTGCGGGGTTTCCTCTGGAAGGGGAGGAAGAATGCCTTCTATCGAAATGACAATGTTATTTAATAAAATTATCAGCTTTACAAATACATACTCAGTGATTTCTCCGAAGGTATATGAATCACATGAAACAGGAAAGAATGTAGATGAGAATGGAAATTCTCTCGGTAACACTTTCTATGATAATTCGTTGGTACAATTTATAGATTATTCTTTACGTATTGCCGAGAGATGGGTAGGGAATTAATAGCCGAGAGCTGCTCCGTCAGAGCGAGTAAGGTCTGAAGCTCCTTCATACATACCATTAGGCAGGCGTAGAATGGCATCTACTTTGCCAAGTCCTCCTATTTCATTGATGACGTGTCCCATGCTCTGTAGGCGAATTTTTACGCTATCTGCAATTGCTCCCTTCTCCATTAAGATTAGGTCGGGTTGCCATTGATGGTGAAATCTTTTGGCATTTACAGCCTGTTGCATGGTCATTTGGTGTTCTATTACATTGATAATTACTTGATATACAGTAGTAATAATAGTAGTGCCTCCGGGGGAACCTACTACCATAAATAAATCGTTGTTTTTTTCAACAATAGATGGGGTCATCGAACTAAGCATTCTTTTATTAGCTTCTATCGCATTTGCCTCGCCGCCCACAGCTCCAAACTGATTAGGTACACCTGCTTTTACACTAAAATCATCCATTTCGTTATTAAGAAGAAAACCGCCACCTTCTACCATTACTTTTGAACCAAAATTGCCATTTAGTGTAGTAGTGATTGAAAAGGCATTTCCCTCTTTATCTACTACTGAAAAGTGCGTGGTTTCAACACTTTCAATCGCTCTTACATTTCCTTCCTTTATGGCAGTAGAAGGAGTTTTTTGATTAGAATTGATGCTTTCATTGCGTTTTTTGTTGTAAGCGGGATTTAGCAACATTTCTACGGGTACTTTATAAAAATCTGGGTCGCCTAAGTGCGTAGCTCTATCTGCATATACACGCCTTTCTAACTCTGTCATCGTATGAATAGTTTGAGAATTTAGGAATCCCCATTTCCTAAAAGGGTAATTTTCAGTGCCTTGCATTAGCTGAAGTAAGGCTATGCCTCCGCTTGAAGGTGGTGGCATAGAAATTATTTGATAGTCTTTCTTATAAGGTGTTTTTACTGGTGTTCGCCAAATAGCCTTATAGTTTGCCAAATCTTCCTTGGTAATAATGCCTTTTCCTTTTTCCATTTCTCTTACAAAAAGATCGGCAGTTTCTCCTTTATAAAATCCATCTCTGCCGTTATCCCTGATTCGCTCCAATACTTTGGCAAGTTCTTTATAAAAAACTATATCGCCTTCTTGCCAAGGTCTGTCTTCCCTGACCAAGTGTATTGGGTAGCGATTGGCTTTTTTGAAGCTTTCTTTGGTGCTATTAAGTGATTCAGCCTCTCTTTTGGTGAGTTTGAAACCGTTATTTGCCAAATCAATGGCAGGCTGTATTAAATCTTTCCATGCTAACTTTCCTAATTTTTTGTGCATTTCAACCATAGCATCCACTGACCCCGGTACGCCGACAGCCAAGTGTCCGATTAAGCTCAAATCTTTGATAACATTGCCATCTTTGTCCAAAAACATATCTCTATGTCCTTTTGATGGTGCTTTCTCTCTACCGTCTATACTCCCAATATCCCCATTATCAAGACGATAGACTACAAACGCACTTCCCGCAATATTACCTGCACGAGGATAGACTACCGATAGGGCAAAAAAAGTAGCAACAGTAGCATCTGCTGCATTCCCTCCTTTTTTCAAAATTTCTACTCCAACCTGCGAGGCAAGCGGGTGGGCAGAGGAAACTAAGCCATTTTTTGCTAATGTACCTCTATTTTCTAATTGTTTAGAAATGGGCTGGCAGGCAACTGCAAATACCAAGACCCAAGCGAATAATGTGTATTTTTTTAACATAATTACAAGATATAACAAGATTTTGTATCTTAGATTTAAAAAGAATTAGCCTTAAATTTAGAAATAAATTACTAAAATCTATTCATTCCGTACTAAAACTGCTTCAGATAAGATATTTTTCCAATCAAATGTTGGCTTTGTTGCCTTTCTGTAGTCTGAAAGCTACGTTGGTTGAAGACTAAGTAAAGAAAAGAAAGAGGTTTAAACTCCCATGAGAATCTCATATTCCAGATTTCTCGATGCTGAGATGTATTGTATTGATAAAAGCCAATGAGTTGTAGTCTTGGATTGAGTGCCATTCTGCTCTCAATACCGATAAGTTTCACTGATTCACTCGTTTTATTTATGCCTATGTCGCTAAACCTGTTTTCTTCATAACTTACTGTAAAAGAAAGATGTGGGATTGGCGAAGTGCGTAGGTTAGCGGAAAGGGTGGTCAATTTCCCATCATAGTAACCTCCTCTTTCATAGTTTAAGAAGTAAGAAATTTTTTTAGAGGCATCACTCATTGCCATGAGTGCATAGCGCAAATAGTTGTAATCTCCTGCCTGAATATCAATATTTAAAGGGCTGAAAACATTATCTAAGCGTTGGAAAGTAGGCGTAATGAATAAGCCAAATGAGCCGCCATTTTGGAGGGCAATCCATACTGGGTTGATATTAATATTAAATTCCTGCAATTTCCCTGTAGAAGCCTGCAAGTAAGTGTCGGAGAAAATACCCGGTTCGAGATTGCGTATCCATTTAGGTCGCCATTTAGGTCGCCAAATGGCAAAACCTCCAGTAGAGTTTGATATGACATTATGCCGAGCAACAAAACCCATTTCTGGAGTAAAATCTTTAGTAATGACGGTACTTGTTGACCAGCCCACAAACTGATTGCTATTATAAGAAAGCTGTGCATAGCCGCCAAATCCACTGCCTGTGTTGTTGGTAGAGTAGGTGCTAAGAGCCATTGCATTGAGAGAAATTTTTTGACTAAGCCTAAAAAAGCCATCAACAGCTCCTGTCCAATTGGTGTAGCCCGCCAAATTGGTGGTGGACTCTCTATTTTTCATGGTCATAATGCCCCCAATCCTGTTTTGCTTGCCAATGTTGTGCGAATAGCGGGCTACGGCAAAGTTTACTGCTCCATTTTCCTCATTTCCTCTCTGTCGCATAAACATACCTCCGTAATTCCTTGTCAAAGAACGACTTACCCATCTTGCTCCTGCGTCCAAAGGAAGGGGATTACCGTTGTCATCTAAGCCAATAGTACGGCTAAAGAAGGGTTGAATACGCATAGAACCACCTACTAATCCGTCATCGGGAGCCAAGCCTACGGCAAAAAGACTTGCATTTTCTAAGAAAAACTGACGGCGTTCGGGGAAAAATACGGAAAAGCGAGTAACATTATTCACCTGCCTATCGGCATCTGCCTGCGCAAAATCTGTATTTACAGTCAAATCCAAGACTGTATTAGAATTGACTGCCCACTTAACTTCTCCGCCGATTTTTACATTTGTGTTTTTATCATAGCCAATATCGCTTCCGTTCAGTTTGTCGGAGGAGGCGAGTAAATAAGGCTGCACCCGCACGTTAGGCGAAGGCGGAGGCGGCTGTATGTCCTTGAGCAAACCTGCGTATTCCATTCTTAGGGGGCTAAAAGCACGCGGATAAGGCGACCAAGCCGCAGCTTCGTTGGTATAGCGGCGCGTTCGGAAAAAATTAATCCCCCAACTTTGTGCAGTTTTATCCGTCTTTGGGTAGCGCAGCGTGTGCCAAGGAATTGCTATTTCGGCTATCCAGCCCGCATCTGTGCGGCTTGTTCGCACGCGCCAAAGACCGTCCCAGTCAGTATCGTAGAGTAAATCGTCAAAAGAAAGTAAATCACTTTGCGAGCCATAAGGATTGGTCATAAAAGACATTGCATTGCGTTTGTCATTAAAAGGGTCGATGCAAAGACCGAAGAAGTCTTGAGAATCATCATCAAAATCACGTCTCATGTCAGGGACACGAATACTTTTTTTCCCTAATGAATCCTTGCAAAAAGCAGCTACATACAGAAAATGTTTGTTGTAAAGCATACGAATTTCTGTATCATGATTTGCCTTCTCTCCTTGCAAAGGCTCTACCTGCACAAAATCTTTGGAAGGTTTGGCTAAATTCCATTCTACTTCCTCCAACTTGCCGTCTATGTGCAGGTTTTTTTGTATTTCTATTGCATGAATTTCTCTCCTGTTGGAATCTGGCTGGAAAATATCTTGCCCAAAAGATGGAAAATAGATAAAATATGAAACAACAAAAAATAAAACAAAACGTAAAGACAACGTCATCTTTGAAATAAAATTATGTAAATAAAAAAACAAGCTAAAAGTAGCTATAGTCATGCAAGTTAGCCTTGCTTATTGTGAAGGAATTATAGGAAATAGGCTGCAAAGATAAGTGTGAAATAGAAAATTTTATATATTTGTCCCAAAATTATTTGTACAAATGAAATTAATTTGTTCGTTTTTACTTTTATCAATGTGTTGGCTGCCTCTGTTTGCCCAAGAAGAGCAACGTTGCGGTTTTTATTCTTCACCAGAAGAAAAGAAAAAGTATGCTTATTTCTTTGATTTTCAGGAAAAACTGAATCAGGAAATAGAAAAACGCAAAGAAACAACTGCTTTTGCACGTACCGAAGCGGATATTCTTACTATTCCTGTCATCGTTCATGTAATCCATAATGGCGAACCTGTGGGAACGGGTACTAATATTTCTGCTGCACAAATAAAAACACAAATAGATGTGTTAAATGAGGATTTTTCTAATAATAACCCCTATAAAAACCGCACAGTAGAGCAGTTTAAAAGTGTGGCAGACGATTCAGGAATCCGCTTCGTTTTGGCGAGCTTAGACCCCGATGGCAAAGTTTTGCCAGAAAGAGGTATTCATCGGGTGCGCTCTCCGAACGGGAAAAGAGTGTGGCTAAGTTCGGACGAATTTGACAGTGAAATAAAGCCCTCTACTATATGGGACGTAGCTAAATATTTGAATATTTGGACGATAGATAGCCTGCGGCTTGGGGGAAGTGTAGGGCTTGGCTATTCATCTTTCCCCAATCTGTCGGGATTGGAGGGTATCCCCCAAACAAATATTGGTAATAGCCGAACAGATGGTGTAGTGATTAGACATAACCGCTTTGGCTCGGCAGGAAAAATAGATGTACCACAATTACCTAAAACGGGGATTTATAGCTACGGCAGAACTACTACGCATGAGGTAGGGCATTTCTTCGGTTTGCTACACCCCTTTGAGGGCTATAGCTGTGCGGTAGATGGTGATTTCTGCCCCGACACACCTTTTACTTCTACGGAAGCAAGCGGCTGTAATCTGTCGCAAGTGAGGTGCAACACGCTTAGTATGGTGCAAAACTATATGGACTATGCCAGAGATACCTGCATGACGCTTTTCACCAAAGACCAAATCAGACGCATGAGAACGGTACTCCAAGTAAGCCCAACACGATTAGCTCTTACGCAATCAAATGTAGTGAGTTCGGCAGATAAAATATTGAGTAACAAAGTTTTAATTTATCCAAACCCTGCTGATAGGCAGCTACGCATCACCGCACCCGATATGCAGCTAAAAAACTATCAGATTTATAACCTTAGCGGTCAGCAACTAACAAGTGAAAAATTTGATGAATTTAGTGATGCCATAGATGTCAGTAGGCTTGGTAGTGGAATGTATCTTTTGCAAATAGAAACTAACAAAGGGATAGCAGTCAAGAAAATTATTATTCAACGATAAAAAAATAAGTGTAAGATTTTAAATACACTTACTTCATATATTCATGTCATTAAAAACAAATATCTCTATCATTGTTCCCGTTTACGAGGAGGAAGAATCTCTGCCCGAACTTTGCGACTGGATTGGGCGTGTAATTGCTCAAATGGAAAGTATCACCTACGAAATCATCATGGTAGATGACGGCAGTAGTGATAATTCTTGGGAAGTAATCCAAGCATTGGCAAAGAATAACCCAAGCATCAAAGGTATTCGTTTTAATAGGAATTATGGCAAATCTGCGGCTTTGGATACAGGTTTTAAGGCGTGCAAAGGCGAAGTAGTGATTACGATGGATGCAGATTTGCAAGATAGCCCTGACGAAATTCCTGCACTTTATGAATTAATCAAATCTAAAAAATATGATTTGGTTTCGGGCTGGAAGCAGAAACGACATGACCCTCTCAATAAGACTATTCCGAGTAAAATTTTCAATGGTGTAGTACGCTACATGACAAAAATCAAACTCAACGATTTTAACTGTGGTTTGAAGGCGTATAGCCATGATGTAGTCAAGAGCATAGAAGTTTACGGAGAAATGCACCGCTATATTCCTGTGATAGCAAAATGGGCTGGATTTAAGAAGATAGGTGAGAAAGTAGTAGCGCACCGCGCCCGCAAATACGGCGTAACTAAATTCGGTTGGACACGCATTATTACTGGCTTTTTGGATTTATTGTCTATTATTTTTGTAGGGAAATTTAGGAAAAGCCCAATGCACTTTTTTGGTACGATGGGCGCACTTTCTTGGCTTATTGGTGGGTTAATGACCGCTTGGATTATCATAGAAAAGCAAATTCAGTTGTATATTTTGAAAATGCCCTTCAAAGAAATCAGAGATATAGTAGAGCAACCGCTATTTTTTCTCGCTCTTACCCTACTCATTATGGGAACACAGCTATTTTTAGCGGGATTCCTCGGTGAGTTAATCTCTCGGAGTTCGTCAAGTCGGAATGATTATTTGGTCAAAGAGAAACTGAATTTAGATTAAAATTCATTACCGAAAAGTTGAGAGCCAAGAGGAGCATTGCCAAAATTAATATGTACACCTATATTGAAAAAAGGTGCAATAGGAGGAATATACGAACTTACGATTGTTTCGCCTTGAAATACTTTCAGACTGCGGAAGCCCGCTACTCCCGCCTGAGCAAATAAGCGTGCTTTGCTACCCGCATCATACCGCATAGAAAAGCCCAGACGCACATCTCTGTATTGCAGACTTGTTTTTTCTTTCAGTTGGGCGGGGGTAAGATTGCGCTCATTAACAGGGATAATGCCAGTGCGAAAAGTGGAAAAATCTGTGCGAAAAGATAACTGTAAGTTCTCATTTTTGCTGTAGATAAGTTCTGCATAAGCGGGCAAAATCATAGAAAATTTCCAATTATCCGAAAGTTTACGATTGATGCCAAAAAGCGGAATCGGAATGAATCTATCATAACTATAGGTGATGCCAATACCATAAATATTATGTGTATTTAAGCCTTTCAACACTACTTTTGCTGCTGCACCTATGAAAAAAGGACTGATTTTATCAAAAGTTTCGGGCGACTCCACCAAGCCAATGTTTACGGTATAAAACCAAACACCATTCTTCATATCTGCCTGAATATGAGTAACTCCTACGGAAAAATTGTGTGCAAGTTTTTGGTAAGAAGTAAGCTGTGTCTGTAGAAATCTTGTGCCAAGATTAGCAGTAACAAAAGTCTGACTGCCTTTGATGTTAAACTCACTCAAACTTGCTTCTGCTTTGCCTTTTACGGGAATAATCAGCGAGGTATTAAAGTGTAACATCCCAAAATTAATCGTATCCTGCACTTTTTGCTTGGGCATAAAAGAAGTATTGAAACGCATTCCCGGCTTAAAAAGCCAATTCAGACTCAAACTTTGCGCAACAATAGTGGTATTTAATAATAGTAACGTCAAAAACAAGCACAGAAAACAAATCTTTTTCATAGACGTAGTTTTTTCTACAAACTTAAAAAAGATTTGGCATTAAATAGACATATTTTCAGATGGAAAATAATTCCATAGGCAAAATTCTACCCTACTCGGTATTTATTTTGCAACAAATGACTTCATAGATTTCCTTGTAGTCGCAAAAATGCAGGCGAGCATAATTTTCAAAAATTTCTAATGGTGTTTTTTGAATGTTTGGCAAAGGCAATATACCGTTCCACACCTTGATAGTTCCCTTATGAGATAAGTAGCTCAACCATATCATTAGGAAAGTTTGCAACTCTGATTTGGCTAAAGGGCTGGCAAAGAAGTCAATTTCTTTGTATCTCATTTTCTTATTATCTCTTTTGATGGTATTTTTTCTTTCCAATTCATCAAAACAAAAATCACAGATGCCGACCTGAAAATTTTCGGAATTACTTTCTTTGCACAGCAAGCATCTTACCTCTCTGGACTCCAAAACAAACTCTCCCATACGCTCCCACATTTTGGGCAAATCTAAGTTTTTATGCAAAGGAAAACAATGACAAAAGTCATCTATTGCAAATGTTATGAAATAAATAAATAACATTAACGCCCAAACAAAAATGCACCCTGAGTGAATAAATTGCAAACATAATTTGAGTAAATCAAATCATTTTTACAATTTTGCATACTTGAAAATAAAAGTAGTACATCAAAAAAAGCCAATTTGAGATATGATTAAAATCTTGTTTGTGTGCCTCGGTAATATCTGCCGCTCACCTTTGGCGGAGGGCATATTCAATAAACTATTGAATGAGAAAGAGTTGCAGTTAAAAATTTCTTCAGATTCTGCGGGAACAGGAAACTATCATATTGGCGACAAACCCGACAAACGTTCTATCAAAGTTGCCAAACAAAATGGGATAGAACTTACCCACAAAGGACGGCAAATTGGGCTGGCAGATTTTCAAAACTTTGACTATATACTTGCGATGGACAATGATAACTTTAAGAATATAAAGGCATTAGAGAAAAAAGCAAGAGATTTAGACCAAACCATCAAAGCAAAAATTTATCTTACCAGAGAGTTTGATAACCTATATGACGACGAAGTAGATGACTCAGAAAACGAAACAGCTTGGGACGTAGCTGACCCTTATCATGGCACAGAAGAGGATTTTCAAGAGTGTTATGATACGCTTGAACGTTGTTGTACAGAATTTTTGAAGTATCTGATAAAGGCGCATAAATTGTAATAATATTTGTTAATCTTGTTAAAAAAGGCAAACTAATTGTTTACATCTATACAGCTAAAGAAATAGAAAGTAAACTTTATCAAAATTAAGCATGAAGCATTTATTGACAATTTTATTTTTATTAGTATCTTATCAAGCACATTGTCAATTATTTACTAACTATAATAGTAGTAATTCTTCTTTGCCTTCCGACAAGATTAACTGTATTGCCATTGACCCCAACGGTACAAAATGGATAGGAACTGACGGCGGCTTTGCGGCTCTTTTGCCCAATGACGAGTGGAAAATTTATAATAAACCAAATTCCTCAGATACATTGCTTACGCAGATTTCTGCTGTTACCATCGATAAGCAAGGCAATAAATGGCTCGCCTCTTTCAGAGATAAAATCTATCTTATCAAATTAGACAAAGAGGGAAACTACCTCCTACACAACGAAATTCCTGTTTTCCAAAATAAAAATTACTATATTAATAGCATTGCTATTGACCACCAAGGCAATAAATGGCTTGCTACTAAGGCAGGTGGCGTGTGGCAGATTAACAGTCAGGGGAAATGGTTTTGCTACGACATGAGCATCGTGCCAGAGTTTATGACTGACGAGATTAATGCAATAGCTGTAGATGAGAAAAATGAAAAATGGGTAGCATCGGCGGCAGGGCTATGGAGTACCCAAGATGGGAAAGAATGGATGCCGTATGATATTTTTGATAATATTACCACAGTAGAGGTAGATGCCAAAGGAAGTGTTTGTATCAGTGTTTCCGATAAAAAAGGCAGGCAAAAACTCTACTGCAATAGCCAACTTTTTCAGCTTGCCAAAGATTTTAACAGTAATAAATACTTCAAAATCAAGGCAATAAGTATTGACAGAGAGGGGGTAGTTTGGGCGGTAGGCACAGGCATTGCCCGCTATAAAAATGACGAAAGAAATCTTTTTGACCTAAATACAACTGAGTTTACAAGCAATTTGGCAAGTTGTGTGGAATTTGAAGACGGGGTAGGAGTGCTTTGGATTGGAACTGCCGACAAAGGATTGTATAGATTAGGAATTTATGAAAAAAAGCAAGAGTTTTTGGTAGATAGCTTGGCGGGGAAGCAGCCGCAAATAGTGCATAATCCACAAGGAGGCAACATGAACTTGCAAAAAGTAGAGATAAAAGAGGTAGAGGTAAAAATTGAGGAAAAGTTAGAAGTAGAGGAAATGGAAATAGCCAAGCAGGGCAAAGATATTTCACTTGCTACCAATCCAATGTCCAAAACACCACTTTCTTTGAATACTGTAAAAGTGGAAAAAGTAGTTCCTATCTTTCCTGTAGATTCCTTAGAAGAAGCAAATGCAACGGTAACACTTAATAACAAAGTTCTCAAAAAAGGAGAAATCATCAATCTGGAAAATATACAATTCAAAAAGGCAAGTTTTGAGCTAAGTAGTACCGAAGGCGTAGAAACGCTATTATTATTTATGAAAGAAAACCCAGACGTGCAGATAGAACTTGCTGGGCATACCGAAAAAAATCCCGACAAAGACCACCCCGACTACAAGCGATTGAGCCAGACTTACTTAGAACTTTCCCTCAAGCGAGTGGAAACTGTAGCAAAATACCTAAAAACCAGAGGTATAGAAGCATCCCGCATAGTAACAAAGGCTTACGGCGGCGAAAAACCTCTTTTCAACTATTCTACTGAAAGAAATAGACGAGTAGAAATGCGAATTTTGAAAATTTGATAAATTTAATCCCCGTCAGCATCTGTGAAAGAAACAGGAATACTCAGTATAGAAAACATATCTGTTTTGATGAGTATCAATAACTTTTTCAATTCGTCTTGTGCTATTTTTGCTTTTTCTTCATTGTCAGCCATTTGCAAGGCTGTTTTTGCTTTTTCTATTTGCTCATTTATGGCTGTAGAAAGATTGCGATTGGTAAATTTGGCATTCAGAAAGTCCAAGTAATCGTCAAAGCCTGCACCCTTCCCACCATCAAAGACATTTTTGATGCTTTCCAAGGCACTGATAACAAATTGCTTATCATTCAAAGCTTTCTCTAATCCGTCATTTTTTGTGCTATCTTTCAACTGTCCGATAAAATCGTTCATTCGCTTTGTTGCCAAGTTTTCGGATAATGCAAGTAGCTGATTGGCAAACATATTCAGAGATACATTATTTTCATTCCTGACAAATGACTTGGTATATTCTTTATCTTTTGCCCATTCTTCTTTGAGTGCTAATGCATTTTGGCTCAGATTTTCGGTCAGTAGGCATAGAAAACTCATTATTCGCTCATTCTTAGAGGTTTCAAGCAGTTCTTTTTGTTTCTCAAAAAGCAAATAGGCAATGGAGGGAAGTCCTTTTGCAGCTGCCCCAAGCGATTTGAGTTGGCTTGCATCTAATTTGGAAGTATCTGCAAGCACATTTTCAATGAGTTTTGGGCGAACTTCATTAAAATTAATCTCGAACATATAATTTTTGTCTTTGGTAATTCCAAAGTTTAACAATTCGCAGGCTTTCCATGCCGCTGTACTTTCTTTCCATGCTTGGCGAAGTTTCTCCAAGTTTGCTGGGTTCGGGCTTTGCTGAAGCGCTGCGGATAGAGTTTGCATAGTAGCTACGGAAAGAGCAAATCTGTCATAACTTTCTAATGCTGTGTAAGTAACGCTGGCAAGCATGGCATCTTTGTCAAAGGATTGCTCTGCTGTAGTGTTGCAAGCAAAGAGAAATAAAAAGCCTAATGCGTAGTTTTTTAAGTAATTCATAAGCTAATAAAATTGCGATAATTATATTTTTTATGTAATTTCCTGTAAATTTGATAAGATAATTATTCAAAAAATAATTTACCTAATGAAAATTTATAAAACACGCAACGGAATACTAATTGAGGAAAACAATCAGGGTTATTTGGTGATGGGTAAGGATTGGGAAGAGTTCATTCTTCGTGAAAATCTGTACAACGAATTGAAAAATGAAATTCGCTATACAACACCGCTACATAATAAAGAATGGCTGATTCAGAATGCAGTGCTTCCGCCTATTGGTAGGCAGGAAGTATGGGCGGCGGGAGTTACGTATTTTAGGAGCAAAGAGGCAAGAATGGAAGAATCTGCAAAAGCAGGTGGGGCTACTTTTTACGATAAAGTCTATGAGGCAGAACGTCCAGAACTGTTTTTTAAGGCAACAGCATCGCGCACCGTAGGCACAAATGACTATGTAAATATTCGCAAAGATTCTACTTGGGACGTGCCAGAGCCAGAGCTTACTTTACTCATTAGCCCGAAAGGAAAAATTATTGGTTATACTATAGGCAACGATATGAGTTCGCGGAGCATAGAGGGGGAAAATCCGCTATATTTGCCCCAAGCCAAAATGTACGATAGGTGTGCTGCCTTAGGTCCTTGTATTTTTCTCTCTGATGAGCCAATACCAAAAGAAACAGAAATAAATATCCAAATTAGGCGTAATCAGTTGGTGGTTTTTGAAGGTATTACGGCTTTGAGCCAAATTAAACGTAATTTTGAAGAATTGGTGGAATATCTGTATCGAGAGTGTAGTTTTCCCTATGGCAGTTTTCTAATGACAGGAACAGGATTGGTGCCGCCCGCAAGTTTTACGTTGAAAAGCAAAGATGAGATAAGCATCAGCATCGACCACATAGGTACGTTAGTAAACTGGGTAGGTTAATATTTTAGGGCTACTACCAAACTTAGACCAAAAAATAATTAGTTTTGTAGCATACTTTCAAAACTGTATATTTACAAATGAAGAATACTCTTTTTAATAAAACTGTAAACAGCCTGAAGTGGACAAGTATTTCTACTGTAAGCAATATCGTTTTGCAAATTCTTTATACTTCTATCATGTCCCGCCTTCTAAATCCTTCAGACTTTGGATTGGTAGCTTTGGCAACAAGCGTAGTGAGTTTTGGAAATTACTTTGCCTCTGTTGGCTTGGGGCGAGCCTTGATACAAAAAGAAGACTTAACTCAAGAAGATATAAGGGCTGTATTTTCCATAAGCCTTATTATGGGCTTGCTTATAAGCATATCTATTTTGGCTTTGTCTCCTTTTATTGGCTATGTATATCCAAATGCAGACACGGGAAATTTAAAAATTGTCATTCAAGTAATGAGTATTAATATTTTTTTAAGCACACTCGGAATTACGGCGGGTGCATTATTAATGCGAAATTTGAATTTTAAGCGAACAACAATCATTTTGTTTTTTGCTACCCTGACTCAGAATATTGTGGCTATTGCACTTGCTTATCTGGGTTTTGGATTTTGGAGCTTAGTAGTTGCTGGAGTTGTTAATTCTGTCCTGACATTTTTTACTTTGTTTTATAGCGCTCCTCACTCTATTATACCTATTTTTAGTGCCAAAGTATATAAGCCTATTTTGTCTTACGGTGCATTTTTATCAGGAAATACGATTATCGAGTATTTTAACCAAACAATGGATATATTTTTAATAGGCAGATTTTCCGATGCTGCAAAAGTAGGTATTTACAGCCGAGTAAATTTACTATTTGGTTTACCGATACACTATTTGACCAGTACCTTGAACAGTGTGTTTTTTCCTATCTTGAGCAGGATGCAAGACGAGTTAGGTAAGATACAAGAAAGTCTATTTAGAATTATTATGTTTTTGAGCATATTGGGGCTTCCCTTAGCCGTAGGGGTATCCATAGCAGCAAGAAATGTAATTATAGTTACACTGGGAGAACAGTGGGTAGAGGGAGCCTCTGTATTACAAATATACGTTTTTGCAAGAGTAATAGGTATGGTTACTATGCAGTCGGGCATTATCTGCGATGCTACGGCAAATTTAAGACCTAAGCTAATAATCAATATATTGTATATATTTATTATTGCTTTCTTTTTCTATATTTTTAGGAGCTGGGGCTTAGAAGGATTTGCAATGGGGCTGCTTGTGAGCGAAGTAATACGCAACATCATGTACTTGGTACTGCTTCGTAGAATCATCAATGTAGATTACATTAAATACTACCTTATCCTTACGCCTGCCATCATTGTAGGGACAGCCGTAGGTGTTTGTATATATCTTACCACTCTTTTTTGCAATTATGCACAGTTCAATCCTTTTTCAGGACTTGCCCTGCAAGTGTGTGTTGGGGGCATTGCTCTTGCTACTACTATCTTATTTATACCTTTGCCCTATTTTAGCGAAGAACTAAAATGGTTAGTTACAAAGTTTGCTAATCGTTCACATTCGGCTCGTATAGCCAAGATAATAGAAAAGTACATCGTTTTTCTGGAAAAACGCTAATTAGATTAATTTTGAAATATTTTTTTTGTAGTTAATATGATTTTTTGTAAAAATCATTACCTTTGGTGAACTTTAATAACGCTTTTTTTTGCTAAAATAACCCAAATATACTACCCCAAGTAAAAAATTACTAAAAACAAACCTACTCCATAGAACTGTTTTTGTATGTTGTACATTAAACCTAAATCTTGGCTCGTTCTTTTGCTGTTTGTCTTGGCTTGTTCTGTAGAAGAAAAAGACTTTATTCAACCTAAGCCGAGTGCTATAGAAGCAAGTGAAATAGGTGCTATAAGTTTCAAAGCTAATTGGCAACTAATACTTACTGCTCAGGCATACTTCGTCGACGTGGCTACTGACGAGAACTTCAATGCTATTTTACCTAACTATAGAGGCAGAGAAGTTATTGAAAATTTCCTATTGATAGAAGATTTGGAGGTAGGGCAGACCTACTACTACCGCGTGCGGGCAAAAGTAAATAGTGTTCTTTCGGGCTTTTCCAATCCTGTCAGAGTAACTACAACAGTAGGCAGTTTTGGAGAAACGGTTGCTTTGCTTCCCCAGCAAATCACCTTAGAGAGTTTTTTAATGCTTTGGCGCGGCTCCGAAAACGCCAGAAGTTATTTTATAGATGTGGCTACAGACCCCGATTTTCTGAAAATTTTGCCAAATTATAACCAACTTGAGGTAAAAGAAACCCAAATAACCATAAGCGGTCTTCAGCCGAATACTACCTATTTTTACAGAGTAAGAGCCAAGAGAGGAAATTTTATTTCGGCTAACTCCAATATCATTAGTGCCAGAACCAATAATTTGGAAAGACCAAATGTTTTTGCCGCTGACCAGGTAGATTTGAATGGATTTAGGTTGCATTGGCAGATGCTCAGGACGGCAGACGAATATATATTGGATGTGGCTCAGGATATTAATTTTCAGCAAATTTTACCCGATTATCGCAGTTTAGTAGTGAGAGATACTTTTAGGCTTATTACTAACTTAAAACCCAGAACAAATTATTTTTATAGAGTGCGTGCCAAGAAAGGAAATTTCCTTTCAGAATTTTCTAACGTCATAAGTGTACAGACCAACGGGCTGGAGATACCTACTGCACTGCCCGCATCGCTCGTGCAACTGAGTAGCTTCAGAGCTAACTGGAGAACGGTGCAAAATATTGATAGTTATGTACTTACTGTAGCTATTGACGAGGATTTTAAAACTCTCCTTCCCGACTATAGTCAAGTATTAGTAAGGGATAATTTTATGATTATCAGAAATTTACGTCCAAATACAACTTATTTCTATCGCCTGAGTGTAGTACGTAGCGGTTTTGCTTCTGACCTTTCCAACATTGTTGGTATTACAACAAGTAAAATAGAAAACCCTACCACCCTGCCCGCTACTGATATAGATTTTACTACTTTTAGGGCAAAATGGCAACAGATACCAGAGGCTGATGGCTATTTCTTAGAAGTTGCCGAAGACTTTGAGTTTACCAAGATACTCACAGACTATAACAATATAGAAGTACGCGATACTTCTCGTGTGATAAGAAATTTGGAAATCGGGAAAAGTTATTTTTATAGGGTAAGAGCAAAAAAAGATAACCTAACTTCTGGCTATTCTAATGTAAGTAGTGTAAATACGCGGAGTTTAAATAATGTTACGGCACTACCTGCTACAAATGCTGACATTACAAAATTTACAGCAAATTGGCTTTCGCTTGACGGTGTAGAGTCATATATAATTGATGTTTCCGATATTGGAGATTTTAGCAAATTGATTGGTGGCTTCAATGGCTTACGGATTATTGGCACGAGCATAGAAGTTACAGGACTTATGGCAGGTAAGACATACTATTACAGAGTGAGAGGCGTACGAAATAATGCTACTACCACTAATTCGAATACGATAGCCATCACGACCAAAATTTTTGATGCCCCCGTAGCCTTAACAGCAACTAATATTACTTTTACGGGCTTCCAAATGAATTGGAAAGCCGTAGTAGGGGCAATGAGTTATCTCTTAGAAGTAGCAAAGGACATAAATTTTACCAACTTTGTGGCGGGCTACGAATCGAAAGAACTTGTGGGGATTACTGAAAATATAACAGGACTTGACCCCCAAAAAACCTATTATTATAGATTAAGGGCAAAAGGATTAGGTGTTATTTCTGGCTATTCTAATACTATCAGTGCAGTTACTAATTCACTATCTACCCCAAAAGCCTTGGATGCTACTAATATCACGCTTAACTCTTTCAGGGCAAATTGGGAGTTAGTAACTGGAGCAACGAGCTATTCGTTAGAAGTAGCGACTAATATCACATTTACGTCCTTAGTAGCAGGCTATCCGAAAGAAATTATAGGTTCTTCTGACATTGTAACAGGACTTAATTCCCAAACTACCTATTATTATCGGGTAAGTGCCAAAATAAGTTCTGGAGCAAAATCTCCTGCTTCCCATATCATTCCTGTCATTACCGATGCTCTAATAGTGCCTGTAGCTACGAATGCTACCAATATTACACTTACTTCTTTCACAGCAAATTGGAATAGTGTAAGTACGGCAAATTCCTACCTTATCACTATAGCACTCGATGCTGCTTTTACCACCGTTCTGGCGGGCTACAACGATTTGGAGATTGGCACTACTTCTTTGGCTGTAGCAGGTCTTACGCCCAATACTACTTACTACTATCGAGTAAAGTCAAAGAACGGAACTGCAATTTCTGTAGTATCAAACGTGATTACACTACTTACTGCCGCCATTAATGCACCTGTGGCGACTGCTGCTACTAATTTCCTTGCAAATGGCTTTCAGGCAAATTGGCAGGCTGTAACAAATGCCACTTCTTATTTCTTAGATGTTGCTACCGATGCAGGATTTACGATGTTGGTTGCGGGCTATAATGCAAAAGAAATTATAGGATTAGATGAAAACGTAGTAGGGCTTACCCCGAATACGACTTATTATTACCGTATTAAAGCAAGTGGGTTGGGTTCTTTTTCGGCTTATTCCAACATTATTGCATCAGTAACAGCACTCATAGCACCCAATGCTCTCCCTGCCACACTTATTTCTTCAGCTCGTTTTACGGCGCGGTGGGATGCCTTGCCTGGGGCAACAAGCTATTTTTTAGATGTTTCCTCTTCTTTTTTGTTTAATTCTTTTATTCCAGGATATAATAATCTGGAAGTATTTGCAACAACTCAGTTGGTAAATGTGCCTGATATGCGAATCCCCTATTACTACAGAGTGCGGGCAAAAAATAGCACAAATGCTGTTTCAGCAAGTTCTGCCCCTATCACTGTGAATAATGGTGTAAACAGTGGTACAAATATTTGCAGACTTAGCAGTTTCCAATTATTTCCTAATGTTATGACTACCTCAGTCCAATTTACCTACCCTACTACTACCTCTACTCTGCCGAGCAGAATTGCGAATACTGAGTTGGACATACGGTTCGATATCACTTATTCGGGCAACCAAATAACACAAGCATTGTTGCGAAAAAACTCCTCTGGTAATCCGCTATTCCAAACATGGCTATTTGCTTACGATGCCTCCAATAATGTATCGCAAATTACGATTAGAAATGCGAGTTCCGTATTCGTAGAGCTTTGGAGATTCACCTATGATGCCGACAGCAAGATTACTAATTGGGCAAGATATGCGGATATGCTTGGTTTAATGCTCATAGAGGATAGGAAGTATAACTACGCGCCAGGGCAACTTAGCCCAAATGAAACGTTAAATCTGACCACGGTTACAGACGAGTTTGATTTGGTTTACGATACTTGGGCAAGCCCTCTTTTCTTACTAAGCAAGGACTTGGCAATGATGGTAAATTATACCACCGCAACCAAGCCAACTCCTGCTACCCCCGACCCTGTTTTTGCCAGTGTTTTTCCATTTTTGCCTACACGCAATATTGTAACAGAAACTTTTAACCCGACCATGACGACCAATAATTACACTTATACACGCAGTACAACATCAAAAAGTGTAGCTACTACGCGAAGACTTGGAACTGTTACAGCTTCTTATTCTTTTTCAAATTGTGCCTTGTAATCATGGAAAATAGTTATTAAAAATATAAAAAAAATGCAGTATATTAGTTTTTAAGTATAGTATTATTTATGAAGCACCTAATCATTTTTTATTTGATATTTCTTAGCATAGGCTCTTTATATGCCCAAGTTACTGATTCTATTTCAGTAGCCAAGCCCTTGCGTTTTTCGGTGGAGGAAGATATGCTTGGGCTGCCTCTGAAGGTCAAAGAAGACATAAGAGTCTATTCTGCAAATAAAAAATTAGAAAAAAAGGAAGATGCCGTTTGGAAAGTAGATATTATTACCAAAGAACAAATACAAAATGCAGGAGTAACTTGTGTAGCCGAAGCTCTTAGACTACTGCCTAATATCTTAGTCAGACAGAAAGGAAATGGACATTATGACGTGAGAATGAGAGGCTTAACTCTTGTACAGCAAGATGGCTTTTTGCAAGAACTTAATGAAAATACATTGCTTTTGCTATTAGATAATATGCCTCTGAATCAGTCATTTAATGGAGAAATATTTTGGGAAGCAATCCCTGTAGGCATTTATGATATAGAAAAGATAGAAGTGCTAACTGCCCCTTTGGGAACGCTCTATGGGCAAAACGCACTCACAGGAATTATACAAATTTTTAGCAGACAAAGCAGAGAAGACGGAATAAGGTTACAAGCAAATGTACAGGGAAGTAACTCAAATGATTATATTCATAATGTAGCTATACAATATAGGAAAAATGAAAAATTAAGCCTCAGATTAGCGGGAAATTATGTTACTAATCGCAGATTCGAAGATACTTATTACGTACTACCTTTGGCAAAATGGACTGAAAGCGACTCACTTTTATTTTACCAAGCAAATGCTTCGCAAACAAATCTTTATACTACACTTGCCAATAATAACTATAACGTAAATGCAAATATTCACTACCAACCTTCCGAGCAAAGCTATATACAAGCAAATGCAGCTTTCCAAAATACGTTTTCGCAAGACGTGAATGTAGAAGTGGGTGCATTTGCCCAAACAGTTAAACAGCTTAATCAGTCCTATGTCAATTTACACGGAAAACTTAAGAATCTCCTATTCCAAGCAAACTATCAAATAGGAAAGCAAAATTTGGCACTTGGCTATAATGGGTATAATTTCAACACATCTCAAATAAATGCCAATATGGAGTATGTTTTCTCGAAAAAAAACTTTTCTATCACTCCGTCAATCTATCTTGGTAATGCTGACTACAGCGAAATAATAAACGAAAACAATGATGTAAATTATACAAAAAGCCTAAGCGAGAAAGCTAATTTTACAAACGCAGGTGTTGCGCTGAGGTCAGAAATTGTGATTGCTGAAAAGTGGAAATTGGCAGGAGCTATTCGAAACGATTTTTTAAATATTCCCTCTCTAAGTATGCTAAACTTTCACCTTGCCACAAGTCTAAAAATAGGCAAGAAAAATAGTATAAAATTGGGGTATGCCACAGCCTATAAAGCACCAACAGTTTATCACTATATGTTTGCCCCTCGCCAGCAAATCAATAAATTAGAGATTCCTATCAATATTTCCCAACGAGTGTATGAGCCTACGTTGTTGCTAAATCCGATGCGTACGAGCAGTGCAGAGTTTAGTTGGCTACTCCAATATAGCGACAAGATTGAGTGGAGTACACAGCTTTTCTATACTTCCTTTGCCCAAATAATCAGCCCAAGCAGAGAAGTAATGGGGAACGAAGAAACGGTTAGGTTTGCAAACGAAAATAGCAATATAAATCAGATAGGGGCAAACGTTTGGCTAAAAACATCACTTAAAAAATTTCAAATTACTATGTTTGCCACATGGCAGCAAACCAATGTTGCAGCCATTCCTACTATAGCGAGTGGTGCGCCAAATCTGTTCGGTGGTTTCGTCATTAATTACAATTCCTTACTCAACAAACTCAACCTTAATGTCAGTTGCTATAGCATCCAATCTTACGAAACATCAGCCAAGCAAGGAGAAGAAAATATAAAAGGCACACTATTTGTTTCTAATGCAAAACTAACTTATCGTTTTTGGAAAGAACAGTCCCTATTTTTGAGTATTCGAAATTTAAAACCTTCCCCCGCGAGAGAATTTATTTTAGGAGAACAAATATTGCCTATTTATCTGATAGGTGTTTCTTTTTTGTATTAAACTCACTGATGAAATTTATTAAAAAAATGGGCATATATGTCTTATTTAGTTACAAATACCACAAGCAACTTATACTACTCATTAGTTGCATTTGCTGGCTATGTATCTACGTAGAGGCAAAAGCTCAAAAAGCTTCTCAGATTAAAAACTTTCAAATTAATGACTCTGCGGAGATAGTACGCAGTAACCAGCTTGTCCAGCAATACTACTTTAAAAATGAGTACGACAAGGCAATAGAGCAGGCAAATAAGGCATTCATAATGGCTGACGGTGCTAACTATGAGAGAGAGAAAGCAAAAAGCTTGATGTACATGGGCAAGGCGTTTCGTCAGAAAGAAAATTACTTCGAATCACTCAAAAATTTACTAAAAGCACTTCGTATCTACGAAAATCTATATGACAACAACGCAATGGCTGAAGCAGTGATAGAAATAGCCTTTCTATTTCAGCATCAAAAAGCGTATGTCAAAGCAAATGAGCATTTTAATAATGCCTATAACATTTACAAAAAGATAAATGAAAGAGAGAAAGCAAATAAAATATTAGAATATACAGCAAAAATATACCTACTTATCGGAGATAACGAAAATGCGTACAAATCATATAATACTCTACTCGAATTAAAAAGGTCGGGAAAGGAATCTGATGTATTCTCCATAGACACGACTCAAGTTATTCATCTCCTTAACCAATTGATTGATATAGAATTAGGCACTGGAAATTTTAAAAATGCCGAACAGCATAGTTTAGAATTAGTAAAGTTCTACGAACATCCGTCAAAAATTGCTTCTCTATCTACTCTTTACAATAATTTAGGTTTTATTTCTAAGCGTCTTAATAGCATACAACAGTCCTTTGATTACTTCAACAAGTCTTTGGCTTTGTATGAAAAAAATAAAAAAAATTTGACGGATAGCAGTTATGTTCTTTTCTTGGAAAATATGGGCGTAGCTTATGCCAATCTCAAACTTTACCCCAAAGCCGATGAATTTTTTAATAAAGCACTAAAAATAAACCAGCAACTTGGTAACAAGGCAGCTATAGCTAAATCTTATAATTACTTAGCTACCAACTACTACATCAACGGAGATGAAAGCAAAGCCTTAGAAGCTGTTAGTACGGCTATTAGCAATGCTAATACAGTAAATGCGGAAGAAATTTTGCTCACGAGCTACAGAATATTGGAAGCTATATACATAAAAGATAATTCATCTAAAGCCAAAGAATATGCTACGCAAGCAGAACGAATCAGAGCAAATATAATTGAAAGGCAACAAATTGCAGCTCAGAAGGTATTAGAAGGCAATTCCTATTTGGAAACATTAGAAGAGGAGCTAAAACAGCAAATAGTTTCTGATGAGCAAAATGGACTCCGATTTCGCAAACTTTCAGATGAATCGGAACGGCAGGCAAGAGAAAACGAAAAAAAGAGAGACTCTATCAATTTGCAAGTCAAAGAGATAGCGATTTTGAGAGGCGAGCAGCAAATTAGAGAAATAGCCCTCAACAATGAACGGCTTGAAAGTGAAAAAGCACAGCAAATGCTTAATCTGCTACGACAAAAAGGAAACTATGAGCAGCAAAGACTCAAGCTGGAAATACAAGTACGCGCAAAAGAAGCACAGGAAGAAATACAAAAGCAGGTAATAGAGGAGCAAAAACGCAAGATAAATGATGCCAATCTTATCCAACAAAGAGGTATTACCATTATTATATTAGGTGCTTTGGTATTCCTAATAGTGGTAGTTAGTTTGTATATTACCTATCGTAATAATAGGTCTTTGAAATCAAAAAATGTAAAGATTGCAGAGCAAAGCGAATCTATAGCGAGTCAGAATCAAGAGCTGGAGGCTCAGAGAAATGCTATTGTGGAAAAAAATCGGATTTTAGATTTGCAAAACACCAAAATAAACGAAAGTATCCGCGCCGCACAGACTATTCAGCAAGCAATTTTACCAAAACACGATATTTTAGCCTCTACTTTTGCAGACTTCTTTATCCTCTATCTCCCAAAAGATGTAGTGTCAGGAGATTTTTATTGGATAGAAAAAATAGACAATAAAGTGATAATTGCAGTGGTAGATTGTACGGGGCATGGTGTTTCTGGTGCTTTTATGAGCATGATAGGGAGTAGTTTATTAGATAAAATTACGGAAAAGTCCCACATCATAGAGCCAGACATGATACTCAATATGCTTGACCAAGAACTAAAAGAAATGCTTGGGCAAGACAAACATTTGAGCAACGAGGTAGGTATGGATATGGCAGTATGCGTTATCAGTCAGGATAATGAAAATACGGAATTCTTCCAACTTACATTTGCGGGTGCTGGGAATTCTATGTACTATATCATTCCTCAGATAGGTAAATTAGAGGAAGCCAAAGGAGATAGCAAGTCTATTGGCATTACATCACGCAAAAAATTGGATTTCAAATATGCTAAAAAGGAATTATTTTTACATCGTGGAAGTAGTATTTACTTCTGTAGCGATGGTTTCTTAGACCAAAACAATGCAAATAAAGAAAAAATTGGTACGCTTACATTAAAAAAGTTGTTGTTTGAAAATGCAGGACTTCCAATGGAAGACCAAAAACAAGAATTTAGTACATTTCTAAAAGATTTTCAAAAAGATGAGCCACAGAGAGATGACATTACGATTATTGGCTTAAGACTCTGATTTTTTATATCGCAAAATGGTGTTGGAAAAAGTAAAAATATAGGTTTGTAATATCACAAAAAGCCCTTGCATTGTATCATTTATGCAAAGGCTTTAGGGAATATCTATGTCTTACAAAAACAAATTCAGTATAAATTACTTTACCAAAACCTGATAAATTTTTTCAATTGTTTTTTCGGCTTCTTTAAAAATGGGCGTTTCGGTTACTGTTCCCAAATTGATTGCCGTAAAGATAAATACTTTTTTTTCAGGCAAATAATAAAGTTGGCAACCCGTTCCCAAGCCGCCGCCGCTATGCCCAATCGCCTTCATCCCCGCCATTTCCATATATGCAAAGCCCAAGCCGTAGCGTTTATTTCCTTTGCGATCACTTACCCATTCTTGCATCATTGCTAAGGTTTTTTCGGACACAATTTTACCTTGAATCAAGCCTTTGAGGAATAAAATAGCATCTGCAGGCGTGCAAACAACGCCATCGTCGCCCGCCATCGAAGCAGTATTGGTATTGAGCAAAACCGAAGAGTTTTCCAAGATATTATTGCTGTATCTATCCCAATACGTATTTACCAATCGTTTGTCGTAGGTATTGCCCTGCTCTATGCGGTAAAAAGTATTACTCATTCCCAAAGGTTTAAAAATCGTTTTTCGCATATAATCGGCGTGATTGCCTGTGAGTTGGTCGGCTATCAAAGAGAGCAATACATAATTGATATTTCGGTAGGAATATCGGCTACCTGCTTCAAAATCAGGCTTTTTACCAATATATTGTAAATACTCTTCGGGCTGAAAAATGCGTTTAGGTTCTTGTAGCAATTGACAAATATACGCAGATACATCATTGTATTCATTGATTCCTGAAGTATGGTTGAGCAACATTTTGACCGTAATTTTTTCGGAATTAGGCACTTGTTTGCTCATTTTCATGGGCAAATATTGGCTAATTGGGGCGTTCAAATCAATTTTCCCTTCTTCCCAAAGTTTCATGATGACCGTTGCCATATACAACTTCGGAATACTCCCCAAATATTGCAAATGACAAGGCTGCAAGGGCGTGAGGTCTTCCAATTTGGCGTATCCTTCGGCATTTTCCCAAACACCGTTTTTGTCCTCTATACTCATGACAACGCCTGGTATGCTTTGTTTAACTAATTCTTGCATCAAAGCTTTTAACTCATTGGCTTTCGGGTGATTAGTGTTAATAGTCTTGGTTTCGGTACAAGGCATTACTTCTAAACCCTGTGCTTTTATTTTTTCTACAAAAAATAGAAGCGTCAAAACAAAAAATAGATTTATATAATTGATTTTCATTGTTTTTAAATTTATTTTTTTTGAAAATGAATACGACTCCCTACCTGAATCAAGGTTTGAGGCACAAGTGGAACGCTTGCATTATATCCTTTCACAAGCATCATTTGGTAGGAAATAAAAGGCGAAACAAAGGTTTCGGGGTGGTAATAGTAATAACCAAAGCCAATGCCTACAGGAATTGCCCACATTCCTTTGATTTTTCTGTCGGCTTTTATCCACTTGCCCTCTTGTTGCACAAAAGATGTAGTAGGGTGAAAAGCAAGCAGATAGCCAAGCCCCGCCTTGATTTCACCATTGCCCGAACCTACCAAATGCGGTCGCCAAGCCACTTGCGAAGAAAAAAAAATGCCATTACCAATGCCTTTGTTTCTGTACCAAACTACGTTGAATTGTTGTACCCAGTTGTTTGAACCATTATGCGTTATCTCCGTACCAATGCCAATACCTACATTTTTGAAATTGGATTTCAGGTTTTTGAAAGGCAAAGACAAAGAATGAAAATGCAGGCTAATCACCAATGGGAAATTCCGAAAATCGGATGGGTCGGTTTGAGCAAAAACCGAGGGAGAAACTGAAAAAGCAAGAAATAAGAAAACTAAAAAGAATTGTTTCATATTAATAAGTTTTGTGTTTGATTGCACAAAACTAAGAGAGTGAAAATTCAGAATGGCTATCGGGAAGGCGCGAAAACGGTGAAATGTAGCAATTTTTAGGGCGAAATGTAGTTACTGCGGTAAAAACCAAGCCCGAAATGCAGGAGCTTTGGTGCGGCTAATGGTCAACTCGATGTCGGAAACAGTAGGAAAATTGAGTTCGGCTTGGAGTTTCCCGTTTTCAAGTCTTTTAAAACCTTTTACAACTTGTCGACTTACTATACATTGACGATTGAGGCGAAAAAAATTATTTTTAGAGATTTGTTTTTCAATTTTGTCCAAAGACCAATCTAATACATATTTTTTCATTTGATTGTCGGTTAGCATTACATAATCCGTTTCCACCACGAACATCAAAATTTCATTGGGCTGTATCAGTTTGCTTTGATTGCCTGTTTTGACCACAAAACCCGTAAAAGTTTGTGTTTCGGCAAGCGTTTTTAATTCTGTTTCTTCTTGCTTTTGTATTTGCAAAATTTCCCATTGCCGATAAAAATAAATACCAATATAAATTGCATTAAGTACCCAAAACCATATACTAATGATAAATATGTCAAAGGAATAGAAATTGGAATTAGCGGATTTTCCTCTTGCCACCCAACTTACCAATTCTGTTGTGAAGAAAATAACCCCCAAGCCAATGATGAGCGTTGAAAGTAATTGTATTATCATTCGTTTTGAAAATGAACCTGTATAAGGAATTTTTTCATCAAGATAAATGATAATAGCTCGCATCACCCACCAAGCCAAATATCCTTGTAGCGTATCAATGGTAAAAGTAAGAAGCAAAAAACTATTCAACTGAATATTAGGATAGGTCAGATAATAGTTAAAAGCACTAATCAAAGGAATGATTACTAAGAAGATAGTAATATCAGGGCGATAGAATTTATCTTTGTACATATTTTTTATCACTAAGATTTGCAAAGATAAACATTATATGCCAAAACAAAATAGTTTTATACCTTTACACCTCTCTCCATAGGCACTTCTACAAAAATCAATTCTGTATCGGCAAGGGCTTCGAGTTGTACGGTTTCTATTTCGTATATGCCTAAGGCATCGCCTGCTTTGAGGGTAAATTCACCGATTTGTACTTTGCCTTCCGCACAATGAATATAAACGCCATTGCCTTCCAAATTCATTGCGTAGTCAATTTTCTTGCCTACTTCTATGCGGGAAACGCTAAAAAATGCGTCCTGATTTATCTTTGCCGAGCCTTTGCGTTTGTCGGGTGATATGGTCAATAAAACCTTGTTGAGTTTGTCAATCGGCTGATATTCAAACTTTTCGTGGCGTGGCACTACGTTTTGTTCTTTGGGATAAACCCAAATTTGATAGCTCCAAAAACTTTCCGTTTCCGAAGCATTGTATTCGCTGTGCATAATGCCTTTGCCTGCGCTCATGGTTTGTATGGCATTTCCTCCCAAAATACCTTCGCCTCCTGTGTCGTCCTTGTGGGTTTGCTTGCCTTGTAGTACAATGGTACTAATTTCCATGTTTTGGTGTGGGTGCATTCCAAAGCCCTTGCCTGCGGCTACTATGTCATCAGCGAATCCGCACAATTCGCCAAAATGCGTTTGGTAAGGAACAAAAGCATAAGCACTTGTTTTCCAAGCGTCTTTTTTATGCCAACGGTTTTCCGATGGTCTATATAATGTTTTCATATTGAGTTTATTAGAAATTTTATTTTTCGTAAGGGGCAAGGTATCCCATTTCGCCTTTGCCGTAGCGAATTTTAGTTTCCTGCATCCTATAGGTTTTTTACAAAATACTTGATAAAAATAAATTAGTTCATTTTAAAACTTGCGTCCACAACTTGCTTGCGGTGTGCGATTTTCCATTGCCCATTTACTTTTTTCACAAGGTCAGTGTACTCACCCGTAGCCACAATAGCGGGAGTGTTGGCGGCTTCTGCAATCCAATAATTGCTTTGTACGTTGGCAGTTTCTGCATTGAGTTCGAGAATACGTACCGAGCCAACAAAATGCCTTTTGCCTGCCGTAATGCCCGAACTGTGCCAATAAGCAATGTTGCTAATAATTGCCTGACGACCCTCTGCAACGCCCCAAGGGCTGTCATAAATGCCATCAACCGTAAAATTATCGGCAAATTCTTCGTTGTTGTGGCTGTCTATAGATAAAATGTAGTTGTTCATTAATTCGAAAATCTCGAATTTGTCTTGTGCTGTGTTCATAAAATAAAAATGTTTAAACGTTAATTGATTATTCAACAATATATTCAAATAAAAAGTTTTAAATTTCAGTTTTTAAATTTTCAATAGCTTTTAGTAATAGGCTTGCAAATATTTCTCTTTCCTCATCATTAAAACCGCTCGTCATTTCATCAAGACACTTTTTGGCGCACTCAGCAGCAAGCGGTTCTAATTCTCTGCCTTGTTTAGTAAGATAGATAAGATTGACTCTACGGTCATCTTGGTTTGCTATTCGCGTAATAAAATGTTGATTTTCAAGAATATCAATCATTCGAGTAACTCCTGCTCTGTCCCTACTTAGGTAGGTAGCTAAGTTTTGCTGATTTAGCCCGTCTTTTTTCCACAAATGCGTAAGCAAACGAAATTGGTCAGCCGTAATGTTAGCATTGGCTTGTTCTAACAATTCGTTCAGCCTTTTAGTAAGAAGGTAGTGCAGCCTACCAACGTAACGACCTAAAGATTTTTCAAAATTCATATATTATTGATTGCTCAACAAAATTAATAGAAGAAGTATAAATTTCCAAATTTTAGTTTTGTTTTTTTCCAGACAAAAACTAAAAAATAGGGTACACCTATTTAATTTCCCAAGCAGAAATAGTATTGTCGTCAGAGCAGGAGAGTAGCAAGTTAAAATAGGGCGACCAAAGTAGTTTATTCACAGAAGTACCATGCCCTGCATAGCGAGATTTGTCTATAACTTTTAAGAGTTTGGCATCGTCTGCCCGCCAAAGTTTTATAGACTTGTCTTTGCTGCAGGTTGCAAAATATTGACCATCAGGGCTATAGACAATATTGTTAATCGTAAATAGATGTGCAACAATAGCTTGATGCAGTGCGTATGCCTGCTGGGGTAGCCAAATTTTTAGGTGAGCGTCCCTGCTTCCACTGAGTAAATACTGATTATCAGGGGAATAGCAAAGGGAAAATACGGAGTTGCTATGGGCAGATATTTCATGTTTTACGTTTAGTGTTTGCAAATCAAGCACTCTTATATGGCTATCGCTGTAGCCAATAGCCAATTCGCCAAGTATTGGGCTAATTGCCAAGCAACGGATACTTTTATCAGAAAGGCGTAGGTGTTTGATGGTACTCAAATCATTGGCATTGAGTATGGAAAGTGTGCCATCTCCGCAGCCCACGAACAAAATTTCTTTGAAATATAAGATATCAAAAATAGCCGAAGAGGTAATAGAAGACGATGTAAGTTCCTTATTATCAGCTAAATCTATGAGATGAACTCCTTTGTAGTTTTGCCCGACTACCAAATAATTTTTTTCTGGAACAAGGCAGATGGCATATGCAGATGCGGGGATTCTCACTATCAAACGTCCCTGTGCTGTTTGTTGATTGGCTGCGTTCTCCAAATTCCACTTTACTACAAAACCGTCAGCGCCTGCCGAGAACACCTCTTGTGGTTGCAAGCCCTGAGCGAGGGCATAAACAGAATCGTGATGCCCTGTAAGTGTAGTAAATTTTTGAACTTGATTTGACATAGTGTATCTAAAAAAAATTACTTTCCATACGATTTGGCTAACATTTCGGCACATCTTTCTCCGTCCATCGCTGCCGAGGCGATGCCGCCTGCAAAGCCCGCTCCCTCGCCGCAGGGAAAGAAACGCTTGATTTGGAGGTGTTCGAAAGTTTCTTTATTGCGAGGGACACGCACAGGCGAAGATGTGCGACTCTCTACCCCGACTATAAGTGCCTCATTGGTGAAATAGCCTTTCATTTTTTTGCCAAAATCTTGGAAACCTTTGCGAAGCCTTTGGGCTATTTGGGGCGGAAGTACCTCGTCCATGAGCATCGAAGTTAGCCCTGGCTGATAGGAAGTTGGCGGTAGCGAAGACGATACTTTCCTATTTACAAAGTCTGCCATGCGCTGTGCGGGTGCATTTTGGGTATTCCCTGCCAACAAACACGCCTTTTGCTCTATATTTTTCTGAAATTCCATACCTGCCAGCACGCCAAACTGACGAAGATGCTGCCAGTCCGATTCATCTACCGATACAACTATGCCCGAATTGGCAAACTTGGAGTTGCGGCGCGAGGGCGACATTCCATTCACTACTATTTCTCCTTGAGCAGTTGCCGAAGGCACAATAAAGCCGCCAGGACACATACAAAACGAAAAAACGCCTTTTTCTATTCCTTTATAATCTACTTGGCTCACAAGTGAATAGGCAGAAGGAGGCAAATATTCTCCTCTGTTATCGCAGTGATATTGGATTTTATCTATAATTTGTTGGGGGTGTTCTATCCTCACGCCGAGTGCAAAAGGTTTTGCCTCTATATGAATTTCCCTTTGCTTTAAAAGTTCAAAAATATCTCTCGCCGAATGCCCTGTTGCCAAGATAACGCCAATGCCCTCAATGCTTGAGCCGTCATGCAGTTTTACGCCCTTCATTTCTCCATTTTTGAGGACAAAATCGACTACTTTCGTATTGAAATGAACCTCTCCGCCCGCATCTAAGATGCTTTGACGAATCTCACTCACAATGGCGGGGAGTTTGTTCGTTCCTATGTGCGGATGGGCATCTATCAGTATTTCTTCCGAAGCCCCATGTGCTACAAAAATTTCTAAAACACGCTGGAAATCACCACGTTTAGTAGCCCTTGTATAAAGTTTGCCATCAGAATACGTGCCTGCTCCGCCTTCGCCAAAGCAATAATTGGATTCGGGATTAACAACATGGTCTTTGTTGATGGCTGCCAAATCTCTCCTTCTTGCCCTTACATCTCCGCCTCTTTCTATCACTATCGGTTTGATACCCAACTCTATAAGCCGTAGGGCAGCAAACATTCCTGCGGGACCCGCCCCTATAATAATGGCTTGGGAAGCCTGCCGAACATCGGGGTAACTACGACTGTAGGTAATGCGAGCCGAAGGAAACTCATCTATGAAAATTTCGGCGTTCACATTTACTTTTGCCTGCTTCGAGCGGGCATCAATAGACCTACGTACTTGGCGAATATGTAGGTTTTCAACTTCTCGTATCCCCAATTGCTTCCTTACATACTCGTCAAATCTCTCCTTTTCGAAGGCTATTTCGGGAGGAATCACAAGAGAAATTTGCTTTTTCATGCTACAAATATAAACAAATGACTTTATTTTGCTATACACTCAGTTATTTTTGTACTTTTATTAGCGGTATTGCTTTTCTGATTGAAAATATAAAATTTGAATCCCAAAAATATACTTGTTTAAATGAAAATATGTATCTTGTTTTTATTGTTAATGACGGTGCAAAGTCATGCTACTCTTGCTAAGGAGCAGGAGGAAGATGACCTTGAACCTAAGTTAGCAATAGCCAAAGAAGATACAAACAAAGTTTTACTTTTGCACCAGTTGGCATGGAAATACCTTTCTTCAGACTTAGCTAAAACAAATAATTATATACAGCAAGGCTTAAGGCTTAGTAGAAAATTAGGTTTTAGGCATGGAGAAATTATTTTACTCAACCGCTTGGGCGATTATTATTCTCATCAGGGCGATTATGTAAAAAGCATAGAATACACTACTCAGTCGCTAAAAATAGCCGAGCAAACAAAAGATGAACTTGGCATAGCCGATGCCTATACTATGCTCGGCATTATCTACAAAGAAGGTTTAAAGCAGTCAAAAATAGCCCTCCATTACCATCTGAAGGCATTAGAAATTTATAAAAAACTAAAGTTAAACAATGGAATTGCAGCTAATTACAACCTTATTGCCAGAATATACGCCGCCACCAATCAAAAATTGGATACGGCACACCTATACACAGACAGGGCGATAAGTATTGCCAAAAAATTGGGAAATGAAGATTTCTTGGCGTGGTGCTTATCCACTAAAGGCATGGTCTATGACGATACAGGAGAATTAGATTCCGCTATTGTATATATCCAACTTGCGAGCGAATCGTATAAGAAGGTCAATAATAAAATTAATGTGGTCGTCAATGCTATCTTAGTCGGGAATATTTACCTCAAGAAAGGTAATATGGCAATGGGTATTCACAGCTTTCAAAAGCAAATACCCGCTATCAAAGAACTTAATGCCAAAGGTTTACTAAGAGATGTATATGGCGGATTGTCAAAGGGTTATAGGCTTCAAAAACAATACGATAGTGCATATATATACTATGAGCAGTATGAAAATCTCAAAGATTCTTTGCTCAATAGTGAAACAAGTCAGAAGATAGCGAGCATACAAGAGGTGTACGAAATAGAGAAAAAAGAAATAGAGATAGCACTTTTGGAGAAAGAAAAACAAATAAACACAATTATATTTACTGTTTCATTTTCTGCTCTTTTGCTTGTATTATTGCTTATACTCCGCAATAGCCAACAAAAACGCAAAACTAATAGGCTATTGAAAGCTAAGAACGAGGAAATTGCTACACAAAACGAAGAACTCAAGCAAAGCAAAGAGGAGATAGCACAGCAGAGGGACGTTGTTACCGAACAAAATTTTAAACTTCAGCAGATTAATGCTACCAAAGATAAATTTTTCTCTATCATTTCCCACGACCTCCGCAGCCCTATTGGGAGTCTTAGAAATTTGTTGGATTTGATAGTACATGGTCATATTTTGCCAGAAGAATATGGTTTGTTTTTTCCAAAATTGCGTAGTAGCGTCATTAATATACAAGATACATTGGACAACTTGCTCCATTGGTCGTATTCGCAGATGGACGGCATTAAAAGTTCGCCGATACATTTGACTATCAACACATTAATAAAAGATAATATGTTGCTGTTTACAGAGGTGGCAAAGGAGAAAAAAATCAGCATGGAAAGCAACCTAAGCACTACCTTCGCCATTTTTGCAGATGAAAATCAAGTCAGACTGATTTTGAGAAATATTCTCAGCAATGCAATCAAATTTACCCCCTTCAATGGTATGATTACTATTTCTGCAAAGCACGTAGAAGATGATTTTTTGGAAGTGAGCATCAAAGATACAGGGGTAGGCATGACTCAAAGCCAACTTGATACTATTTTTGGAATTAATTCGGTGAGTACGAAAGGAACGAATAATGAAAAAGGGACAGGTTTGGGCTTAAAACTTTGCAAGGAAATGATAGAAAACAACAATGGTAAAATTCGGGTGGAAAGCGAACTTGGCAAGGGAAGCACCTTTATTTTACTATTTCCTACCAAAGACTTAGGAAATTTTCTGCCGCAATAACATGAGCAATTTTTCAATGTCTTCTTTGGTGTGCAAACTGCTCAATACCACGCGCGTAATGAGTTCACTATCAGGTGTTGGATACGGAAAAGAAGAAATTAAAACCTTATTTTCTAACAAATAAGCGTATAAATCGTTTTGGTAGGTGCGAAAAACGGGGTGAGTAAGTGTATAGTCAAATAATTGAAAATCTGATAGTTGTGAAGAAAAAAGGCTAATATTTTCCTTTAATTTTTCTAACTGTGTTTGATGAATGTGTTTTGCTCTCAAAAAAGCATACAGATAGGCGGGTAAGGCAGGTGATGCCCCGCTATAGAAAGTGCTTTTTCTCAATTTGTCTATCACGTCAGCATTGGCAAGCACTATGCCCGCCGACATTCCTAAAGCCTTGCCCAAAGAAGCAACTACTACTTTTTTAATATTTTGTAAATCAGGGATTTGGGAGAAAATTCCATTCCCATTTTTACCTATTACCCCTATGCCATGCGAATCGTCAGCTATCAAAATAATTTCCCGATTGTTGTCTGAAATAATTTCTTTGAGCCATTGAAAATCATGCACTTGGGCATTTAGCACATCTACAGAGTTGCAGACCAAAACCAATTTTTGTACTGAAGTGGCTATTGCTCTTGCATCTGCCGTCCATTGCTCAAAAGTTTGCTTTTTTTCCTGTTCCAAGCCCGAAAAAACGGCGGGATGCGTGTGCGGTGCATATATTATTGTATAGCCATTTGAGGCAAGTTCTCTTATCCATTGGGCTATTAACTGACCCGCCAAAAAGCCAGAAGACATCGTCAGACTTGCTGCTGCCCCCGTCCATTCGCAAAGGTATTCTTCTGCTTGCTCAAAGACATTGAGTCGCAAATTGGAAGTGCGAGAACTGCCATAGTTTGTGCCATAAATACCAATTCCTTCTTTGATAAGCTCTTGAAAATCAGTATTTACAGCCATGCCTAAGTAGGAAGTGCCACTAAAAAATAGCAACTCTCCTTTTTCCGTACTTACGGTGCGGTCAGGGTGCTTTGAGGAAAAAAACATACAATTTTTTTCCTCAAAGGTAGGCAGGAATTTGCAAATTAGGCGATAGCATCTGTAGATTTTGCAAACTTAATTCCACGCTGCTTGGCTGCTTCGTAGATGGGCGTACCCAAATGCCCTAAGCCCGTAACGTCCGACATACAATCGTCAAGGACAATCATTTTATTTGCCAACTTTGGGGCATATTCCATTGCTTGCCTCAAACTTGTTGCTACGCAGTGCGATTTTGCCTGTCCCGCCAAATATACATTTTCGTAGCCTTCCAACTCATCAAGCAAGGATTGATTGAGTTGCGTTTCTGGGGCGTTTGCCAAAGGAATCTGTGCCATAAAAATTCCAAAATGTTCTGTGAGTGGGTTCGTTCCTTTGGTAACGGCTTGGTAAGGTTTTCCATTGCTGCGACTCCATTCCCGCAATACGTCCATGAGTGTATCGTCAAGTGATGCCCCCTTAGAGCCTGTCAGGCAATGCTCCGTCCAGATGAAGTGCGGAAATTGTCCTTGTGCCTCCAAATCGGTGAGGTATTGGATAGCTTCCTGAGCTGAAAAACGTGGAGTCCATTTTCTTTCTCTTACCTCTGCCAAAGTAATTTGGGTAAAAGGCGGCGGAAAGTTTCCCGCTTTGTCTTGCCAAAAAGCGGGGTGCGAAATATCGTTTATAGGATGCGAATCAAGGGTAACGCAAATGTGGTCGATGTTTTCTTTGTTGCGATGAATGAAATCGCTAAGACGTTTCATGTCTGCATCAGCACCGCTCACATACAAAGCCCCGTTTGGGTTACAAAAATCATATTGGGCATCTATGATTAATATGGCATTTTTCTTTCTCATTTTTTCTTGTAGTTGTTAATAGTAGCGTATATTTTCTTGTATTAACGTAAAAATTACACAAAGGTTAGTGTTTTTTTTACACTTTAAAATTAATTTGATAAAAACTGTTTTTGTTCTTCTGATTTTTTATCGAAGAATTAAAAAATAATACTGTTTGCTAAATATAATGAAAAGCCAATGCTTTTACAAAAACTAATTTCTTTCTAATCTATATAGTATTAAATATTAAAAAAAATATATTGACTTTTGTAAATTCAGTACAATTAAAATAAGGTTGGTAAAAAAAATAGCAATCTGATGTTGTTTTTTCTCTGAATTAATTGATATTATGGTTAAATACATGACTTTTCCCAAGTACGAGGAAGAGGTAGTTTTGCAGCATCTGCATCATTATCTGCCTCACCAAAATCCCTTAAAAGATTTTATTAACGATAATGTTCTCAAGCCATTCCAAGATTTGCCTTTTCACGAGGCATTAGCAACTGCCTCCGTATTGTTTGGCTATAAGACATATTCGAGTTTGGATAATTATAGAAAGCTCTACCAAGAAGGCAAAATTAACCCTCAGATTTTGAAAAAAATAGCCATAGAGCATCAGGGGGCGGACGAATGGGAACGTTGGCAAGACAAACTCCTCAAAAAGGAGTATGATACCAACTGGCGAAACCGTTTGGGGCAGCTCCATCAGGTATGGATTCATCAGTGTCACCTCAATATCGAGAAAGAGATTCATAGTTTCCTCTTCAGGTTTGTCGGGAGCTACATAGACCAAGGCATTGCTATCCAAAAATTCCCTGTGCTTAACAAAGGCTTTTTGGGTGCTATCAAGGAATTAGAAAAGCACAGTTTCATCAAGATTTTCAAAAGCAAGCGTGTAAGGCATTTATTGCTACAGACGCATTGCAACATTGGAGATTTGTTGGCTATTTTGGTAGGTGATGAGCAGTGGTATGAGCAGTATCTTTTTGACCAACAGTTTGCGCATGCGGGCTGGTCGGGGATGGTTGCAGTGCTGGAGAAACACCCTGAAACACTTTTCGACAAGCGAAAAATTAGTTTAGCTGATTTCATTGTTTTTGAATTGCTGTTGGAAATAGATGCTTTGGACAAAAAATTTGGCGAGGGAAAATGGAAACCCATCAGCTATTATATCAATGCAGACATCAAAAGTCCCGAACATGAAGAAATAGAACTTTTATTTGCCCCAGTAGAGAAAAAAGAGCTTTTTGAAGTATATTCTATTTGGCAAGAGGCGTATGAGTGGACTTTTTACGACCAAGCATTGAAGGGCTTGCAGCTTGCTCCTGCAAAAAATCAGCTACAAAAAGAATATAATTTTCAGAGTGTTTTCTGTATAGACGAAAGAGAATGTTCTTTTAGGAGATATGTAGAAAAACTCGATAAGGCACAGACATTTGGTACGGCGGGTTTTTTCAACATGGAATTTTATTTTCAGCCAGAGTATAGTAAGTTCTATGCAAAATCATGCCCCGCACCGCTAACGCCCAAATATATTGTCAGAGAAACCGAGATACGCAAACACCATCATCAGAAAGATGCCGTTTTTAGCAAGCAAAGCAAAAATCTCTTTGGCGGGTGGCTTATTTCGCAAACAATGGGCTTTTGGTCTGCTATTCAGTTAGTTTGGAATATTTTTCAACCGTCTGAAACCCCTGCTTTGATGTCATCTTTTAGGCACATGGATAAGGAAAGCAAGCTATTGATGGAGTGCGATAGCGAGCATCCTCAGAAAGTAGATGACCTGCAAGTAGGCTTTACAGTGTTAGAAATGGCGAATCGGATGGAGGGTTTGCTCAGGAGTATAGGGCTTATCAATCATTTTTCTGATTTGGTGTACTTGGTAGGGCATGGGGCAAGTTCTGTAAATAATACGCACTATGCCGCCTACGGTTGTGGGGCGTGTAGCGGGCAAACAGGCTCGGTAAATGCGCGCGTAGCGGCTACGATTGGCAACAAGCCCGAAGTAAGAGCCATATTGGAGGAAAGGGGTATTGCAATTCCTATCACTACCCAATTTGTAGGTGCTTTGCACGATACCACGCGCGATGAAATAGATTTTTATGATATAGATAAACTATCAGAAAAAAATAAGGCAGCCCATCAGCACAATAAACTAACTTTTGAAAAAGCACTTGCCCTCAATGCAAAAGAACGCTCTCGCAGATTTTTGCTTGTGGATAGCCATAAGTCGGCGGCGGAAGTGCATAAGGAGGTAAAATTGCGGTCATTATCCTTGTTTGAGCCTCGCCCAGAGTGGGATCATGCCACCAACGCTATGTGCATAGTGGGCAGAAGGTCTTTGAGTGAGCATTTATTCTTGGACAGACGCTCTTTCCTGAACTCCTATAACTATGCCCAAGACCCCGAAGGTAAATATTTGTTAGGCATCTTGCGAGCTGTAGCTCCTGTGTGCGGTGGGATTAATTTGCAGTATTATTTTGCCTGCACCGACCAATATCGGCTAAGTGCGGGTTCTAAACTCCCTCATAATGTCATGGGGCTGGTAGGTGTCGCCAATGGCATGGACGGAGATTTGAGGATTGGCTTGCCGCAGCAGGCAGTAAATATACACGACCCAATACGCCTAATAGTCGTGGTAGAGCATTTCCCAGAAGTAGTTTTGCAGACTATCCAAAAAGAAGCACCTACCTATCAATGGTTTCTGAATAGCTGGGTACACTTGGTAGTGATTCAGCCCGAAACCAAACAACTGTACCGATTTACAGATGGAAGTTGGACTCCTTATCAGCCTATTACAGAGAGTTTGCCATCAACGAACGATTTAGAAAGTATCTTGATAAATACTTCTGAAAATTTGCCAATTTATTTTTTGGAGCAAAATCCTGTTTAGAAATTTAATTCTTAGACTTTAATTTAAAAAAACTGATATACAAATGGATGTAAATTCTTTTATCATAGGTTTTATTCTATTTCCTTTTTTAGCTTTTGTTATTACATTACTAATTGATGAAAAGCAAGAAAAACTAATCTCTAACCTGACCATTGTTAGCATTGCAATACTGTTTTTGGGGCTAATTAGTTTTGATGTTTATTGGATTATGAATGGTTCAAAAGCCATTAATATCCAACAAACTTCACTCTATCAAGACGACGGATATGTATTTTTAATTGATTTTTATTTCGACAAAGTATCTGCCGTTTATCTGATTGTTGGTACTTTTATCACCCTGCTAATAGTTCGCTACAGCACCTATTATATGCACTTAGAAGTGGGCTACAGGCGTTTTTTTGCTACTATTTTATTTTTTTATTTTTCGTATAATTTCACTGTTTTGTCGGGCAATTTTGAAACGCTTTTTGCGGGCTGGGAGATGCTCGGTATTTCCTCTTTCCTGCTCATTGCTTTTTACAGAGAGCGTTATTTGCCTGTTCGCAATGCGGTGAAAGTTTTTTCCATCTATAGAATTGGCGATATAGGTATCTTGCTTGCTATGTGGGCAAGTCATCACTTGTGGCATGAAAACATTACTTTTGAGCGACTACTTGACTATGAGTTGGTACAGCATTACCTCACAGAGCATAGCAATGTAGCCTTGTTTATTTCCATTTGTTTGCTTGTAGCGGCGGCGGCAAAGTCTGCCCAATTTCCATTTTCTTCTTGGATGCCTCGTGCTATGGAAGGACCTACGCCTTCCAGTGCTATTTTTTATGGTTCTCTTTCTATCCATTTTGGAGTTTTCTTGCTTATCCGTACCATGCCTTTCTGGGAGCAGCAGACTGTAGCTCGCGTATTGATAGCTTTTGTTGGGCTAATTACAGCCATCACGAGCTATTTTACGGCAAGGGTGCAGCCAACTATCAAAACTCAAATAGCTTATGCCTCCATTACCCAAATTGGGATAATGTTTATAGAAATTGCTTTGGGTTTTGATAAATTAGCCTTATTTCACTTTGTGGGAAATGCCTTTCTGAGAACGTACCAGCTATTAGTATCTCCTTCGGTAGTAGCCTATCTGATACGTGAGCAGTTTTATCACTATGTACCAAACAGAGATAATGTAGATTCTATTTTTGGAAAAAAATTGCTGTACGGCTGGTATCTGCTCTCTCTTAAGGAGTTCCGTTTGGATGCCCTACTGAGCAAATTGGTTTTTAATGTGTTTAAAAAATTAGGAAGCAGACTCAATTTTCTCACCTATAAAAATATTTTTTTCTATTTTTTCCCTACTTACATTGTCGGCTGTGGGCTATACATCATAGGAAATTATGTCGCTCCTTGGCTGCATAGCATTTTGCCTATTATATTTGCGTCCATTGCCTTACTGATGATTATGAAAGCTTTTTCAGAGCGAAATTATCCTCGCTTGGCTTGGCTTCTGGTATTTTTGGGGCATTTCTGGATTGCCTTGGCGGTTAGTCATAATGAATATTTTAGTTATAAAGAACTTATTTGGTATCTGAGCGGGATAATAGTGGCGGGCATTGCGGGCTGGTATAGCTTGGAGTGGCTCAAAAAACAAGAGCCTAAACTATTTACTTTATATCGTTATTATGGGCATATTTATGAATATCCACGCTTGGCGGGTTTTTTCTTTATCTGTACTTTGGGATTGATGGGTTTCCCAATAACCACTACTTTCATTGGCGAAGACTTGATTTTTAGCCATGTTCATGCCACCCAATACGTATTGGCGTTTTTGCTATCCTCTTGTTTTGTAATAGGAGGTATTGCCCTCATCAGGATATATGCACGTTTATTTTTGGGAAATCATGCCAAAGTATATCATGAAACTCCTTTGCAGTCCTCTTAAAAAAAGCCATATTGAGCTACAAAAATTATGAACTTACAGCAGTTAGAATATATAGTTGCAGTAGATGCCTGCCGACACTTCGTGAAGGCGGCAGACAAATGCTGCATTACGCAGGCAACACTGAGCATGATGATTAAGAAATTGGAAGAGGAATTGGGCGTACTGGTTTTTGACCGCAGTAAGCAACCCGTAGTCCCTACAGAGATTGGCAAAGCCATCATCGAGCAGGCAAAAGTAGTGCTAAAAGAAACAGCCTTGCTCAGGCAAATGGCACAAGAAGTAGATAATGAAACGAGGGGAGAACTTCGCTTGGGCATCATTCCTACGCTTGCTCCTTACCTGCTGCCCTTGTTTCTGCCCCAATTTTTGAAAAAACACCCCTCAGTAAAGCTAAAAATTGTAGAAGCAAATACGGCTAATATCATAGAACAGTTAGAAAAAGAAGCCTTAGACATTGGCATTTTGGCGACTCCTTTGGGCATCGCGAGCATGAAAGAAACAGTTTTATTTCGTGAAAACTTCAGAGTTTTTGTGTCAAATAAGGAAAAATTACTGAACAAACAATACTTATTGCCGCAAGAGATAGACGTTCAGCGACTTTGGCTATTGGCGGAAGGGCATTGCCTGCGGGAGCAAGTGATAAACCTATGCGAACTGCAAAAGCAACAAGCAAACCTGCACCATCTGGAATACGAGGCGGGTAGCATAGAGAGTTTGCTCAAAATAGTGGAAATGAACGAGGGCATTACCATCATTCCCGAATTAGCTGCTTTGGCATTGGACGACACGCGCCAAAAACAACTCAGAAGTTTCCAATCCCCCGCACCTATGCGAGAAATTGGCTTGCTTACTCATAAGCATTTCATCAAAAAAAGGCTTTTTGAGGTATTAAAAGAGGAAATCTTGCTCGCAGTAGCGCAGTTAATTTGAGATAGCTTTACCAAAGTTAAACAAATTGGCAAAGCTATCATTTTTTTATTGTCCCAAAGGAACTTTTACGGGTATCAAAAGCCCGTCATCACTACTCCCGCACGCTCCTTGCGAATCGCCGTGTGCCAAGTGTGCCTGTAATGCTGTTTTGGAAACAGTTATCGTCTTGCTATTTGATGGATTACCCGGAGGTTTATGGCAAATAATAACTTTATCTTTGTCAGTTTCATTAATCTTACTTAGCTTTATCTTAACGTATATCAAGATGTTAGCAGTAACAGAAACGGTACTTTTCAAATCCACCGTACATTTAGTTTTATAGAATTTTATTTTGCCCTTGAGTAAATCGCTGAAAGTTCCAAAAATAGTAATTAACTGCCGTGCATCTGCCGCCCATATAAAGCAACCGCCAGTCTGATTGGCTATATCGCCCAAAGTACCAAGATTTACCTCTTTGCCAAGGGCAACCACATGCACTTTTACCTTTTTGCTTTTTGCAAAACTTATCAATGTACTTACGGCTACCCCGCCTTCGGTATCTTCGCCGTCAGTGAACACTACTACTGACTTATTTGCATTTTTAATATCTTTGTCCACATAGCCAATCATTGCATAAATGGCTTTGTATAAAGGTGTTGCGCCTCCTATTTTGTTTTTTAAATCGTCCAAAGTAGGGTAATATGTTTTTCCATCATTTGTAAAATTACCATAAACAGAAAGGTCAAAAGGAATTTTTTTACCTCCGCCGCTTGCAAAAGCAGATAATAGTACAGAATCTTTTGCGCCCAAAGCACCGCAGAAAATCTTAGCGGCTTCAATACGCAAATTTTCAGGGTCTGTATTTGCAATGCTCCCGCTTTGGTCTAAAAGCAGAGTCGTAGCAAAATTATCTATTTTTGTACCCTCAGTTTGCGAGCTGGCATCAACATTAAAGTCCAAATTGACACCTTTTACATTGGTATCTCCCAATTTTATGTCGTCATTTGCCAAATTTGGTACTTCATTACCAGACCCATTGATTACTGCCAAATCTACTTCAAAAGTAACTTTTGTGCCACTCTTGCTGACAAAACGAGTGTCTAATACCACTCCACAAGGGTCGCCGTCCAAGCCTCTATTAGACTCTGTAGTGGGGGTTGCATCCTCCTCTTTGTTCTGGCAAGCATTAAAAACTATGACAGCAAGCAGGAGTAAGGATAGTTTTCTAATTATTTTTTTCATACATTTTATTTTGTGAAGTTGACTTTTAGGCGAATAGTAAATCTTACATAAGAACGTAATGTATAAATTTTTATTGCTTTTTTAGTACATTTTCTAATAAAAAAACACAAAAAATGTAAATTTATTACTTCAGAAAGAAAATATGCACAATAGAAAAAATAACGACCGCAACTAACATTCGGTACGTCCATACGCTTGCCGAAGGGTGCTTCATCGCAAAATGGGCGGCTGTCCACGCCCCAATACTTTGCCCCACAGCCAAAAGAATAGCCAAATCCCACACGACTTGCCCACTCCAGATGAAGATAAATAAGGAAGGAATAGTGAACAAGAAAACCAAAAATGTCTTCAGGCTTACTGCATCTTTGATGGAGTATTTTGCCCCCAATACAAAGGCAACGTGCAGCAAAATTCCCACGCCTGCTTGCAAGAAACCTGCGTAAAATCCTACGGCAAAGAACACAATTGTAGTCAAGATTTTATTACTATTTGTTGTTTCGCTCTCTGCCTTGAGCCAACGTTCAGGTTTTACCAAAATCACAAAAAGCATGACAACCATGATAGCTCCGATGGCATTATCTATAAACTCTGCACTCACATTTACAGCGAGTTGCGTGCCTACTACCGCCCCTATGACCGAAGGAACAACAAACCAAGCCGAAGATTTATAGTTGAGTTTTCCGTTTCTGTAGAAAGTAGCGACTGCCACCGTACTTTGGGTAAGCACGCCCAAGCGATTGGTCGCATTTGCATAGTTAGCAGGCAAGCCCGCAAACATAAGCATCGCCAGCGTTACCAACGAGCCGCTACCTGTGAGCGTATTAATAAAACCTGCTAATGCTCCTGTGAGGATAGCTAACAGATAAATGTACCATTCGTTTGCCATAGTTAAAACTTTTATCTTCTATTTTCTGTTTGAATTTTCGGAAGTAGGAAAGCCAAAAGTACAAATTTGCAAAAGAATTACTATATTTGAAGAAACATAAAATTTTACCATGAAATATACTGATATTCCAAAAGAAGCACTATTAAAAATCAAAACTTTAGGAGAACTCAAAGCGGTAGGCTACCAGCCTAAGTCTATCAAACAAGAGCTAAGAGATAACCTCATAGAATCGCTGAAAAACAAGGAAAATGTTTTTGCGGGCATTCATGGCTACGAAGATACTGTCATTCCCGACTTGGAGCGAGCTATTCTCTCCATGCACAATATCAATCTTTTAGGCTTACGCGGGCAGGCAAAAACACGCCTTGCACGCCTAATGATTTACCTCTTAGACGAGTACATCCCCGTTGTGAAAGGCTCAGAACTGAATGATGACCCCTTGCAGCCGCTTTCGCGCTATGCCAAAGACCTCATCGCCGAGCATGGTGATGATACACCTATAGCATGGATGCACCAAGAAGAACGTTATACCGAAAAATTGGCAACGCCAGATGTTACCATTGCAGATTTGATAGGCGATGCAGACCCCATCAAAGCAGCTACCCTCAAGTTACCTTATTCTGATGAAAGAGTAATTCACTACGGACTCATTCCCCGTTCGCATCGTTGTTTGTTCGTTATCAACGAGTTGCCCGACTTGCAAGCCCGTATCCAAGTAGCCCTGTTCAATATTTTGCAAGAGGGAGATATTCAGATTCGTGGATTCAAGATTCGTTTGCTCTTGGATATTCAGTTCGTTTTTACAGCCAACCCCGAAGACTATACCAATCGTGGTAGCATTGTTACGCCACTCAAAGACCGCATTGATAGCCAGATACTTACCCACTATCCAAAAGACATACAGATAGGGAAAAAGATTACGCAACAAGAGGCGTACATCAAGCCACAGCAAGAAAATATCTATTCTCCCGATTTAGCCAAAGATTTGATAGAGCAGATAGCCGTAGAAGCACGAAAAAGCGAGTTTGTTGATGCCAAAAGTGGTGTATCTGCCCGCCTTACCATTTCGGCATACGAAAACCTACTAAGTGCGGCAGAAAGACGAATGTTAATCAACGCAGAATCAAAGACTTCTATCAGAGTAGGTGATTTTTGGGGAGTAGTGCCATCTATTGCGGGCAAGGTAGAGCTTGTCTATGAGGGAGAGCAAGAAGGGGCTGCTATAGTAGCACAAAATCTATTAGGAAAAGCCATCAGAACGCTGTTTTTGAGCTATTTCCCCGACCCAGAGAAAGAAAAGAAAAAGCCCGCAAATATTTATAAAAAAGTAACAGATTGGTTTGGCGATGGCGAGCAAGTGGACATGATGAACGAAGCAAGCAACCAAGAGTACAAAAACATTCTTTATACCATTCCAGGGCTATCAGAGTTGGTAAAAGCGAAAGTGCCAAACCTCTCGGAAAATGACCAAGTTTTTATGATGGAGTTTGCCCTACATGGCTTGGCAGAATACTCGATGTTAAGCAAAAAATTCTTAGAAAGAGGCTTGCAATTCAAAGACTTGCTCGGTGGAATGTTCACCATGCCCAAATTTGATGAAGAAGAAGATGATGAGTAAGTTTTAATGAGTGCTTGGAAGCGATATTGTCGCTGCCAAGCACTAAAGTTCTTGCGAAAGTTTTTAAATTTCCAATTTCAACATTTGCAGGGCATAACATCTGATTATTTTAAAATCAAATCATTGATATTCTTGCCTATACGAGTCCCTAATTTGAGTCCCTCTTCATTTCCAGACCTAAAATGTATGCCGCCGTACAGTCTCGATATAGCTGCTTCTTGTGCAAAGGCATAAAAGGAACTTAGCGTCCTTGGAGCTAACCCTCTGTCTACATGTGTATTATCTACAAATTGAAAATTATCACCAAATAGATTAGTGAGGACTTCTGCACTTGCACCTGACTGGACAGAATGCCCCGAAATATACTCAGGGAAAGGAGGTGTATCGAGAAGTGGAGTCCAAGTAGGATCAATAGCTTTCTGCACATAAGTAACGGGACGCATCAAATTATACTTGTATTTGCATTTCCACCCACAAATAAAGGCATCAACTACCGCAATACCAACTTTTAGATACGCAACCGCAGCCGCTTCCATAGTTGATTTTTTTCCTATTAAAACTTGTCTTGTAATAGAAATGCTATGCCCTGGCGGTGTAAAAGTTTTTCCAGCATCATCAGCCCAAAAAAGTGCTATTTCTCTCTGAGAAGCAGTCAAATTTTTGCTTACATCATATACTTCCTTGCCCTCCCTATAAAAAGGAGAACTTGGGTCTGTTGAGAATATAGGCGGAGACAACGGGAGAAGACTTGGGCTTGCATTAATTGCTAAAAATGTGCGATTTTCGCCCCAATAAGGTTGCAAGGCAGTAGATGCACCTGTCTTCACCCAAAGCCCTTCACCTACGGGAGGCACATACGAAGTAGGAAAATTTTTCAAGTACCCTTCATGCCCTCCGTCAGTCTTAGACCAGTCAAAAATCTTATTTGCTACTTGTTCACCATAGTTTGCAGACCTATTAAAAACGTCTTGGCTTACAGTAGCTTGATAACGAGCATTATACACTGCTTTGATAGAGTCAATGGCAGCTAAGTTTGCAGCAGAGGCATTGGCAAATAGATTCTTCAATATGGTAGCCAAAGAATGATTGGCTGAGATAGCCCAGTGATATTCAGTATCTTTCATTGGCTGTGGAACATCTGATAAGCCATTCAGTTTTCCCGACAGAGATTTGTAGGAAGGCATCCCCGATACAACAGATTCATAAAAAGCAACTCCCGTATAACCCAAGGCGCGCGAAGCAACTGGGGGCGAAAAGCCACTTGTTTGCCTAATTAGGCGGAACTCCAACTGATAATAAGCATGGGCAAGGTCAGCCTCAAAAGTAGCTACTTCGGCAGATGAAGGCAAATCGCTGTCTTTTTTACAACCACTGAGCAAGAGTGCGAATGAAAAGCACGCGATGATGCAATTCGACAAAAACTTTTTCATAGAAAAATGTTAGTTAGATAATTAGTTTTAAATGTTAGTAATGTATCTCATACCGCATTGCAGGCGAATATACTTTAACAATATTTAGCAGTTACGTGCAATACACTATTTATGTTTCACTGGTCTATATATTCTAATGTTTCGATATCAACAATTTTTGTTTGCCCATTGCTAAACGTGATGGCTACGCTTTGCTCTCCAAATATTTTCAAATCGCTAAAATACAGATGACCGTCTATTTGCTTCAGTAATTTGTCAGTTTTAGTCAGAAGATTTTTCTGTATGATTTCCTCTCTGCCCAAGACAAGTAAATAGTGCTTGTGGAAATAATTTCCGATAAAGGTTAAGGCTGACAAATATAAGTTAGGCAACATTATTTTTTCCAAGTTTTGCGTATCAATTAGAAAATGGTCGCCTTCTTTCGGAATGTATAACCATTTACCGTCCGAAGAAGAGGGAACATACCTATCTAAGTAAAAATTTATGTAATTCCAGCTACCAAAGTATTCTTTTGTTACCTCCTGATTATCAATGTGCAATGAAACCTGATAAAGCATTCTCCCATTATTAGGCTCTACTTCGCCAATAATACTTAACTTCAAAATTCCCTTGCTGGTCTGAAATACATACTTGCTTTCGTTGTTTATCATATACTTACTTTTTTATAGATACCTTTTCCACTGCTTTTAATTTCGCCTCTGTGCCTATTTGGTGCAGTTCTTCTACAGGAATCACCTCTTTGAGTAACCTACCAAGTAAAAGTTCAACTCTGCCTGCAAGTGCGCTTGTACTGTAGCTACATCATACAAGCCCTTGTAAATCTCTGGAATTTGAAATTAGATTTGCATAAAATTGTATTTTAATGACTTCATAACAAAGCTGCAAAAGAATGAGCTAAAAATCAACTATCAATTTTCAGCACTTTCATTAAGGAGATTTCAATGGCTGCAATGACCACACCATCTACTTCGCCTATTTTTTTGACAAAGCGATTAATAGAAACGGAACGAACTTGAAAACAATCTGCCGCAGAGTCTTTACTTAGATTGTTAGTTTCATCACTACGAACTTGCACCATCCAAGGAGCAACAACATATCTATCTTTCCAATCCGTCAGAGGAATAATGACTCTCAGAGGCAAGATACCCAAATTATCGTCATTAATGATGATAGCGGGGCGTGTTTTCTGAATCTCAGCCCCAACTGTAGGGTCGAGATTAATACGCCAAATTTCACCTCGGTTCATAAAAATTTTCATGGTCTAAGGTAGTAAATGCAGTCAATTCTTCATCATGCAAGTAGTCATCTAAAAGAACTTGCGCAGCAGAGGCAAGGATATTCTTTTGTTCTGTATCTACCTTTAAATTTTCTATAAAAATACGGTAATAGCTTTCAAATTTCTTCCACTCTTCTATGGAGATAAGCACTGCTGTTTTTTCTCCTATTCCATTAACAATGTATTGTATCATTTCTTTGTGGGTTTTACGCAAATTTAAAAAAAAGATAACAGATATAGAAAGAATGAGCTAAAAATCAACTAAAAGTAAGGTTCTTTCTACTGATATGACTTAGAACTTTATACTCGTAATACGATTGATTTTCAAAAGATTATAGGCTTGAAAGTAACTAACCCAATTTTGTAGATTTTGCTTCAAAGAGATTTCTCAAAGTGGCTTATTCCTTTTGTGTTTTTAAGTAATACCAGCACAACTTATTCTCTTTTTAATTGCTTTTTGTAGAATCTTCCAATGCTTTCTCACTTGCCTCTTAATAGGATTGTGTTTTTCTTCACCGTAAAAGGCTTTGGCGGCTCTGTCCACGTAGCTGAGGTAATTGCCTCTAAATTTGATTTTTCGCGGATAAGGTACATATTTCCATTCTCTTATTGTTTCATCAAAACTAAGTTTGTGGGCTGTAACTTCATATTTGCGTTTTTTAATGCCTTTGTAGCTATAAAGCCTATATAGTTTTCTTTTGAAAAGCGGTGGATTTTCTACTAATTCCTTCTCTTTGATGTGCTTAATTCTTCTTGCTTTGGTTTTGACTGCGCCTTTCATTTCTCTATAAAAACGAGCTAAATTGGCAGATTTGAGCAAGGTTTTTTCTCCATAGAACTCGAAACCCAAATAAATCAAAGGCACATTAGGTTTAAGCATTTCACTTGCTTTGTCTAAACGACTTACTTGTAATTTATCTTCTGTATTTTTCTCAAAAATGCAAACTTCTGTTTTGGGTGCTGAAATTTTAAGGCAAAAGTCTTCAATTTTGTTGATAATAGAAGTCTGAATATTCTGATAGTTCGTTTTATCACATACTATCAAAATATCATCTGAATAGCGGCGGTAAAAAGCATGAAAAGGTTTAACTATTTCATTGACAATGTATTCATCAAAAGCCAATAAATACAAATTGGCAAGCATAGCACTGATAGGCAAACCTTGTGGAATCCCAATAATTTGATTTTTCTCATTGTGATATTGATTTTTATAAATGCGTATCTCTCCTGCTTTGATTTTTTCTCTTAACTCTTTTGGATTCTCAAAAAATGCTTGCACACCATTTTTGCGAAGTTTTGCCAAGTACTTTTCATCAAAACCACCTTTTTTATTGGTTCTAAAACTGTCAAGTCTAATATACGAAAAGTTAGTAACAGAAGTAAAAATATTGTAATGGTCTGGTGGTAGGTTTTTCTTTTCCAAGAGTTTAGCCCATGCCTTTTTTAGTAATTTATGGTCAAGAGAAGGGAAAAAGTTTTCAATATCAAAAGCCAAAGCGACACAATCGCCTCTTTGCTTTATCTCATCAAAACATTCTTTGGCAAAGTCTATATTGCTTTTGTTTCGCAAACCATCAGCCGTAGGCATACGTCTATACGCACAAATAGAAGCTGAAAGTTCTGGGTAGTTTTTCAAATAAGCCTCATACTGTTTTTGTAAAATCTCATTGGAGTAATAAGCGTAAATCTGACTATCTATGTGTGTAGCCATCAAAATAGGGCGTAATTTTTTGGTGCTAACCACCTTACCATTCTTTACCTCTGTATGACTACGTACAATTTGTCCATCTTTTTTGACTTTTTTATAGCGTCTTTGGGGCATAGTCTTGAATAGCAAAGGAAAAAAAGCGTGCCTTGCCACAAAATCAGGATTTTTGACTTTGCCAAAAACTTCTGCTTTTTGTGAAAGTGGATTGATTTTCTGCGTAAGGTGCAGATAACCTCTGCCTTTGAACCACGATTTTTCTTGCATTGCCTTCCAAAAAATTAAAAAGAAAATTATGCTTTTCAGGACTGCCGTGAAATCTCATTTTGCTCTTTGCGTACCCGCCTAAAAGCGAAGGTCATCAGCCAAATACTTGACTCTCACTGGTTTTGTAAGTAAAATTATGTTATACAATTATAAACAGAAGAACTAATGAAAATAAATAAACATTACTGTTGCAGATTCAAGAGTAAGATTCTTTCCCTAAACTTTCTGATTATTTGTACGGATGTCATCTTCAGATATTTAGCAGAAATATAGAAGGTATTTGAACTAATCTAATTTTTGCCTATCTCTCATATTGTATTTATCCATTTGAATAGGTGTAGCGAACACCCCAGCAAACGTCAGAGATAGTTGGGCAATTTTATTTCGCCAATAAAACCGCACCATGACCCGCCAAACCAAATGCAAAAAGCGTGAACAGTATATCCCTAAAAAGCCATAATTTTCTTGCTCAAAAATACAGATAATTCCTACAAAACCATAACTTTGTGATTATTCAAATAAAAATTTTAGAAAATGGAAAATACTGATACTTCTAATAATATAGATGTCAAGGCAGCACCAACACCACAGCCACAAGATATAGAAATTAGTAAAAAAAAAGAAAATAGATTTTCACTTGGTGATTTGGTAAGTTTAAAGACTCATCCTTTATATGAAAGTGAGGAAATAGGAATCAAAATTGAAAAGCCAACTAATGATACAAAAAATATAGTTTCTTCTCCAAGAACTACTGTTCCTGCGATGGTTATTACAGAGGCTGTTAAAGAGGCTAATAAAATTATTCATGATATAAAAACAGGTGAGCAAATAGCAAGTATTTGGAAATACAAATGCCAATATTATTCTTGGAAAGACGGCTTGTTTAAAGAAAATTGGTTTTATGAAGATTTATTGGCAAAAATAAATATTATTATAGATGATAAACTTCCTTCTAAACAAATAACAAATGCCAAATATGATTTTGGTAGAAATACAACTTTGAAAACTTTTTGGTATGATGAAAAATATGCCAGATATTTACAGCATTTTAAACCCAGAATAGTTAGAAAACCAGTGATTAAGCCAAATACTATAATTGCTAAATATGCCACTCCTTTTATGATAATGATTAGTAAAAGTGAAAACAAAATAGAAACTCCTATTTTTAAAACTAATTCCAAAGGAGAAAAAGAAGTTATCCGAGAAGTTTCCCTTTACAAAATCAAATGTATGTGGTACAATCCCATAGATGCCAAGTTTTCCGAAGATTGGTTTATTCCAGAAGCATTGATAGAGATAAAATAATTTGGTACATTTAATCCGTTAAAAAGAGCAAAAAGCATGAATAAAAAAGGATAAATTTTTGTTATCTTTGAAAAAATGAAAATAATGACCTTAGCATATAGAAAAAATCACGTATTAAAAGTAATCAACACTTTTCAGCAAGAGGCTTGGATAGCTTCTGTGGAGAGTTTTTTGAATACTCTACTCCAACAAAATAAAGCCTATTTGTATGCAAGACCTCTCATACAGCATCTTGATATGGCTACTTTGATGACAGAGCAGAATTATCAAAAGGCGAAAGTAGTAGCCCTATTTGGTGCATTGGAGGAAGATGAGCCGTTTGAAAGCCTTTTAAATGACTTGTCTGCATGAACTTTGTATTAGATACCAATATACTTTTGGGATATTTGCAAGGAAAAACTTTTGTCAAAGAGGCTTTTGAAGCACTAAACTTGTTAAATTCTGAAGACCCTCTTATTATTTCGGCAGTAAGTGCAGGGGAATTATTGTCTTTAGCAAAACAAAGGGCTTGGTCTGATACCAAATATCTGCAACTCAATAATTTTATAGAGCAATTCCTTATTATCCCAGTTGAGAGCAAGAATTTATTAGAAAGATACGCTGAAATAGACGCATACAGTCAGGGTAAACTTCTTGATAAGCCACTACCACAAGGAATATCTGCAAGAAACATGGGCAAAAATGATTTGTGGATAGCGGCAACAGCCTCTCTAATCGATGGCATACTGCTTACTACAGATAAAGATTTCTTGCACTTGCATAAAATTTATTTTGAATTGAAAATTGTAGAGGTTTATACGTAAGCAATTTTACAAGACTCTTACCTCAAAAAATGATTAACTTACTGATAAATTCGATTTCATAGAAAGCGAAGTCAAAAGTGATACCAACAGCGGCACAAAAACGCCATAGGTGTTTCATCTTTGTAGCCAAACAATAATTTCTCACACCTAAAGGCGTTCCTATCCGTAGCTTCATTTATTTCTACAAATATTTCAGCCCTAAAGGGCTTTTTAATAGGGAAAATTTGCTGATTTAAGCCCCAAATTGGCTCAGGTGATGGTCTAAATGTTTCCAGATAAGTCGCCCCCAGTCTTCTTTGTTTAGCTCACCAAAAAGTGGGTGTGCCTGAAACTTCTCTTGTTTTCTTACTTTTTCTAAGTACAAAAGAAGTGTGCTAATTTTGGTCGTAGTCGGCTCATTTCCAATAGATTGCTTTTTGACATTCATTTGAGAGGGCGTAATAGCTCCTTTCTGCCATTTGGGACCGTACAGCCCCACCCACCTGCCCAGCATTGTTCGGAGGATAAACGAGCCTTCATTTTTTGCACCTTTTATTTCAAAAAGTGCCATTTTTAGCTGAATAGTACAATGCTCCAGCATTTCTGCCAAGTTCATGATGCCCCATTGCGCTTGGGCACCATCAGTCAGGGAATGAATACGTTTGACGATTAGCTCGTAATCTTGCGTATTAAAAATATTGGCTTTTTTGTATGGTTTCATTTTCGTAAAAATCAATTATTTTGCTTTATCTTGGATTTTTCGTGTTATTTTGACTACTAAGGCTCTGGGTGTAAAGCGCACAGAATTAGCCATTAAGTAATTCATAAAACCGTGAATGGCAACAGTTTTTCCTTTTATCATCGCTTTGTAGCCGTATTCTGCTACTTCTTTGGAAGTTGGTAGCTTTTTGCCTTTTACTAAGGCACTTTCTTCCATTGCCGCCGCCGCCTGAAAGCCACTTTCAGTTGCCCCTGGGCAAAGTGTAGTAACAGTTACTCCTTTATCGCTCACTTCATTGTCGACCGCCTCCGAAAAACTTAATACGAATGCCTTGGTTGCGTAATAAACTGCCATCGTCGGCCCAGATTGGAATGCTGCTGTCGAGGCTACATTCATTATTTTGCCACTTCTGCGACTTACCATATCTTTCAAATACAGTTTGGTAAAGTGCGTTAAAGTGGTAATATTTAGGTTAATCATTTGCAATTCTTTGTTCCAATCTGTTTCTGCAAACATTCCAAAGTCGCCAAAACCTGCATTGTTTATCAGGTAATCGATTTTGATATTTTGCTTGGTAGTTTCGTCGTACACCTCTTGTGCTGCCTGAGGCGCAGAAAGGTCTTTGCCAATGGTATAAACAGAAATTTTATATTGTTTTTCTAATTCAGCTTTTAGCTCGTCAAGTTTTGCTTTGTTTCTTGCGACCAAAACCAAATTGCCACCTTTTGAGGCGTGAACTTTTGCCAATTCTAACCCAATTCCGTTAGATGCGCCTGTGATTAATGCTGTTGCCATTCTGATAATGTTTAAAATAATTTGGGCAAAGGTAAGTCAATAAAAATAAACATACAACATTAGAGTATAGTCTATACTTGCAATTTATTTTTCGAATACTTACCTTTGCCTCATGCTCATAAACGAACTATCAAAGCGAACGGGTATTACCGCCCATACTATCAGATTTTATGAAAAATCAGGATTGATAAAAGGTAAGCGAAAAGAGGAAATAAAGTCTAATAAATATTTTCATTATGACGAGGAAACCGTAGAAAAATTAGAACTGATAAGAGATGCAAAATCTATTGGCTTCACTATCAGTGAGATTGGGCAGCTATTAGAGGCTTGGTACAGCAATAAATTTTCCATAGAAAAAAAGTTGGCGATTCTCGATGAAAAAATTATTTCGATAGACGAGAAAATCAAACAATTAAAAGATATGAAGAAATTAGTGTCAGATTTCAAAAAAAGCGTTGAAACAGATGCGTGTTGAGCATAAATGACATAGAATTTAGCTAACTTTGCATCTAACCTTTATCATCAAACACAAATGGAAGAAATATTCAAAGCGAGTCGTTGGAAAGATACTTTTGCCCCTGACGAGGTTATCTTGTCGGATACGGGCGTTACTTTTAAAATCAATGAGATCATTGGGGGAAGTGAAAATTTTGTTTTCTACAAAGATATTTCGGGCATCGAGATAGACAAGGGTTTGCTTTTTGCGACCATCAAAGTCATTCCTCGTGCAAGGCAAGAGATTGTTATTGAGAACTTTACAAAAGACGATGCCGAAAAAATAAAAGCTATTATTTTATCCAAAGTGCAACTATCTTAGATGCAAACTGAAGACTTTTCCTTTCGCCTCATTCAGTGGTACGAACAAAACAAACGTAGTTTGCCTTGGCGAAATATCCAAAATCCTTATCACATCTGGCTCTCTGAAGTCATTTTGCAGCAGACTCGCGTGAGCCAAGGGTTGCCTTATTATCTGCGCTTTGTGGAGGCGTTCCCTACTGTAGCAGACATGGCAAGAGCCGAAGAAAAGGACGTTTTGCGGCTTTGGCAGGGCTTGGGCTATTATTCTCGTGCCAGAAATATGCACCAAAGTTCCAAAATGGTCATGGACAAATTTGGGGGTGAGTTTCCTAACAATTACAAGGAAATCCTAACTTTAAAAGGCGTAGGGAGCTATACGGCGGCGGCGATTGCCTCTTTTGCTTTTAATGAGGCAGTAGCGGTGGTAGATGGCAATGTTTTCAGGGTGCTGGCACGCATTTTTGGCGTTGAGGAAGACATCGCAAGTGGAAAAGGGCAGAAAATTTTTAACGAATTGGCGAATGAGCTACTGCCAAAAAACCAAAGTGCCGTTTACAATCAGGCGATTATGGAGTTTGGGGCTACGCACTGCAAACCTGCCGCCCCCGACTGCCCGACTTGCATTTTTAGGGATAATTGTTTTGCTTTTGCCCATAAAAAACAAAACGTTTTACCTATCAAAATCAAGAAGTTAAAAATAAAATATCGTAATTTTACTTACTTGGTTTTTGGCTATCAGCAAAAAATCATGATGAAAATGCGTGGCGAAGGCGATATTTGGCAGGGCTTGTACGACTTTGTGATGCTTGAAAACTTAGAAAAAACGCAGGAAAATGAGGCTTTGAAAGATAAACTCCAAAATACGAGCCTTTTAGCGATGCAAATAGGGCAAGAGATTTTACCAAACCTGACTGTAAAAGGCGTTTCTCAAACCTATAAGCACGTACTTACGCATCAGCAAATTACAGCGCAATTCATTTATTTGCAGATAGATAGCCCAGAGTTGGCGGCACAAATTTTGGCAGAAAATAGTTTGGCACTTTACACACCAAATGAGGTCAATGAATTGCCAAAACCTATTTTGATAGTAAATTATTTGAAAACATTATAAAACTATGAAAATCAAAATTTTAATTATTTTATTCTCTCTTTTTCCACTTTTTGCACAGGCTCAACTTCTTTGGAAAATCACAGGAAAAAACCTGAAAAAACCTTCCTACCTATACGGAACGATGCACACAAGCCATGAAAAAGCGTTCAAATTGGTTGATTCTTTGGTGGTAAGGATTGTCACTTGCGAAACTTATGCGGGCGAGATGATTTTTGACCCTGCAATGCTTTTTGCGGTGATGCAGCAACTATTTATGGGCAAAGACACCACGCTACAGACGCTACTTTCGGCAGAGGAGTACGCCGTAGTAAAGAAAACAATTGATGAAAAATTGGGCATGATGGCTCCTATGATAGATAGAATGAAGCCGATGTTTACTTCGGTGCTTATCCAAGCGGGAGATATGGAAAACCTCATGGCAACTGCGGACAAGCCACAACGCAAACCCTTAGATTTGCACTTGCAAGACGAGGCAACAAAGAAATCTTTGTCTTTGGTAGGTTTGGAAACCTTAGAGGAGCAAATGGACGTTTTTAATGGCATTCCTTTGGCAAACCAAGCTAAGATGCTCTACCGAGAAATAGTGAACCTCGACAAAAAAATTGGCGATGGCGACACGAGCATGGAAAAAATGCTCGATTGGTATGCCGCCCAAAAATTAGATAGCTTGTACCAATATGCCTCCAAAGAGTTTGCAAATGAGCCAGCACTTAGCTACAGAATCCTTACCAAGCGAAACCTCATCATGGCTGACCGCATAGAAAAGTTGATTGTGGAAAAGAGTGTTTTTATCGCTATTGGGGCGGCACATCTCCCTGATAAACAAGGTGTAATAGAACTACTTAGAAAGAAAAAATTTAAGGTAGAGGCAGTGAAATTGTAAAAGAAACATCATTGTTTTCTTACTAAATCGTCCAAAGAAATGTAATTATTCTCAAAATATTGTTGCGGAAAAGGTCTGACTTTATATTTATCATCAATATTGACCGCTTTATGTTTTGCACCAAAATTTTTCATTGGTTTATTTTCTTTGGAGTAGTAAAATAAGATAAATTGCTTTTTAAAACCCTTAAAATCAATTTGATAATGCCTTTGCATCATTGATTCCAAGTAATCTACAAAACACAAAGAATTTACAAATTGAGGTTTGTACTCTTTTTCTTTAGGAAACTCTGATTTCATTTCACAGAAAAGAATGTAATATTCGTTTTCTACAAAGGTAAAAATAATCGCATCGCAACCCTGATTTACGAATTCTGCACTGCGATTGATATAGATAAAACTTATTCTCGTAAACTCATTAGTTTTTCCCACTTAATTTCATTTTTATGAGTCTTAAAAAATGGGTATTTGAACACATCTTCTTTAAAATCAATTTGTTCTACCTTTTCAAACTTTTGTAAGTCTTCTTTTGTAGTGCGTGGTTTTGACTTGTTATTTAAGCCACTTTTTAGATAAAAGATTATATATCTAATAATTGAGATATTGATATTTTGCTTGAAAACGGTATTTAATATAGAAATCAGATAATCTAAAAATAGCTTATCAATCATAAACTTATCTACGCAATCTTGTGGTTTAAACTTAGTAGATTTTAAATCGCATATTACAACAGAAACATTATTTTTATTCCTACAAATTATTATGCCATCTGAACGCTTATCAATATACTTAGTTTCTGCAAATTCACTTTCATCTATCCAAGCTCTATCAGTACCATTAAACTTTGTGAGTAAAGGGCTTGGCACATTCATATATTCATTGTAAAGTTTTCTTTTTTTATCTCCCAAGTCTTTTAGGTATGTATCTGTGCTATAAGCAATTAAGCCTTTTGGCAAAGAAGTAATTATCACTTCTTGCAAAGTAGGAGTTCCTTTTTCTTCATTTTCTGTTTCCGATAAAACAAGCATATCTTCTTTTATCTCCAATAATAGTAAAGGATTTATCAAATTTTGAATATTCATCTTAGTCGATATTGTCGGCAAAAGTTTGGGAAATTTCATTCATTTTATCTATGGTTTCATCAAAGGTACTTTCCACCATGCCATATTTATCGATTTCTATTTTTCTAACTGTAGAGCCTCCGTCAGGAAGATTATAGGCAATATAGGCTTTCAAATCCTCTGCCTTTAAAATATCATTTTCTGAATACTCCCCCTTGTACTTTTCTAAGATTTCAGTACGATTGCTTACATTACCAAGCATAATGCAGTTATTCAACTCCTTCACTATATAATCTGAATGTGTAGTAATCCAAACCCTGATTCCTGCATTGAGCAATTTGGCGAAAAGGCGAGCCATTTTGATTTGATTTTCGGGGTGCAAGTTAAGCTCGGGTTCATCTATCATCAGTAAATCGCCTTTTTGGGCTTGGTGCTTCAACCATAAATGTAGGTCTGCTAAGGCACGAACAGAGGTGGAAGCCATATAATGTGGAATCGTGTGATTTGCCTTTTTATCATAAACCCTTAACATTCCATCATTTACTTCATAGTTTACGCCTAAGATTGTTTCAACCTCCTTTAGCAATTCTGGGTATTCTTCTTTTAAAAAACTATCCCCTTTTATAATATTTTCTGTTTCACGAGCAAAATCTAAGTTTTCTTGAATTGGAAGCGGTATATTAGAAATATTTTTTTCTAATATATTAAATCTCTTATGTTTAATTAATTCATTTCTAACAATATCCAATTCTTTTTGAAAAAGGCGTGTTTGAGTGCGTTCTGCTGTTAGTAATATAATTTTCTCTTTAAAAAAAAATGATTGCAATATTCCTTTATATAAATTAGATAAGCCTCGTTTTTCTATTGTATTAGAATTATTTATGGTTATTTCTAAAATATTGCTTTTCGCCTCTTTCATAAACCAACCACCAAACAACGGGATTCTGGTTTCTATTTCAAAAAAAGTATCTTGTTCATTATAAATAACTTTAAATTGTGTAGCACTAAAATTGTCTTCATTTGCACTGAAAACTTGGTTTAATTTTTCTAAATAAGCATTTTGAATTTTAGGCAATACGTCATCTAAGAACTCTTTTTTAAAACTTATTAAATCGACTTTACTATATCCTTGATTTTTTATTTCTTCTTCCATTTTTGAGTCATACGCTTCCCATTCCAAATCCAATGAGATAAGCATTTTATACAAAAATCCCCAAACCGCATACGTCAAATACGTTTTCCCAGTATTATTTTTGCCACAAATCACAGTGAGCTTGCCCATCTCTATTTGTGCCTCTTTGATACTTCCTAAGTTTTTAAATTCGAAAATCATAAGAATAAAATGTTAATAAAAAACCTTTGACAAAATTAAATAAAAAAAGTAGAAAACTTCCTAAAAAGTTTTCTACTTCGATAAATTGAGAACTTTGACAAAGTTAAGTTCTTATGCCACCTCTGTCAATGCTCTTTTTGCATACACTTTTGCCAAATGTTTTCGATATTCTTCGCCTGCAAAGTGGTCGGAGAGAATACTTACGCCTTCTGCGGCTTGGTCGGCGGCATTTTTGATGGTTTCAGTGTCGGCTTTTTTACCTTTGAGTGCGTTCTCTACGGCGGTATCCCTGAAAGCAGATTCGGAAACACCTGTGAAAGCTACCTTGATGTCATCTATAGAACCGTTGCCCGTAACTACTACCGCACAGCCTACGATGGCAAAGCGGGAAGCGGGTTGCATGAACTTCACATAAGCAGATTTTGTATTTGCCGAAGGTAAGGGAATACGTATTTGTGTAACTATCTCACCTTCTTCCAAGGCAGTCATAAAAAAGCCTGTAAAGAAATCACCTGCTTTGATGGCACGCTTTCCCTTTGCTCCTGCTACTACTATTACCGCATCGGTAACGAGCATGGATGCAGGCCAATCTGCCGAGGGGTCAGCGTGTGCCAAGCTACCGCCGAGCGTTCCTTTGTTGCGTACCTGCACATCTCCGATAAGTTCGGCAGCTTGCGAAAGGATAGGCAAGTGCTTCTTTATCAAATCATTGGTCATTATTTCGTAGTGCGTAGTCATTGCCCCTATTACCAATTCTCCGTCTTCTTGCTTGATGCCTTTCATTTCGGCAATTCGGCTAATGTCTATGAGTTTGGTCGGGCGATTGAGTCGCAGTTTCATCGCAGGGATAAGGCTATGCCCTCCCGCTAAGAGTTTGGCATCTCCATCTTTCAAAAGGGAAATAGCCTCGTCTATGCTTTTTGCTTTTATATAGTCAAATTCTGAAGGAATCATCTTTTTTGCTAATTATGAATTATAAATGTTGAATGATGAATATTTTTTAATTATGAATTATAAATGATTAATTATGAGTTGTTTATTATTAAAATTTTACTATTAAGAAATAGCCTTAAACTTCAATAAAATATAAACAGATTTCAATTAAGTGCTTGCCTAAAATTAATTTATATTGTTTTTTTATAACAATTTGAAAAAAATTAATTAAATGCACTCATACTACTTAAAAATTCATAATTTATAATTCATCATTCATAATTATTTGTTGTGTATTGCTTTCCACACTTTTTGTGGCGTAAGTGGCATATTCATGTCCTTGATATTGAACGGAGAAAGTGCATCAAGTACCGCATTGACTACGGCAGGAGCAGAGCCAATCGTTCCTGCTTCCCCAGCTCCTTTTACGCCGAGTGGGTTATGCGGACAAGGCGTTACCGTTCTATCTACCTCAAACATAGGTACATCATCTGCTCTTGGCATGGTATAGTCCATGTACGAGCCTGTAATTAGTTGCCCATTACTGTCATAAATAGCTTCTTCGAAAAGTGCCTGACCAATTCCCTGCACTACGCCGCCATGAATCTGCCCATCTACAATCATTGGGTTTATTACGTTGCCCACGTCATCACAAGCAATAAAACGCTTGAGCGTTGTTTTTCCTGTTTCTATATCCACTTCTACCACAGCGATATGCGCACCGTAAGGATAGGTAAAGTTAGTGGGGTCGTAGAAACTCGAAAAATCAAGTCCTGGTTCGAGTCCTTGCGGGTAGTCGTGAGGAACGTAGGCAGTGAGGGCAACATCTCCAAAACCTATGGATTTGTCTGTGCCTTTTACTGTCCATCTTCCGCCTGCGTACTCAAGGTCGGCTTCGGCGGCTTCCAATTTATGAGCAGCTATTTTTGCTCCTTTTTGCAATACTTTCTCTATGCTTTTTACTATAGCACTTCCGCCAACAGCCAAAGAGCGAGAGCCGTAAGTTCCCATGCCAAAGGCAACAGAATCAGAATCACCATGGATAATTTCTACATCATTCATACTAATTCCAAACTTATCAGCCACTACTTGTGCGAAAGTAGTTTCATGTCCTTGCCCGTGCGAGTGCGAACCTGTATAAACGCTTACCTTCCCTGTGGGCTGGATACGCACTTGGGAAGACTCAAAAAGTCCTGCCCTTGCGCCGAGCGAGCCAACGACTGCCGAAGGTGCAATACCGCAAGCCTCTATGTAAGTAGAAATGCCAATGCCTAAGTATTTTCCTTGCTTTCGTGCCTCTGCTTGTTCTTTTCTAAATCCTTTGTAATCAACCATTTCTAAGGCTCTTTCCAAAACTGCATGGTAATTACCACTGTCGTATTGGAGAGCTACTTGGGTCTGATACCCAGGTTGGGTAATGCCATCAAAAGGAGGAATAAAGTTTTTCAAACGCAATTCAGCAGGGTCAACCCCCATTTCTTTGGCGGCAGTTTCCATCAATCTTTCCAGCACATAAGTAGCTTCTGGGCGACCTGCGCCTCTGTACGCATCTACTGCGTTGGTGTGGGTAAATGCTCCAGTAACTTCTACATGAACGGCGGGCGTAGTATAAAGCCCTTGCAAAAGCGTGCCATGCAGATAAGTAGGCACTGCTGTACCAAAAGTAGAAAGATATGCTCCTAAGTTGGCAGCAGTTCTTACCCTTAGTGCCATTACGTTGCCATCTTTGTCAAAGCCCATTTCAGCCTTCGTAACGTGGTCGCGACCGTGTGCGTCTGTGATGAAACTTTCGCTGCGTTCTGCAACCCATTTTACAGGGCGACCAATTTGCTTAGAAGCCCAAGTTACCAATGCCTCCTCCGTATAATGGAAAATTTTGCTCCCAAAACCGCCGCCTACGTCTGGGGCAACTACCCTGACTTTATGTTCGGGCAAGCCCAATACAAAAGCACACATGAGCAGGCGAATGAGGTGAGGGTTTTGCGAAGTAGTATAAAGTGTATGTTTGTCGTGGGCTATGTCGTAATCGCCTATGGCAGCGCGCGGCTCAATGGCATTAGGCACCATGCGTTGATTGACAAACTCTAAAGTAGTTACGTGGTGAGATTTGGCAATATGGTCATCAGTTTTCTGCCTATCACCAAGCTCCCACACAAAGCATTTATTATTTGGGGCAATGTCATGCACTAAGGGCGCACCGTCTTGGATAGCCTTAAAAGGGTCAGTAACACAAGGAAGTTCCTCATAATCAATTTCTACTAATTCTGCTGCATCTACGGCAAGTTCTCTGCTTTCTGCTATTACTATGGCTACTGAGTCGCCTGCGTGTAGCACCTTGTCTTTGACCAATAGCGGGTGAGGCGGCTCTTTCATGGTTTCGCCTGTATTAAAGTTCACCTGCCAGCCGCAAGGAACACCGTTGATACCTGCTTTGGCGATGTCTTCGCCTGTGAAAACAGCTACCACGCCTTCCATTGCTAAGGCTTTGGAAGTATCTATTTTCAAGATATTAGCATGGGCATAAGGGCTACGCATAATGTAGGCGTGCGTCATGTCGGGCAATACGATGTCATCAGTATATTTGCCTTTCCCTGTGATAAAACGCTTGTCCTCAACACGTTTTACAGATTGTCCTATTAAGCTACACACTTGCCACCTCCATTTCTTTCATTTTTGCGGAAGCAAACTGCACTGCCCTCACGATATTATGATAGCCTGTGCATCGGCAGAAATTGCCTTCTAAAGCGTGTCTAATGTCCATTTCGGTAGGTTCAGGATTTTTGCTGAGCAAATCTACCGCCGTCATAATCATACCGGGCGTGCAGAAACCGCACTGCAAGCCATGTTCTTGGTGAAAACCCTCTTGAAGTGGGTGTAATTCACCTTTTTTAGCAAGCCCTTCGATAGTAGTGATAGCACAACCGTCAGCTTGGGCAGCAAGCATCGTGCAAGATTTGACCGCCATGCCATCTATCATTACCGTACAAGAGCCACAGCTACTTGTATCGCAACCGATATGCGTGCCTGTGAGCCGCAGTTGGTCGCGCAAATAATACACAAGCAACTGACGAGCCTCGACAGTGCTTTTGTGTTTTTTTCCATTTACTTCTACTTGAATTGTCAGATTCATATTTACTATTTTACGAGTGATTTTGGTTAGAAAGTGAGTTGTTTTGATGATGATAAAATTTGTTTAAAGCATAAGCGGAAAAACAAAAGTAAAATCACATTTATTATCAATACTTGCACAGACAATGTATGCTCACAAATGAAAGTGTACTTTTGTTTTGTCAGTTAGTTGTCTATTCATGCACTATGTTTATACCATAGCACACAAAATTCATGTTGGTTGAAAGATTCACCATAACGACTGTAATTTAGAAAGATTTTTTTGAATTTTAAAAGGATTTTAAATAGATTTTTTTTGTCGAACTATCTAAAATTTTTATACCTTTATGCCTATACACCAATAAAATCAAAAGTAGATGATGAAAAGACGAGATTTTGTAAAAAGTAGTTTGGTAGCGGGTACTATCGGGGCTGTAGCATCCCCATCTTTAGCCAATAAGATGAATGTAAACAAGCATAAATTTAACTTAAAGTATGCACCTCACTTCGGTATGTTCCAAAACAGTGCGGGTAAGGATATTTTTGCCGAACTCCAATTCATGGCAGACCAAGGCTTTACAGGTTTGGAAGACAATGGACTGCTGGGCAGAACAGTAGAAGTGCAGGAGAAATTGGGCAAGGAACTCCAGCGTTTGAGTATGACGATGGGTGTTTTTGTAGTTGATGGCGGCGATAACTGGAAAGTATCGCTGGCGAGCGGCAAGCAAGAGTTCAAAGACAATTTTATAAAAACGTGCAAGGCTTCGGTAGAGGCTGCTAAAAGGGTGAACGCCAAGTGGATGACTGTAGTACCGGGCTTCTATGACCGCAGCCTGCCCATAGGTATTCAGACCGCAAACGTCATAGATGCACTTCGGCGAGGAGCTGAAATATTTGAGCCGCATGGCTTAGTAATGGTCTTGGAGCCGCTAAGTGATACGCCCGAACTATTTTTGAGGTATTCAGACCAGACATATATGATTTGCAAGGCGGTAAAAAGCCCTTCTTGCAAGATTCTTTACGATGCCTATCACATGCAAAAAAATGAAGGGAATGTGATTAAAAACATAGAATTGTGCTGGGACGAAATTGCTTACTTCCAAATCGGCGACAACCCTGGGCGAAAAGAGCCGACTTCGGGCGAAATGAACTACAAAAACATATTCAAATACATTGCAGAAAAGGGCTATACGGGCATTATGGGCATGGAGCATGGCAACGCAAAAGCTGGCAAAGAAGGCGAAGAAGCCCTCATCAAGGCATATAAGGAAGTAGATAGTTTCAAATAAAAGCCTTTTGCTGATAACTTAAAACGCCTAAGGATTTTGTAAATTCTTGGGCGTTTTTATGTTTTTAAATCTCTTATTATCAATAAATAACAAGAATTATTGCTTCGCTTTGGTAATGCTAATGAGGGTAAAAAATTTACAAAATTGTTTTTCATAGCAAAGAGTTTTCAGCGGGAAAACTGACCTTTAGCTTTGTATGCTTGTATTATTCCAAGAATTTAACATCGCAATATTTCTTTTGCTGCCTACTACTATTTTTTGTGCTATGCTATTTTTGTATCAAAATAAGGAAAGATTTAAAAGGCAAACTGCTGAATGAGAAATAATTAGGAAATATTTAATAAATAGTTTCATGCTGCATTTGCTAACTTATAAGAAGTAATTTCTCTTTCTACGGTCATTGCCGCATATTGGAGGCAAGCATAAATATCTTCTTTTTCGAGGATAGGATACGCCTCCAAAATATTCTCGATGGTTTCGCCCGCACCAAGATATTCTAAAACCGTTTTTACTGTAATTCGCATATTTCTAATGATAGGTTTCCCGTTGCATATCGCAGGGCTAACCGTAACTCTATTTACAAAACTCTCCATTTGTTTTCTGATTTAATATTTCTCAAAGATACAAATTTTAGAAAATATTTCTTTTGCTGCTTACTAAGATTTTTGTGCCACGCAATTTTTGTATCAAAATAAGGAAAGATTTAATATAAATCTCATTATATTTGTCTGGATATAATAGGTAAAAATGTCGCACAAAAATAAAAATAATACAATTGGTAATTTCGGTATTTACGAAATTATAATTAATGATGAAACCTATAAAATAGGCAAAACCGACTTAGATAGAGTAACAGAAAGTTCGGGAGACCCTACAAGACTGCATCAGCAAGTTCGTAAACTAAGAGAAATATATGGGGAAAATAGCGTAGATAGAGAGGTAATAGAAAAGCTATTTAATGTAAGCACACAAGAAGCCAAAGAGATAGAAAGGGCTTACTTACAAACCTATTACGAAACAACAGGGCAAGTCCCCGAAGGAAATAAAAAAAGTTTCAAACCTTAAGAAGTCATGAAAGTAAGCATTTCAGGAAATTATACAGAAGTTGGTTTTCGTTTTGACGTGATGACCAAAACCAAAAATGCCATTGCCCAATGCATAGAGAAGCTATTGGCAGATAATCCTATTCCTGTCAAAGCTACTATATTGGAAATTTGGCTACGTACTGACGGCATGAGTGAGGAACAAAAAGTAGTCATACTCAACCAAGGCAAAGGTAAGTATTGGAGTGTGGAATATTGGCTACCCTATCTTAAAATAGTACAAAATGGAAAAGTAGATTTAGACACCTTTATTGATGAGTTTTTTACTGCCTTACAAACTACTTTGAGTCCCTATTCCGTAGCGGCAGAAGCCATCAAAAAAGCAAAAATAGAAGCTAAAGAACTGATAGTAGGCAGAGAAGAATATGACTTTGAACTCAAACCTGCACAGCAAGCATGGAGAAAAAAAGTGGCAGAAATGCAAGATGACAAAGCAAAATAAAGCCCACACTCCAGAGGACTTGGCAAGCGCAGAGCATCAATTAAAATCCAATACCGTATTGATTTTATATGTTTTGTGGGCTTGCATAGAAATACCGACATTGGTTTAACTGTTTAAAAATCAATCTTTAAACTTTAAAAACTCTCCTTCAAAAAGTCGCAAATATAATCCTTCGTTTAGGTCAAAAAGTTTAGCCTGATTTTCATCATTGTACCAAACTGTATTATTTTTGAATATATTTTCATGAAGTTCCTTATAGCTAAAAGAAGCTATTTTTCTTTTCACTTTAGACTGCGTTTTTTCCGCAGGAACATAAAGCGTAAGGCTTTGAATGTCATAGCAGATTTTTAAGGTTGATTTATCAAAAATAAACTCTTCCCGCACTTCCAATAGAGATATATCCTGTGGCATATAATATTCGTCATCAGAGGATTGGTCTTTCCTTAGATTATGCATGAAATCATAATAACTCATTCTTTCTTCTAACGAATCATTAGTGAAAGGGCGTAAAACCCCTGCTATTACAGCCTCCATAATGATTTTTGTAATTTCATTATGCTTGGTAAACATTGGCTTATTGGCGGGCTTGCTCAAATCTATCCGATACCAAACAGTTTTGCGGAAAAGCTGCTGGCTTACAGGAATATTGCATATAGAATTGTTATTTTCTGTGATTTTCTCTTGCTTCAGCTTTTCATCAATATATGGATTAGACACTAAATAACCTTTGAAAAGTCGCTTATTGAAGGCTTCCAAAAGGGGTAAATGTTCGTTATTATCTTTTTTATTAAACCATACTGCCTGCGGATTATCTTCAAATACATTTTTTACTATTTCCTTCCAACTAAATGTGGCGATGAACTTTTCTTTCTTTGAGGAATGTAAATGAGCAGGGATATACAAGTTAATTGCTTGAATGTCATGGTAAAAACGTAGGTCTTTTTTGCTGTAAATAATATCTTCCCGCACCTCTAAGAGTGTGATTTGTGTAGGGGAGTATTCCTTACTCGTATTGGCAATCGCTAAGTTTGTTATAAAGTCTTCGTAGGGCATTCTTATAGTCAAAGAATCATTTTGAAAAGGTCTGAGGATACCTGCTTTTACAGCCTCTACAATGATTCTTGTTATCTCCAAATCTTTGGCAAACATCGGCTGATTAGCCTCCTGACTTAGGTCTATCCTATACCATATCGTATTTCTAAATGCTTGGTCATCTACATGAATAGGGCGCAGGGAATTGATATTATAACCAAATTCATACATTCCTTGGGCGCAAGCAAATGAAACATAAAATGTGAGTGCAAAAAGTGCTAAGACAATTTTTTTCATGCTAAATAGTTTGGGTTTTATTGGTTAATTGCAAAAGATTTAAGAAGGTAAACTGCTGAATGAGAAATAGTTGGAAATTTTAATAGAGTTGCAGGTGCGCTATGATAGCACCTGCAACGAAGAAAACTTACTGACTAAAAAAGCAAGCAGATTAGAATGTATCATATTTGGCAATAAACTGTTTTACTTCTTTTGAGGAATAAAGACTTGGCAAGCCCTTTACTCTGTGTATTTGATGCTCCCGCATAAACTTTAAAGCAATAGCATCTTTCCCCAAGTCGCTGTATGCCAAAGCAATACGATAACGACAATCATTGAGCAATGACTTTGCCCAACGTATGCCTTCTCCCGTATATTCTAAGCCAATTTGCTGATAACTCATTGCTAAAATCCTGTGATAGAGGGCAATAGCTTGCTCTGTCTGTCCAAGCATATCTAATGCCCCAGCATAGTCCCAAATTACCAAAGGGTCTTGTGGGCAAAGTAAATAAGCTTTTTCAGCCCAGTCCATTGCGGCTTTATACTTTTTTTCTTCATAGTAGGTAGTAGATATACGAGCCATCAGCCAAACATTATCAGGTTCTTTTTTCCAATTTCTTTTTAGCACTGCCCTCGCTTGCATATACTTCTGCTGGGCTAAATATTGGTCTATCGCTATTTGACTTCTTGTGTTCATTTCTTTTTTACTTTATTTGGATTTTGCTCCCACTCTTCCTGCTTTCTTTTTTTATCTTTATATTTTTGTTGCTTTCTGCCTTGTCCCTTTTCATGTTTGGCTCGGTTACTTTCCCTGATATTTTTTCTATGTTCACGAGCAAACATCAAAAATAGCGTTGTCAGGCAAATAAATAGGAAAGCTGCTATTTCGTTCCAAAACATAACATTTAACAAGTAGATTTAATGATAACAATATTCAGATTCAATATTTCCCAAAGATACAAATTTTAGAAAATATTTCTTTTGCTGCCTACTACTATTTTTGTGCTATGATATTTTTGTATCAAAATTGCAAAAGATTTAAAAAGGTAAACTACTGAATGAGAAATAATTAGAAATATAAAGAGAGTTGCAGGTGCGCTACAGTGGCACCTGCAAGGGTAGGAATCTACCGCAAACAAGGCTAACGGGACAACCTCTTTTTTTAATATTTATTTTTTTGACTGTCAATGAAATCTTGATTCATTTGATTATTATATTCTTGTATTGTTTGGTATATTTTTTTTAAAGGTTCAAATTTTGTTTTTCTATATTCATACTCAAATTTTGTAAAAGCTATATATTCACTAATTTCAATTACTAAAAAATACAATTCTGAATTTTTATCATTGTTTATTTTTTTTGCTTTATGTTTAACATATTCAAAATTGCCTTTATATTTTATTGTAGAATGAAAACTGCCGAAATAATAAAAACCTAACATATCTGTATAAATTAAATAATAATATTTATTATTCAATTTTACCAAATGAACAACATTAAGGTTTTTTGTATCTAATACTGCTTTACTCTTGATTTGATAAAACACTTTACTATCTAACTTAAATTTATTAGTTGTTAAATATTCAGTATTTGGAAGATATGTAACTGTATATTTTTCATTAGAAAGCGATTCTATTATTTCTTCTTTTTCAAAATAATAAGCATATACAAATCCTTCTTTATCCGTATAAAGAGAATCTTCACCAATTTTTGTCCAAGTAAACCACTCATTTCCATTTGAGTGCCAAGTTTGCCCAATTTTTTGAAGTCCTTGCCCATATCCTACTAAACTCACTAAACTTAAAACTGCTATTAAAATTAATTTTTTCATCTTACTGTTGTTTAAATGTGTAGATTATTTATATTCAATAATTGCATATCCTAAATCTTGTAAATCGTCATAATATGTTGTCAGTTTAATAAAATTACCAATCCATATTCTTTTATCATTTATCAATTCGTAATCTCCAAAAATGTCAAACTTATCCATTTGGTTTTGCCAAAAATTATAATGGCAAGGTGTTACTAATGTAATTTTATTGATGATAGATGAGTTATTTGTATTTGCATAAAGTCCAGTATCAAAATTTGATAATTTGACTTTATAATAGTTATTTGATAATTTAACTGTATTATAATTTTTAATATTTTCTCCCAAATTAATACCTTGTACTACTGTTGTAATTTTATCGATTATATAGTAATTTGTTTTAGGTTTTACATTGTAATTATAAATAGGATAATCGCTTTTACTTTTTCCACAAACTCCACAACTACCCCCAGAGCTGCAATGATTACAGTATTCACAAGTTTTGCAGACACGACAAGAGGCGCTTCCAACACAAGTGCCACAACAAGTTATTTTTAAGTGTTGTATATTGTTTGTTGAAGTAACAATAAAGCTAATACCAAAGAATATAATTATCTTGTTGAAAAGTATCATCATATTAAAAACTTTTATTTATATTTTGCTTCTCTTTCTGCTGATATTGCTTATACGCATTCTCAACTAAAGCAAATGTGGGTTTATGAATATATATCATTTCTGTAAAATGTAGAAACTGAACTGGTGTTACTGCCTGTTGTTCGCTTTTTGTTTTTACTTCGAGAGAAACACTATTTGATTCCCATGAATATATGAAATCTATATTAGAATACGCTTTCTTAGAGAATGGTTGTCCAAGAGATTCTAAAAGAACATTAATAAAGCTATGGTCATAGTCATCATCTATGGTCGCCTCAATTTTATAAATTTTGTCATTAAATGTTTCTACAAACAAAAATGCAAAATAATTATTGGAGTTATTAAATTTATCATTTGTTCTTAATCTATATGAATTGCCTATGCTCAAATATTTTTCATCTTGTTGATAATAGACATATCTTTTTGTTCCAATTTCAGAGAAAGAAGGAAACATTACCTCTCTAAATCCATTGTAATTACGTATGCTTGACCCTAACCTAATATCCTTGAAGCCCATTTTTTGTTCTAATGCTGTGCTATAAACAGGTTGTTGTACTTCCTCTACATCATTCTTTGTGCCATTACATGAGAAAAATGTATATACAGAGCAAACAAGTGATAATGCTACTAAATAATTTTTTATTTTTTTCATAATTTAATTCGTTTTATTATTTTTTTGATTATTAAAACCTTCATAAATCCAAATACCAATCCTTGCCAAAAGGTAGTATATAATAATGGATAGAGTAAGTATATAAGCAAATATCCCCATATCTGCATTGTTTAAAGCAGTTATAATACTTGCTACAAATAATGGGATAACAATCAGACTTGCTATTACAAGTCTATAATAACCTTGTGGTAATTTTTTTAAGGCATTAAATAAAATCATAATATCAATTATATTTGTTAATAATACCTTTTATCAATCCTACCAAAAACATAAATCTCAAAGGGTTGTCAGTGGGGGATACATTCAACAGTGCTATAAGAGTAATCTAATAGATAAACAAGCCCTAATTGATACCCCTTATACTTTCCAAAAGTAAGAGTATCTCTCATAAACAGTTTAAACTTATTTATTATGTCACTTTTCCCTACAGCCATATACTAAGTCAATTTTTTGTTTGCTTATAAAATCAATCTATTCTTTATTATAATTTTTTACTTAATCATCCTTACCCATACTTCTCTCAAATTCATATTGCCCACCAACCCAACCAAAATCTCCGCCATAATTATAGTCAAGTTGTTTCAAAAAAGCATCTTTTGCTTTTTCACCATTAAGCATTAATACAGAGTCGTTAAGAGGCGTTTGAATGAAATATTTACCGTTTTTCTCACTGCATTTAAAGTCACCTATACTTGTTACACGTTCAATACTCATATACAAATCATATATGTTGTATGTGCTATCATCAGTTAAATCGTCTAACCAATCATCAAAGTTTGTTGTTGTCATGTGAGTATATATTTTATAGAAATAAACCTATTGTTATCTAAGCCGCTTAACATCACAATTAAGTTTCATTTCAGAAATTGTGATATTCCCTTGCCATTTCCACGAACCATCTGCTGTAATAGCTAAATATTTATAAACACCTAATTTTTGCCTTGTAGTAAAGAGTTTTTCATTACTGCATTTCAAATTTTCAGAATCTTTTTCCGTTAGAAAATTACCTTTTGAAATGCTTCCTATAAAGACATACTCATTATCTCCTTGAGTCACTTCTTTCAGGAAAATTAATATATCTTGTTTCTTGGAAATCTGTTTATTCAAACTACAAAAACTATAATCTCCTGCATTCTCAATTTTACCAAGTTGCGTATTATTACTATTAAGATATTCCATAAAGTAAACTTCAGTCGGCATATCATCCTTATTAACTTGTTTGGAATATTCACTATATCCGATGGATTCAAAATATCCCTTCCCTAACTGAATAGTACCTACAGGAAATACATTTTTAATCAAACTAACATTTCTTCCAATACTAATGTAATTTTCAATTTTGTTGTCATAAACAAAGGCTTCACCCGAAGAGCGATACTTGGAAGATGATGAACCTGTAATAATTTCTACTTTATGCCAACCATTAGGAATACTATTGGGAAAATTTTTTATTGCTCGATATCTGCTTTGTAAATCATAAATATCTTTATAATTTTCACTACGCGCCTCTGCTTGTATTTTGGCATCCTGCCCGCTAACAGGAGGGGCGAACTGGTACCATTCATTTTTAATTGGTATTTGACTAGTAGAACTATTAGAATTAGAATTTGTTCCTGTATTATTCTTACCATTAAGGCTCTCAACTGTAATTCCGTCATTTCCAAGATTAAAATAAACTACACTACCGTTAAGGACAACTGTATATTCAAACTGCTTTCCTTTTGCAGATGTACTATAATTTTTTCCCGCATTAATTATAGTTGTATTTTGCCAATTCCCATAAGTATCTTTATAACCTGAAACAGTTACTTTATCTTGACTACCTATTTGCAAAATTTCCACTTTCAAATCTATCGATTGCCAATTTACTCCGTTATTTCCAATTGACTTATATCCTTTTAAGCGATATACTTCCTGTGCTACTACTTCCATTCTTATTAAGAAGATAATAGTAATTCCCAATAACATAATAACTTTTTTCATAAGCATTAATTTTTTTAAATGAATAAACAATAAAATCTGTGAAGTACATTTACCAATCCTATACCTAAAACGTAAATTATTAAAAATCAATTATTTAAATTTTAATTATTGAAATTAAAATATCAAAAAATGACATAAAGCCATCAAATTTTGAAAATTTGAAATCCCCTTGCTGTAAAGTTTGGTAATTTATAATGTGTGTGTGAAAGAAATACGGAGTTCGTATTTGTGCTGTTTTGTGTGTATTTATTTGCTCATTACAAACATAATAGGAATATTCCTTGCTTTTACGTTTTTAATCTTATAATTTAGCAGTTTCACTCATAGTTTATTATTACATAAAAAAATTACCAATCACAAACCAATCAAAAGTATGGAAACGGAATTTAAAACAGGGCTTAAAATCAAGAAATTGAGAGAGTTACGCAACTATACGCAGGAGTTTATGGCGGAAAAACTTAGCATGAGTCAAACAGGGTATAGCAATATAGAAAGGGACGAAACAGACGTAAGCCTGAGCCGCTTGCAGCAGATAGCCAAAGTATTAGAGATAAAGCTCCAAGATTTGCTCGGTTTTGATGAAAAAATGTTATTTGTGGGGACAATGACAAATAATAATACAAATCAAGCAGGGGTAATATTTAGCAGTGAAACTTTTGAGCGGGAGCGCAAGCTATACGAGGAGCAGATAAAGCAGCTAAAGGAGGAAGTTGCTTTTTTGCGGGGACTGGTAGGAGAAAGGGCAGGATTTTAGGGAAAAATAAACTCATTTATTTGTTTATTTGTTAGTGAAATAAAAGTAAGAATATGGATACAGAACAGTTAATATTACAGCAAACGGCATCATTGCCAGAAGAACTCAAAAAAGCAATCTTGCTTTATGTAACTTTTGTGGTTCAGCAGTACCAAAAAAGTGCAACTATAGAAGAACCGATAAAGAAAAAGCGTGGAGGATTAGGGCTTTATCAGGGTATGATTGTTATGTCAGATGATTTTGATGAGCCTTTGGACGAACTAAAAGAATATATGCAGATGAATAGATATTTATTAGATACTCATACTATTTTGTGGTATTTAGAGAATAATAATCGCCTACCTCAAAAGATAAAAGTTTTATTGGAAAATGCCGATAATCAGCTTTTTGTTAGCATTATTAGCTTTTTCTTCGTCTATATATTTTTGTACTTTTTCAAGAATAGAATCAAACAGTTCTATTTCTACGCCAATTAATCGCAAAGATTTTTTTGGATTCTGTTTTAAAATTGTGTATTTATCCACTTGTTTATCAATTTTTTAGTAAATATAATTTATTTTGCAAGATGTCTATTATTATTTTTTTGCTAAGATAAATATATTACGTAAGTTTATGGTGTGTAACTTCTGTTTAATATTAACTCCTATTTTTAAATCAGCTTATTGAAAAAACACTTGACGAACAATGAAAAAAACCAACTGCTGGCAGCACGTTTGCAATAGGACAGGGGCTTACTCCGCTTATTTGGTATAACTCACCACCCACCACAAAAACAAAAAATCCCCTTCCAACCTTGCTTTTCCAAAATAAAAACCAAATATTTACCAAAAAACAAAGCATTATCTCAAAAACATGGTATTAAGTTGGAATGAAATCAGAGAAAGAGCCGTTCTTTTCTCCAAAGAATGGGAAAATACTGCCAATGAAGAAGCAGACGCTAAACCTTTTTTAGTGGAATTTTTTAATGTTTTTGGCGTAAGCCGAAAAAGATTTGCGAGTTTTGAACACAGGGTAAAAAAACTTGACGAAAAAGATGGCTACATTGACCTACTTTGGAAGGGGACTATCCTGATAGAAATGAAAAGCAGAGGCAAAAACCTCGATAAAGCCTACACCCAAGCAAAAGAATATTTGCATGGGCTTCGGCAGCACGAACTCCCAAAATATATTCTCATTTCTGATTTTGAAAATTTTAGGCTTTACGACTTAGAAGAGGATACTATCATTGAATTCAAACTTAATGAATTAGTAAAAAATGTGCAGCATTTTGGACACATTCTGGGCTATCCCAAAAAAATATTCAAAGAGCAAGACCCCGCCAATATCAAAGCGGCAGAGCTGATGGGCAAACTCCACGACCGCCTCAAAGAAATTGGCTATGAAGGACACCCTTTAGAAGTCTATTTGGTGAGGGTATTATTCTGCCTTTTTGCCGAAGATACCAATATTTTTGAGAAACAACAATTACAAGATTACATTCAGCACAGAACAAATATTGATGGCAGTGATTTGGCTGCAAAACTGCAAGAGTTATTTCAGGTGCTAAACACGCCCAAAGAAAAACGATTTAAAAATTTGGACGAAGACTTAGCCTATTTTCCTTATATCAACGGAAAACTATTTGAAGAAATATTGCCGACTGCAAGTTTTGATAGCAAAATGAGAGAGGCTTTATTAGAATGTTGCTATTTAGATTGGAGTAAAATATCGCCCGCCATTTTTGGTTCTATGTTCCAAAGTGTGATGAACCCGACAGAACGCAGAAATTTAGGCGCACACTACACCAGCGAAAGCAATATCCTCAAAGTGATAAGACCTTTGTTTTTAGATGACCTTTGGGCGGAATTTGAAAAAATAAAACATTCAATCGATTTACTTACGCATTTTCATACTAAAATAGCGAAATTACGCTTTCTTGACCCTGCTTGTGGCTGTGGGAATTTTTTGATAATTACTTATAGAGAATTGCGATTGCTTGAGTTTCAAGTGATTTTAACATTGGAAAAACTAAATTTACGGACTCATCAGATGAAATTTATTGACATTTCTCTATTTTTTAAAGTCAATGTCGATAAGTTCTATGGGATTGAATATGAGGAGTTTCCTGCCCGAATTGCCGAAGTGGCTATGTGGCTCATAGACCACCAAATGAATATGTACTGTAGCATGGAAACAGGCAAAAGACTTTTTAGAATACCTTTGGTAAAATCTGCTAAAATAGTACATGGAGATGCCTTAAAAATAGATTGGAATAGCCTGCTCACCGAAGAAAATACCATTGAAATTAGTGCCGAAGATGCCGAAATTATTATAAATTCTGCTGTAAAAGAGCCGCAAGCAAAATATGGCAAAGTTAAATTAGTAGTAGAAAGATATAAAATTGTAGATGAATTTTCCGAGATAACACCCGATACAAAATTTGACTATATTCTTGGAAATCCGCCCTTTATTGGGAAAAGCCTACAAAACGCACAGCAAAAAGTAGCGTTGGAAAAAATATTTTTGGGCGTAAGTGGGGCAGGAGTGATGGACTATGTAGCGGCTTGGTACGTAAAAGCGGCACAATACATTCAAGACACAAAAATCAAAGTAGGCTTTGTTTCTACTAATTCCATTGTTCAAGGCGAACAGGTTGGTATTCTTTGGAATTTACTTTTTAGTCAATACAAAATCAAAATCCATTTTGCCCACCGAACTTTTAGCTGGAGCAACGAAGCCAGAGGAAATGCTGCTGTTCACGTAGTCATTATTGGCTTTGCAAATTTTGATACAGACGATAAGGTAATATTTGATTATGAGGACATTAAAGGCGAAGCACGCGCCACAAAAGCAAAAAATATCAATCCTTATCTGGTAGAAGGAAAAGATTTTGCTTTGATGTCAAGAACTAATCCTATTTGTAATGTGCCTATTATATCAAGAGGGAATATGGCAAATGATGATGGTAATTTAATATTTTACAATGAGGAAGAAAAAAATCAGTTTGTAAAATTAGAGCCATTATCAGAAATTTACATTAAAAAATACATGGGTTCTGATGATTTTATCAATAATAAGCAGAGGTATTGTATTTGGTTAAAAGATGTTTCACCAGATAAACTAACAAAACTGCCTGCAATACTAAAGAGGATAGAAAAAGTGAAAAATTATCGATATAATAGTACAAGGGAAGCAACAAAAAAATATGCAAATTCTCCAAGTATTTTTACAGAAATACGACAACCAAACTCTAATTTTTTAATTATCCCAAGTGTTTCTTCAGAAAAAAGGAAATATATACCGATTGGGTATGAAAACCCCGAAACTATAATTAATACCGATGTTAGTTTCATTGCAAATATTACCCTCTATCACTTTGGAGTTTTAACGTCTTCAATGCATATAGCTTGGGTAAAATATACTTGTGGTCGCTTAAAAAGTGATTTTCGTTACTCAAATACAATCGTTTACAATAACTTCCCTTGGGCAGAAAGCCCAACCGACAAGCAAATAAAAGCCATTGAAGAAAAGGCACAAAAGGTATTAGACATAAGAGCTACTTTCCCTAATAGTTCTTTGGCAGATTTATACAATCCTTTGCTCATGCCTCCTGCCTTAGTAAAAGCCCACAATGAGTTGGACAAAGCCGTAGATTTGGCATACAGACCGCAGCCATTTACAAGCGAAGCAAACCGTATGGTTTTTCTCTTTGAGCTATACGAAAAATATACTGCCGATTTATTTACCAAAGAAAAGGTAAAGAAAAAACGGAAAGAGAAATAATTTGGAGATAAAAAAATCCTTAATTAGCAAATAACTAAATTTGTATGGACTTTAATTTTTTAAAACATGAACTACAAAATATCCTTCGAGGAAAGGGCGAAGTTAGCTATGGAGAATCTATCCAAGCAGCAGCCAGTTACCTTAGAAAAAGCACTCAAACAAGTACAGTGGCTCAAAGAAATGAGCCAAACAAAGCAGAAGAAACAAAGAGTTTGATAGCATATATAAATGCAAATCATCTTTGGAACTGCGACATCAATTTTAATCTCTTTCTATCCGAAGGAGCAGAGCAAAGGGTTTATATAAAAGATAAAAGCAAGGTACTGAAGTTAAATGACTCTATTTATTATGAATCTTGGCTAGACTACTTGCAGAACCTGCTACTAAACAATTATTTTTTTCCTGATACAGCCTACAATTTATTAGGGTTCTATAAGGCATCTAATGATGTGTTGTATGCCTTAGTTGAGCAAAACTATATAGAAGCCACACAACCTACGGATTTGAGCCGAGTAAAAGACTTCTTAGTAAGCAATGGCTTTGTAAATAACCGTAACCACGATTATTATCATGCTGATTTGGGAATTATTTTAGAAGATTTGCATGATGAAAACGTACTCACTGCAAATGATATTCTTTATTTTATTGACACTGTTTTTTATATTAAGCCCCAAATATTATGGAATTAGATTTGAAAAGTAATGACTCCTCTTTTGTAACCCTCCCCAAAACGAAATGCCGTTGCATGGTTAAATTACACAAAATAGGCTACTAATGCTCCATAAAAAAAGCAAACATATCAAACATTGGCGTATTAGTTTCTAATATTTACGAATAGGCTTGGTCAAAGTTACAGTATTACGATTAGTTTGTATTTTATTTTTTAGTACGTTTCTTTTTTACAAAAAGGAAAGCAAGTGCAGCAAGCGGTAGTACCGTAATAGCAAGAAAAGCTAATAGTGGGGCAGGTGCATTGATAAGATAGTAAACACAATAAGCAACAAAGCATAGACAAATTACAGCATAGAGATAAGGGCTGGATACTATACAGCCAAATGCTAAGACAAGTCCAAAAATTAGTGCAAAAAGTAAAATATTCATTTAGAGGGTTTTACATTCCTTTGGTTATATCGTCCTTTTCTTTTGATGCCTGATACACACCCGCAAATAGAGAAATGATAAACAAAATAGTAAGTATCCAGCCCATAATAGGTAACTTATTTAATGGTTTTAAGAATAAAAATTATTATCATTTTCCTCTGATTTATCAGATAGTGTGATTTTGATAAGCCCAACAAAAACAAGAATGATAATAATACTAATTATATCCACAGTTTATTAGGTTAGTTTTTGATTACCAACAACGAAAAAACTCCATAAAAGTTATACATAAGTTTAAATACGCTAAAAATTCATTTCTTTTTTATCAAAATCAAAGCCAAATCTTTAAAGTAAGTCAAACAAAAATTTTATTATTTATTGAAAAAAATCAATTATAAATTTTAAAATTTCAGATAAAATACCTTACCTTTGTAAAATAATGAGATAGCGAATATCCCAAATTTTTTACGGAAAATTATCAGAAATTCACCTATAATTTGGTAATTTTGATTCTTAAATTTAAAATATTGAATATCAAAAGTATATGGCAGCAGCAGTAGTAGATGAAAAATCTGAAAAATTAAAAATGTTAGAGCTTACGCTTGCGAAGTTGGACAAAACTTACGGCAAGGGTACGGTGATGAAACTCAATGACGGTAAAATAGAGGCTGTGCCTTGTATCTCTACAGGCTCTTTGGGTTTGGATATAGCGTTGGGCATTGGTGGCTTGCCTCGTGGCAGGGTGGTAGAGATTTACGGACCAGAAGCATCGGGCAAGACAACTTTGACCTTGCACTGCATCGCAGAGGCACAAAAAGCAGGTGGATTAGCCGCATTCATAGACGCAGAACACGCATTCGACAAAACGTATGCCGAAAAATTAGGCATTGATTTGGACAATCTATACGTTTCCCAGCCCGATAACGGTGAGCAAGCCTTAGAAATTGCCGAACATCTGATTCGCTCAGGGGCAATCGATATTTTAGTCATTGACTCCGTAGCGGCACTTGTTCCGAAGGCAGAGATAGAAGGCGAAATGGGCGATAGCAAAATGGGCTTGCAGGCGCGCCTTATGTCCCAAGCCTTGCGAAAACTCACAGGAACAATTAGCAAGACGCATTGCTGCTGTATCTTTATCAACCAGTTACGTGATAAAATTGGTGTGATGTTCGGTAGCCCCGAAACTACTACAGGTGGAAATGCCTTAAAATACTACTCCTCTGTTCGTTTGGATATTCGCCGCATCAGCGCACTCAAAGAAGGTGCTGAAAATATCATAGGCAGCCGCACGAGGGTGAAAGTACAAAAAAATAAGGTAGCTCCTCCGTTCAAGCAAGCCGAATTTGATATTATTTATGGTCAGGGCATCTCTAAGGCAGGCGAAATAGTCGATTTGGCGAGCGATATGGAAATAATCAAAAAGTCTGGCTCTTGGTTTTCTTACAAAAATAACAAATTAGGACAGGGACGAGATACAGTAAAAGCTATTATTCAGGATAATCCAGAATTAATGGACGAGTTGGAAGCAAAAATACGTGCCAAAGTAAAAGGTGAAGAAGTAGAAACAGAAGCTGAATAATTCGCTCGATGTTTTGATGTAGGGAAAATAGAAACAAAAGAAAAATAGTACATTTGTTTTAATACAAGTGTACTGTTTTTTTATGTCTATCTTTGCGAATAGTATCATTAAAAATTAAACAAACATCTTTCCCCTGCGAATGGTTAATCATAGTATGGAAAATATTGACAATCTTTCTCCCAAAGAATATATCATCATCAAAGGTGCAAAAGTAAATAACCTCAAAAATTTGAGTGTCGCTATTCCACGCAATAAGTTAGTGGTTATCACTGGTTTATCTGGCTCTGGCAAATCTTCTCTTGCCTTCGATACGCTTTTTGCCGAAGGGCAACGTATGTACGTAGAAAGTCTAAGTTCGTATGCAAGGCAGTTTTTGGGGAGAATGGAAAAGCCCGAAGTGGAGTACATCAGAGGCGTTTCGCCTGCGATTGCCGTTGAGCAGAAAGTAAATAGTCGCAACCCTCGCTCTACGGTAGGGACTACCACAGAAATTTATGACTACATGAAGTTGCTTTTTGCGCGCATTGGCAAAACTTTTTCGCCTATTTCTGGGCAAGTAGTCAGAAGAGATACGGTGAGTGATGTGGTAAATTCCGTACTTAATTTTGCTGAAAATGAACGTTTTATGGTGCTTGCTCCTCTGTTTGTCAAAAATAACCGTACCTATGAAGACGAGTTGAAAATATTATTGCAAAAAGGATTTACAAGACTGTATATCCAAACGTTGTCAGTGGTCGAACCCCACAGTGGAACTGCTGAAAATCGTTTGAACCCAATAGGTGAAGTCAAATTTATCGAAAAGGAGTTGGAAGAATTGTCTGTGAGGACACAGACAATGGCAGAAGAAGACTCTGCCAATCGTTCGAACTACATTCTCATAGACCGCAATACCGTAAAGCATAATGACGAAGATTTCCAATATCGCTTGGCAGACTCGGTGCAAACGGCGTTTTATGAAGGAGAAGATAATTGTATCATTGCTTTGGCGAATGGAGATTTACTGACCTTTTCTGACAAATTTGAGGCTGATGGCATCAGATTCGAGGAGCCAAGCGTCAATCTATTTACCTTTAATAACCCTTACGGGGCTTGCAAACGCTGCGAAGGTTTTGGCAATGTTTTGGGCATTGACCCCGATTTGGTCATTCCCGATAAAACACTTTCTATTTATGAGGGTGCTATTGCTGCTTGGAAATCCGACAAAATGCGTGAAGAATGGCTGACTCCCTTGCTCAGAAACGGTATCAAGTTCGATTTCCCAATTCACCGAGCCTACAATGAACTCACTGCACAGGAACAAGAATTACTTTGGACAGGGAATGAGTTTTTTCAGGGCATCAATCATTTTTTTGCTTTCTTAGAAGAGCATCTCTACGAAATAAAATATAGGGTCATGCTTTCAAGGTATAGAGGCAAAACCGCTTGCCCAGATTGCAAGGGAACGCGACTTCGCAAGGATGCACAATATGTAAAAATCAATGGGAAATCTATAGTAGATTTAGTCTTATTACCTATTGGGAAAGCCATTAGTTTCTTTGATGAAATCCAACTCACTGATTATGAGGCAAAAGTTGCGAAACGAATTTTGACAGAAATTCAAAATCGTTTGAAATATTTGGAACTTACAGGCTTAGGCTACCTCACCCTCAATAGGCTCACTTCTTCTCTTTCTGGTGGTGAGTTTCAGCGCATTAAGTTAGCTACTTCGCTTGGGAGTGCGCTTGTAGGGTCTATGTATATCCTTGACGAGCCAAGCATTGGTTTGCACCCGCGAGATACCCAAAACTTAGTGGAGGTGATTAAAACTCTCAGAGATTTGGGAAATACAGTCATAGTGGTGGAGCATGAGGAGGAAGTGATGCGGCAAGCCGACCAAATTATAGATATTGGTCCCGAAGCGGGCGCGCATGGTGGGCATCTGATTTTTCAAGGCTCTTTTGCAGAAATAATGAAAGATGCAAAAAGCCTCACCGCACGCTACCTCAATGGCACACAACAGATTGATATTCCGAAACATAGACGAGAGTGGAAAAGCTATATAGAAGTTACAGGAGCGAGAGAGAATAACCTGAAAAACCTATCTGTCAAGTTTCCTTTGGGAATACTCACCGTAGTTACGGGTGTAAGCGGTTCGGGAAAATCTACTTTGATAAAAAAAGTGCTGTATCCTGCGCTTGCAAAGCACCTCGGCGGCGGAAGCGGGGAGGAGAGTGGTAAGATGGAAAAATTGAATGGTGATTTGAAAAAAATAAAGCAAATAGAATTTGTCGACCAAAACCCTATTGGCAAGTCATCACGCTCTAATCCAGTTACTTACATCAAAGTTTATGACTACATTCGCAACCTTTATGCCGAGCAAGCCCTCGCCAAACAGCGTGGCTATAAGGCAGGATTTTTCTCTTTCAACGTGGATGGCGGCAGGTGTGATGTGTGCCAAGGCGAAGGGGAAACCAAAATAGAAATGCAGTTCATGGCAGATATTTATCTCACCTGCGAAAGTTGCAAAGGCAAACGTTTCAAACAAGAAGTGTTGGATATTACCTATAATGACAAAAGTATCGCCGATGTGCTGGACATGACGATAGAGGAAAGTATGACTTTCTTCAAAGACCTTCCCGCTATTCGCGAGCGTCTCCGCCCCCTTGACGAGGTAGGGCTTGGCTATGTCAAATTGGGGCAGTCCTCCAATACGCTATCGGGCGGCGAGGCACAGCGCGTTAAATTAGCATCTTTTTTGGGTAAAAATAATACCGAAGGCGACGGTGTGCTGTTTATTTTTGACGAGCCTACTACAGGGCTGCATTTTCACGATATTCACAAACTCCTTTCAGCCATCAATGCCCTTGTAAATCAGGGAAATAGCGTCATCATCATCGAGCATAATATGGACATCATCAAGTGTGCGGACTGGATTATAGACTTAGGGCTGGAAGGTGGCGAAAATGGCGGAAACCTCTGTTTCGAAGGCACTCCCGAACAGATGATAAAGTTAGAAAATAACCACACCGCAAGATTTTTGAGGGAACGATATAAATGAAATGAGTAACCTCTGACTTAGATTAGAAAGCGATAAATCCCTTAAGAATAGTACATTTTTATTCTTTCAAAAGAAAAAATACATAGATTTGCAATTTAGTTGCAAAAATTAAGTACAAATTTTCTAAAGCCAATGAATCTCGCCTCCATATCATTTAGTTACCTGAAAGCCAATCGCATGAGTACAGCACTTAACTTGCTCTTGCTCGCTTTTGGCGTATCCGTTGTCGTCATTTTATTATTAGTGGTCAATCAGGTAGAAGACCGTTTTAGCCGCAACGCCAAAGATATTAGCTTGGTAGTAGGGGCGAAGGGCAGCCCGCTACAGCTGATTCTCTCTGCCATTTACCACATAGACTACCCTACGGGCAATATCAAAATCAAAGATGCACGCAAAGTGATGAAAAACCCGTTGGTGAAGCAAGCAATTCCGCTTGGACTTGGCGATAGCTACAACGGATTCAGAATAGTAGGCACTAATCATGACTACTTTAAGCATTTTAACTGCCAGCTCAAAGAAGGAAAACTTTGGGAAAAAACTTTGGAAGCGGTGATAGGGAGTGATGTCGCAAAAATATCGGGCTTAAAAATTGGAGATAAATTCGCAGGGGCGCATGGACTCGAAGATGGTGGTCATGTTCACGAATCGCACGATTATGTAGTTGTTGGCATCATGCAGCCTAATGGCATGGTTACAGACAAACTTGTGCTAACAGCGATGGAAAGTGTTTGGGCAGTGCATGAGGAAAAGAAAGAAGAAACGCAGGCAGCAAACACAGATAGCACCGCCACAAATGATGACGACAAAGAATATACTGCACTACTGATAAAATATCGGTCGCCGATGGGAGCAGTTACCTTGCCTCGCTTGGTCAATAGCATTGGCAATTTGCAGGCAGCCTCACCCGCCGTGGAAATTAGCCGCCTTTTTAACCTGATAGGCATTGGGGCAGATATTTTGCGTTTTTTTGCCCTTGCTATCATCTGTATTTCTTTCCTAAGTATGTTTGGCGTGCTTTACAACGCATTGAAAGAGCGTCAGTTTGATATTGCCCTCATGCGTACACTTGGGGCTTCTCGCCTCAAAGTTTTTGTACTTATCATTTTCGAGGGAGTTTTATTGGCAGTCTTAGGCACTTGCTTGGGCATCGTGCTTGGGCATAGTGGCATTGCATTATTTGCTTCTTTCTATAAGCAAGCCGAAAGTCAAATCTCTGCCGTAGTGTGGCTTTCCGAAGAGTTTTACCTAATCGGGTTGGCTATTTTTGCAGGGTTTTTATCCGCTTTTATTCCTGCCTTGCAAGCCTACAAAATGGATATTGCAAAGATTTTAGCAAAGTAAATAAGGCAGTAAATGATATTTTATTTGAAAAAGTAATAGGAGAAATAGATTTTTTTCTTAAAAATTGTATATTTAACTAATGGGAATCTATGACTTTTTTATTTGTCTGATTTTCAATAAGATAATTTATTTTATCTCTCCAAAATACATTTTTCTAATCTATAAAATACATTTTTTATGATGAAACGTCTGTTACTTTACACATTCTTTGTTGCGTTGATGACTTTCTCTGCTTATGCACAAGAAACTTTTCCTGTCAATGGTTCTCACGACAAACGCCCCGAACTCTATGCTTTTACAAATGCTACTTTAGTAGTTGATTATCAGACTATTATTGCAAATGGAACTTTGATAATTTCCAAAGGCAAAGTAGAGGCAGCAGGCACTAATTTAGCTATTCCGAGCGGTGCGGTAGTAGTAGATTTAAAGGGGAAATATATTTACCCTTCTATGGTCGATATTTATAGCGACTATGGCATAGAAAAGCCTAACGCACAGCAAGGCGGCGGCGGTTTTAGGTCTTCGGGCTATACCGAGCAGTACGTTTCTAATAAGAAAGGTGCATATAGCTGGAACGAGGCTATTAAGCCAGAACTGCGTGGCAATGAGCTATTTGTGTCAAATCCTGCCAACGCAAAAACCTTGAGAGATTTGGGCTTTGGGGCAGTCAATACGCATTTTTCAGATGGCATCAGCAGGGGAACAGGTACGCTTGTAAGTTTGGCAGACGACAAAGAACACGAACTCATTTTGAAGGGAGAAACGGCAGCCTACTACTCTTTTAGGAAGGGAGCAAGCCCTCAGAACTATCCATCTTCGCAAATGGGGTCTATCGCTCTTTTAAGGCAAACATTTATGGATGCACAGTGGTATAAAAACAATCCAAGTGCGGAATACAATATTTCTTTAGATTATTGGAACAAAAATTTGGCTCTCCCACAAATCATCGAGATAAGTGGCAAACTCAATTTGCTAAGAGCCGATAAAGTAGGAGATGAATTTGGTAAACAATTCATTATCAGAGGTTCAGGCGAGGAGTATCAGCGAATCAGCGAAGTAAAAGCAACCAATGCTTCTCTGATTTTGCCTTTGAACTTTCCCGATGCTTATGATGTAGAAGACCCTTATGATGCCCAAGTAGTTTCTCTTACCGAGATGAAGCACTGGGAATTAGCCCCTACCAATGCAAGTGCCGTAGCAAAAGCAGGTATCGAGTTTGCGTTTACCGCCGAAGGTTTGAGAAGCAAAGGAGATTTTATTAAGAATATTCAGAAGTCAATAGAGCATGGTTTGGATAAGCAAATAGCCTTAAAAGCAATTACTTACACGCCTGCCAAGCTCATAGGAGCAGAGGGAATGATAGGCAGCCTCAAAAAGGGAATGATTGCTAACTTCCTCATTACTTCTAAGGAAATTTTTGATAAGGAAAATGTAATACACGAAAACTGGGTGCAGGGCAAAAAACACATCATTTCAGACATGAAGGTATTGGACATTCGTGGCGATTACAAACTTACTGTTGCGGGCGAAGCACTGACTTTGAAAATCTCTGGCAAAGCGGATAAGCCTGATTTTAAGATAAATAAAGATACAATCAAATACAATACATCAGGCTCATTAGAAGGCAAATTGCTTACTTTGACCTTTGATAAGGCAAACAAAAAGGTAAGATTAAGCGGCGTAGCAGAGGGGAAAATCTCTGGCGAAGGGCAAGACGAAAACGGAAAATGGCTGAGTTGGGTGGCAGAAAAAACAGCAGATACAAAAGAGGAAGCGAAGAAAGACGAAGCCAAAAAAGACGAAAAAGCCCCCGAACTGGGCAAAATAATCTATCCTTTTACTGCCTTCGGAAGTGCAGAAGTTCCCAAAGCCGAACTTATTTTGGTGAAAAACGCTACAGTTTGGACAAATGAGAAAGAAAGCATTTTGAAAAACACAGACGTACTCATTAATAACGGAAAAATTGAAAAAATAGGGCAGAATCTTACAGCAGCAGGAGCAAAGGTCATAGACGGCACAGGAAAACACCTTACTTCGGGCGTGATTGACGAACATTCGCATATTGCCTTAGACGGGACAAATGAGGGCGTGAACTCGGTAAGTGCTGAGGTGAGAATGGGCGACGTGATAGATTCGGAAGATGTAGATATTTATAGACAACTTTCAGGCGGCGTGATTGGGGCGCAGCTATTGCATGGCTCGGCAAACCCTATCGGCGGTCAGTCGGGCATGGTCAAATTCAGATGGGGACTTTCGCCAGAGCAAATGAAGTGGCAGGGTGCAGACGGCTTCATCAAATTTGCCTTAGGCGAGAATGTAAAGCGTTCATTTGGCGGTGGTATCATAGCTACACAGCGTTTCCCACAAACTCGAATGGGGGTGGAGCAGTCTTTTGTAGATGCTTTCACAAGGGCAAGAGAATACGACAAAAACATGAAAGCAAACCCAAATGGCACAAGGAGAGATTTGCAGTTGGAGGCATTGGCAGAAATTATGAACAAAAAACGCTTTATCACCTGCCACTCTTACGTGCAGTCGGAAATCAATATGCTCATGAAAGTAGCAGATAGTTTTGGTTTCAAAGTAAATACATTTACACACATTTTGGAAGGCTACAAAGTGGCTGACAAAATGGCGAAACATGGGGCGGCAGGTTCTTCTTTTGCTGACTGGTGGGGTTATAAATACGAAGTGTATGATGCCATTCCTCAAAATCCGGGATTACTCACCAAATCGGGCGTAGTTACTGCCATCAACTCTGACGATGCTGAAATGGCAAGAAGACTCAACCAAGAAGCAGCAAAATCAGTGAAATATGCAGGCATGAGCGAGGAAGACGCATGGAAAATGGTAACGCTGAATCCCGCTAAAATGCTGCATTTAGATGCCAAAACAGGCAGTATCAAAGTAGGCAAAGATGCTGACGTGGTACTCTGGTCGGACAATCCGCTTTCTATCTATGCAAAAGCTGAAAAAACAATCGTAGATGGCACAATATATTTTGACAGAGAGCGAGATTTGAAACTACGCGAGGAGGTAAGTGTAGAACGCAATCGCCTCATTCAGAAGATGATGACTGTGAAAAAAGGTGGCGCACCCACCCAACGTCCTAATATGCGCGGGGCTTATGCCGAAATAGAGCATTTTGGCAAAACCATAGGCGTGCAGTGCAGATGCGGTGTAATTGATTAAATATTCTATAAATCAATTACTTACACCTGTCAGGTTTTTAAAACCAGACAGGTGTAATAGCTTAATAAACTAACTTAATACCATTAATTGAATGAAAAAAATCCTTTTATTAGGGGCAGGGCGTTCGTCTTATAGCCTAATCAAATACCTATTAGCCCACGCAAGCAAAGAAAATTGGCACATTACTGTTGGTGATTTTAGCATCGTATCAGCCCAAGAAAAAGTAGCGAATCACCCACAAGGAACTGCTATTCAGTTTGATATAAATAATACTGAATTAGCTGATAATGAGATAAGTAAGACTGATATAGTTATTTCTTTGCTCCCGCCAAACTTGCATTTCAAAGCAGCTCAAGCCTGCTTGAAATTTGGCAAACATTTGCTAACAGCATCCTATGTTTCTCCCGAAATAAAAAAGATGGAAGCAGAGGTAAAGGAAAAAGGGCTTTTATTTCTCAATGAGATAGGGCTTGACCCTGGGATAGACCATCTTTCAGCGATGCAAATCATAGATAAATTGAAGGAAAAAAATGCAAAAATAGCTGCATTTCGTTCATATACAGGCGGTTTGGTAGCACCTGAGTACGACAACAATCCTTGGAATTATAAGTTTACATGGAATCCAAGAAATGTAGTATTAGCGGGACGAGGCACAGCCAAATACATCATTAATGGGCAGTACAAATATGTTCCTTATCACCGCTTATTCAAGCATTTAGAAGAAATTACCTTAGACGGGTATGGTGCATTTGAGGGATACCCAAACAGAGATTCGCTTGCCTACAGGGAAGTTTATGGCATTGCAAATATCCCCACTTTGCTAAGGGGAACGCTCCGAAAAAAAGACTATTGCATAAGTTGGGATGCCTTTGTGCAGCTTGGCATGACGGACGATAGCTATGTTCTCGAAAATAGTGAGAATATGACGTACAGAGAATTTACTAACTCCTTCCTACAGTATAGCCAAGTTTATTTGGTAGAGGAAAAGTTAGCACACCTGCTCGGCATAAATACAGACCATCCGCTCATCAAAAAAATTGCTTGGCTTGGCTTGCTGGGGCATGAAAAAATTGGCTTGCCTCGTGCCACGCCCGCCGCTATTTTGCAGCAATTATTGGAACGAAAATGGAAATTGGAAGAGGGCGACAAGGACATGATAGTGATGCAGCATATTTTTGATTATGAGTCTGTTACAGGAAAAAAATGCACCCTCACTTCTTCTTTGGTCGTAAAAGGAGAGAATGAACAAGATACCGCAATGGCTAAAACAGTAGGACTGCCTTTGGGAATAGCTGCAAAGCTATTGTTACAAGGGAAAATAGACCTTACTGGGGTGCTGATGCCCGTTCATCCGCAAATTTATACGCCTATTCTCCAAGAATTAGAGGCGTATGGCATAAGATTTATTGAAGTGGAACGGGAAGTAAGTCAATAGGAATGGGTTATTTTTGGAAATGATTTTTTAATTTTGTAGCCTGATTTGCCTTATTAATTGCTGCCGTTAAATACGAATGAATTGTGCATTAATTTACTAAAAAAAATCGTAACTAATTAAAAATCAAAGTTAATATGAAATATCTTCTCTCGTTTTCTATTGTATTATTTGCTTGCTCATTCCTACAGCTTACTTCTTTTGCACAAAAAAAAGGGCAAGAAAAGAAAGGGCAGGGAGGAAAGCCCGCTAACAAAGAAGTAGTAAAGCCTGCACCTGCTATCGCTCAAACTGAGAATTATCAAATAGCGTTGGATTTGACCAAAGCCAAAGATGACAAATTATCAGTGGAGTTAATTACGCCCAAAATAAGCGAAAACGAAGTAGTTTACTGTATGCCCAAAATAGTACCGGGAACGTATAGCATCTATGATTTCGGTCGCTTTCTTTCTGATTTTAAGGCACTTGATGCCCAAGGGAAGGAACTGACTGTAGAAGTAATAGATGAAAATAGGTGGAAAATACTCAATGCAAAAGACTTATACAAAATTACATATAGAGTAGAAGATTCTTACGATACAGGCAAAGACAATTTTATTTTTGAACCCGCAGGAACGAATATTGAAGAAAATACAAATTTCGTAATTAATACGCATGGCTTTTTTGGCTACATAGATGGCATGAAACGCAATGATTATGAAGTAAATATCACCAAGCCTGAAGGCTTTTTTGGGGCTACTTCTATGCAAAATGTCAGCACTTCGCCAATTACTGATAGGTTCGTAATGGAAGATTATATGCAACTTGCCGATGCCCCTATCATGTATGCCAAGCCCGACACTACCGTGATGCAAGTAGGTGGGGCAGAGATACTTATTTCCGTTTATTCGGGAAGAAAAAAGCTAACTTCTAAATTTGTTGCCGAGCAGATTGCTCCAATCTTGAATGCACAAAAAGACTATCTGGGTGGCAAGCTACCCGTTAGTCGCTATGCTTTTATTATCTATCTTTTCCAAGGTCTTAGCGGTTCTGGCTCTATGGGGGCATTGGAACATTCCTACTCATCACTTTACTATCTGCCTGAAATTGAACCTGATGACTTAGCACAGATCATCAAAGATGTAGCGGCACATGAGTTTTTCCATATTGTAACACCTTTGAGTATTCACTCCCAAGAAATTCACGATTTTGATTTTATCAACCCAAAAATGTCAAAACATTTATGGATGTACGAAGGCTGTATAGAATATTTTGCGGGGCATGTTCAGGTAAAGCATGGGCTAATGAGTCAAGAAAATTATTTTAACGTCATTTTGGGCAAAATAAACGAGGCAAAAACCTATAAAGACAAATTGCCTTTTACGATTATGAGTAAGGGCTGCCTGCACGAGCATAAATCTCAATACCAAAATGTCTATGCAAAGGGGGCATTGATTGGTATGTGTTTGGATATTACCCTCCGCAGGCTTTCAGGTGGCACTTATGGGATTCAGCAGCTTATCTTAGACCTTGCGAGGCAGTATGGCAAAGATAAACCCTTCAATGACGAAGAACTTTTTGATAGGATTATAGAAGTGAGCAAGCAGCCCGAACTGAGAAAGTTTTTTGCAGACTATGTAGAAGGCGAAAACCCACTTCCGCTTAAGGAAATATTCAAATCTGTAGGGCTAAAATACGACATTACCGAAAAAGTGCCGAGCCTCTCTTTAGGTATGCAACTTTCTTTTGACGAATCTACGGGTTATTTTACCATAGACGAAATAGACGAGGCAAATGCCAAAATAGGCATACAAAAAGGCGATTTTGTGGTAGCCATCAACAAGGACAAAGTTACCCAACAAAACTACCGTGATGTGTTTGACCAAGTAAAAAAGAATGGCAAAGAGGGCGAAAAATATACGATAGTGGTAGAAAGATTGGAGAACGGAAAACGAAAAGAAAGAAAAGTAAAAGCTACTTTTGTTACGATAACAGAGTACAATTATCTGCCCTTAGGCATAGACGAGCAAGCTACGCCCGCCCAAGTAAAACTTCGAGATAGCTGGCTCAAAGTAAGTAATTAATAAAAAAATAATGTTTAATTTCGTTTTTTTCTACATTTGTAGCAAAAAAATAGGCATTGGCACGAACTGAAATAAATAAAAAACACATAATGAACTTAAAATTAAGAAACCCACTTGCTTTTTTCGACTTAGAAACTACAGGCGTAAATATTGCCCAAGACAGAATAGTAGAGATTGCGGTGCTGAAAGTAATGCCTAATGGCGACCAAACCAAATACGTAGAAAAAATCAATCCTACGATTCCTATTCCCATAGAATCGAGCCTCATCCATGGCATCTACGAGGAAGACATCAAACACAAACCTACCTTTAAGCAAATAGCTAAGAACTTAGCCAAAATGCTCGAAGGAGCTGATTTGGCGGGTTTTAATATCATCCGTTTTGATGTACCCCTGCTTGTAGAGGAGTTTTTGAGGGCAGGCGTGGACTTCGATATCAGCAAACGCAAATTTATTGATTCGCAACGTATCTATCACATGATGGAGCCTCGTAACCTCTCTGCCGCCTATAAGTTTTATTGCAAAAAGAAATTGGAGGATGCCCATACTGCCGAAGCGGACACTATAGCTTCCTTCGAAGTGCTGGATGCACAAGTGGCTATGTACGAAAATGTAGCTATCCAAGACAAAAGCGGCAAAGAGTACATACCTGTTCAGAACGACATGAAGGCACTGCACGAGCTTACGGCGGGGGCTACCGTAGATTTCGCTACCCGAATGGTCTATAACGACAAAGGCATCGTAGTTTTCAATTTTGGCAAATACAAAGACCAAGCCGTGCTGGACGTACTCAAAAAAGACCCTTCTTACTATGATTGGATGATGAAAGGCGACTTTGCACTCAATACAAAGCAAAAACTGACTGAAATAAAACTAAGCCAATTTAACCTTAAATAATGCTTGAGTTTTTAGACCAAACCGACAAAACTATATTTCTGCTGCTGAACGGTTTGCATCAAGACTGGCTCGACCTTCCGATGCAAACCATCACAAGCACTTCTGCATGGATTCCGCTCTATATACTCATTGTAATTTTCCTATTTTGGAAGTTCAAAAAATTTGCACTTGTGTTTTTGGTTGCTGTTGGACTATGTATCGCCGCTGCCGACCAGTTCACCTCAAGTTTTATGAAACCTACTTTCCAGCGACCTCGCCCCTGCTATGATGAGCAAATCAGTGCCAAAGTCTATAACTACGTAGGTTGCGGCGGGCAGTATGGCTTTGCCTCCTCCCACGCCGCCAACACCTTCGCCCTTGCGATGCTATGTTGGCTTGTGGGCAGAAATCTCCCCGAAAAAAAGAAAATAGGCGTTTTTATGTTTGCATGGGCAAGCCTTGTTTCCTACAGTCGCATCTACGTAGGTGTACACTACTTAGGCGACATCATTGCGGGAGCTTTTGTAGGTATTTCCGTAGCGTACCTTATTTTTCTTCTATTTCAAAAGTTCAAATTAAAACCATTCCTACCGCATTAAACTGCCAGCATAGTGGATACAATGAGTTGCTGCATAGGTTATTGGAAATGCTCATTTTTAATAAAGTCCATTACATCATCTACCATCGTAGGCGAACCAATAATGAGCGGTGAACGCTGGTGTATATTGTGTGGCTCTAATTCTAAAATCCGTCCCTTGCCATTAGTAGCCTTGCCCCCTGCCTGCTCTATTACAAAAGCCAAAGAGTTACATTCGTAAAGTAGGCGTAGTTTTCCATTAGGTGCTTTGGAGGTAGCAGGATAGAAGAAGATACCTCCTTTGAGTAAGTTGCGATGAAAATCTGCTACCAAAGACCCTACATAGCGGGCAGTATATTTCTGATTTCGGCAGTAAGTGAGGTAGGCTTTTGTCCCTTCTGAAAAGTCATTATAATTTCCTTCATTGTAGGAAACGATATTGCCCAATTCTTTGACCTTCATGTTGGCGTGGGAAAGGATAAACTCGCCAATAGTATGGTCATAGGTAAAGCTATTCACGCCAAAGCCTGTGGTATAAGTCAAAATCATAGAACTACCATACAGTATGTAGCCGCCCGCTACCTGATTCGCTCCCTTTTGCATTACGTCCTCTACTGTCGGAGGCGTGCCTATCGGAGATTTTCGTCTATAAATGGAGAAAATAGTGCCTATAGGGATATTGGCATCTATATTGGACGACCCGTCAAGGGGATACATCGCCACAATGTACTTAGCATCATGGTTTCCTGTATCTATCATTTCTTCATCTTCCTCAGAGATAATAGCGCATACTTCCTCACCTCTGGTCAAAGCCCTAATAAAGCGAACATTAGCTACTATATCTAATTTTTGTTGGTCTTCGCCTTGTACGTTGCGCTCACCTGCGGGACCCTCAATTCCTATCAATCCTGAACCCATAATAGCTTTATTCACTACTTTGGCAGCCAAGCTAATATCTCGCAAAATTTGTGAAAGTTCTCCTTTGGCATAAGGAAATTCTTGCTGCCGTTGAGAAATAAATCTATCTAAAGTAGTACCTATAGAAGCGACCAAGTTTTTCATGTCGCCCTTTGCTTCTTTTTCCGTAGTAGTCATTTTATTATTGTTTATTGGTTATTTTTTACAAAGATAAAAAATAGCAAAATAATCTACCTCAAGTGTAAGTATCCGTGATTTTCGCACCATCAAGCGAGGTAGGGGTAGAGGGTGGAAAAGGATTTTTTCATGGTATTGTGTTTTTGTTTTCAGACTAAATTATATATTTTTTAGTTTAGAACAAAGTTTTAAATACTTTTTCATTTATTTTAAAAGTCTAAAATGGCAAATTCGTACCAATCTTATCATTTGTTAAAAAAGGGTCATAAGAAGGTTCTTCTTCTTTTATTTTTTTAGTAGCATCTCGGATTTGTTTTGGGATATTTATTTCATTTATAATTTCGTCATAAAGATTACCTCTAAATATGATTTTTCTTTTTTCAATATACTGAGCAATAGATTTGTAAAAATGCTTTGTTTCTTCATCATAAGTTTTCGATTTTAAAATAGACACAATAACTTTTTTAGCATTGTAACTTTCTTTAATTGCTGTTAAATGCCAAAGAAAGCAAAATCCTACCACCTGAATATCCTCATTATTTTTCCAATGATTAAATATTTCATTTACAACATTAACATAAATATCCCACGTCTTCCAATCTCCCCCTGTCCAATCTTTATAAAGGCTAAGATTTGTATGCAAAGTATCTATAAAAGACAAAATTTCATCATCACTACGTTTTAGTAATGCCTTAATATGTTTATCGAGTATTTTACCAATTGGTTCAAAATAGTTTTGATGAAGATTATTTTTTTCTTCATCAAAATTGCTAATTAAGCTAAAAAATAAATTCCAATTTATTTCCGCTTCTACTACCAAATCAATTAACTCATAATCAGAGCTATCTATCTGAAAAGCTAATTTTGGTTTTTCTTTTGGTTTGATTTCTTCCTCTTTTTCGTCCCAAAAGGCAAAATAATCTACTATTCCTTTTATATCATAATTAGAGACAGGTGTTTGCAGACTATTAAAATTTTTTGGTAAACCATGCAACAACATATCCTCTTTGGGAACTTTAATACTTACATAATCATCTACCCCTTTTATTGTCATCACATTATCTGTGTATTTATCCTTCTTGTTTAATACTTCCAAAATAAAATGGGTAAGAAGCCCATTGCTAAAACCATTCTCCCTTGCTCGTTGTGAAATTGTAGAAGCAAATAAACAATAAGAACCTTTTGAGTAAGTTTCAAAAACTTTGTCTAACTTATTCTTATTGTTAATTTTAGATTTAATTTTACCGCCTGAATAACAAGAATCTATAATTAAATAATCATTCTTTGGTTTAAGGTTTGCTATCTTTTTATAAATTTCTCTAACATCATATTCCTCATTATCCGATATTTGAAGGACTGTATTTTCCTCTTTTCCAGCTATCCCATGACCTGAAAAATAGAATAAAAAATTGTCTTGACCTTTGATAAAAACTTTTTTTATTTTCTCAAAAGCCTCATCAATTTTAGATATGCTCTCCTTATTATGGAGTTCAAAAGTAAATAACTCAATATCTTCTGCTTCAAATCTGCACTTTTTTATAAGTATATTTTTCATATCTTCTGCATCTTTGAGAGTGCAGTTTAAACGATTTGACTCATAATTATTACTTCCTATAACAATAGCGTACCTTTTTACTATCATATTTATAATTTATTTTAGAGTTTAAGTTTATTTATGGCGTAAAGCAGCTATAAAAATTTAAGAAAGAAAAACTGTAGAACGGACTTTAGTCCGTTTTTTTACTTACTAACGACAATGAACTAAACCCCTTTCTATAGGTAGTTTTCATTCACATAACTAAATTTCCAGTCTTGCCAATTTTGTACTAAACCTGCTTTTACAGGATTTTGCAAGGTATAGCTGATAATATTTTGTAATTCCTTGTCATTGCGAATATAGTGGTCATAGCTTTCTGCTTGCCAATTTGTAGTACCTTGGGTACCTAAAAATTTGTTAATTTCATAACTACTTCCGCCTTTTATTCGCTGCATAATTCTTTCTACTTGTATATAATTTTTTGTTGTAAGTGATTCATTATGAAGTATTTTTTCAATTTGTAAATCCATATTAAAAACTAAATGCACGTGATTTGACATTACGCAGTAAGCAATTAAATCATATAAACTATGGTCAAATTGGTGAATTTTATTTACCACAATTTTAGCTATTTCAAGTTGTTGTAAAATCCAATTTTGTGTAGAACTGTCTAGATAGTCATCAATTTTAGCAAAATATATTTTGTGTTCTGCATAAATTTTTTCTCTATCTCCTAATTTTTGCAAGGCTGCTATTTTTTGCTCTCTTTCAAATTTGCAGTATTCCAATATTTCCGTAGGCAAACTATTTTTTAGGCAAAAAGTAACAAAAAACTTTGCCCCAATAGGATAAATATGAGGTAAGTTTTTACGGTATTCATATTTTATTTCCTTTTCTTGCATTTTCGTAGAACGGACTTCAGTCCGTTTATTTTCTTTTGTTCGTTTATTTTACTTACTAATGACAACGGACTAAAGTCCGTTCTACAGCTTACATATTCCTACTATACTGCCCCCCAACCTCATAAAGTGCTTGGCTCATCTGTCCAAGCGAACACACTTTTGCCGCTTCCATCAGGCTTTCAAAGAGGTTGCCGTTGTTTACGGCGGTGCTTTGTAAGTTTTTTAGAGCTAATTTTGCCTCTTTTTCATGGAAAGCATGGAAGTTATTTAAGTCCTTGATAGTGAGTTCTTTTTCTTCTGTCGTACTTCTGATGACCTCTTTGGGCAGTACTGTAGGCGAGCCTTGTGGGTCAAGGAAAGTATTGACACCAATGATAGGCAGGTTCCCATCATGCTTGAGGGTTTCGTAGTACATACTTTCCTCTTGGATTTTGCTGCGCTGATACATTCTTTCCATCGCTCCGAGTACGCCGCCACGTTCAGAAATATTTCTAAATTCCTGTAAAACAGCTTGTTCTACTAATTCTGTTAGTTCATCTATGATAAAAGCACCCTGCAAAGGATTTTCATTTTTAGACAAGCCTAATTCGTGGTTAATAATCAACTGAATGGCTAAGGCACGTCTTACGCTTTCTTCGGTAGGCGTAGTGATTGCTTCGTCATAAGCGTTGGTATGCAGGGAGTTACAGTTGTCGTAAATAGCATAAAGGGCTTGCAAAGTAGTTCGAATATCATTGAAAGCAATTTCTTGGGCGTGTAGGCTTCTGCCCGAAGTTTGGATATGGTACTTGAGTTTTTGACTTCTGTCGTTGCCTTTGTACTTGTATTTGATTGCCTTTGCCCAAATTCGCCGAGCTACCCTGCCCATTACCGAATATTCGGGATCCATGCCATTAGAAAAGAAGAAAGACAAGTTCGGAGCAAAATCGTCAATGTGCATGCCCCTGCTTAGGTAATATTCTACAAAAGTAAAGCCATTGGAGAGGGTAAAAGCTAACTGTGAAATAGGGTTTGCACCTGCCTCCGCAATGTGGTAGCCCGAAATGGAAACAGAATAAAAGTTTCTTACTTTTTGATTGACAAAGTATTCTTGAATGTCGCCCATCATACGCAAGGCAAATTCTGTACTGAAAATGCAGGTATTTTGGGCTTGGTCTTCTTTCAAGATATCAGCTTGTACCGTTCCACGAACTACTTGCAAAGTTTCTGCTTTTATTTTTTCATATACTTCTCTTTCAAGCACTTGCTCGCCTGTAATGCCTAAGAGTAACAAGCCTAAACCGTTGTTCCCTTCGGGTAAATCTCCGTTGTATTGTGGTTTAAAACCCTTAGGGTTTTGTAAAACCCTAAGGGTTTTTTGTTTAACTTCTTCCAATAAGCCATTTTTCCTGATATAAACTTCACACTGCTGGTCTATGGCAGCATTCATAAAAAACGCCAAAATCATAGGGGCTGGACCATTGATAGTCATTGAAACAGAGGTACTTGGACTGCACAAGTCAAAACCTGAATATAGTTTTTTTGCCTCGTCAAGAGTGAAAATACTTACTCCAGAGTTGCCTACTTTTCCATAAATATCGGGGCGATGGTCAGGATTTTCACCATACAAGGTAACGGAATCGAAGGCTGTAGAAAGTCTTTTGGCGGGTAAGCCGCTTGAAACATAGTGGAAGCGTTTGTTGGTGCGCTCGGCATTGCCTTCGCCTGCAAACATACGAGCGGGGTCTTCGCCTTCACGCTTGAGTGGAAAAACCCCTGCTGCGTAAGGGAAGCTACCTGCCACATTTTCAGTGAGTAACCATTTCAGTCTGTCGCCCCAATCTTGGTATTTGGGCAGGGCAACTTTCGGGATTTTGAGGTGCGAAAGTGTTTCAGTGTATAGGTCTTGCTCAATGATTTTATCACGCACTTTGAACTGATATTTTTCTGCGGTGTAGGTTTTTACAAGTTCGTCCCAAGAGAAAAGTAGTTTTTTACATTCGTAGTCCAACTGTTGTTCTAATTCATTGTAAATAGTTGTTAGTTGTTGGTTGTTGGTTGTTAATTGTTGAATTGCTCCATTGAGTTGGTACATCTTTCTTGCTATAGTACATTGATTTTCAACAAATTTATTGTAATTGTCGCTGTTTTCTGCAATTTCTGCCAAGTAGCGCACTCGGTCGGGGGGAATGATGGCTAATTGTTTATTGTTAGTTGTTGCTTGTTGGTTGTTGGTTGTCAAATTATTGGGTTGTTCTTTGCCGTTGTCCGAGTCTTCTCGGACAATGCTTAAATTTACTCCCGTTTTTTTATCAATTTCGTCAATAATTTTTTCATACAATATATTCATTCCCAAGTCATTGAATTGGCTGGCGATAGTACCGTAAACAGGCAAATCCTCTTCACTGCCTTCCCAATAGTTGCGGTTGCGTCTGTACTGCTTTTTTACATCTCTTAGCGCATCTAATGAGCCTCTTTTATCAAATTTGTTGATGGCGATAAGGTCAGCAAAGTCCAGCATATCAATCTTTTCGAGCTGCGTAGCTGCGCCGTATTCGCTTGTCATTACATAAAGAGAAACATCTGCGTGTTCAGTAATCTCGGTATCGGACTGCCCGATGCCCGAAGTTTCTACAATGATCAGGTCAAAATGTGCAGCCTTGCAGATGTCTATGGCATCTCTTACGTACTTGCTGAGTGCCAAATTGGACTGCCGAGTCGCCAAAGAACGCATATAAACACGCTCATTATTAATGCTATTCATGCGGATACGGTCGCCGAGCAGTGCGCCACCTGTTTTGCGCTTGGAAGGGTCGACCGAGATTATCGCAATGGTCTTATCTGCGGTATCTAAGAGAAATCTACGCACCAACTCGTCTACCAAAGAGGATTTTCCTGCGCCGCCTGTGCCTGTGATGCCGAGGACGGGAGTTGTCGATTGTTGCGGTTCGCCGTTGCGATTGTTTGTTGTTGAATTGTTGGTTATTAATTGTTCTCTGATTTTTTCGTATCGTTCGGGGTGGTTTTCTGCCAAACTGATAAGCTGGGCGATGAACTGATGATTTTGAGGATTGAGTATTTTGTTGGGCGTTGTCATGGCGTTTTTTGGAGTTATGAGTTATAAATTATGAGTTATAAATTTTTCATATTCAGATACTTAAAAATAAATATAGCTCAAACTAAAGTATGGTTAAGTATATTCTTTTATGCAAAAATAGGGAATTTATCTTAATCTAACGAATGGATTTACTTATCAAAAATTTGAGTATTCCTACTTGCTATTTTTGAGCAATGTATGCTATTTGTTTAGAGCTAAGAACCTTGTAATTTTGTAATGTCAATAAGATAAGAAATTATCAGATTTGATAAAGATATTATTAAGGGGGTAAATTTGAAACAATTATTGAAACAGTCCTTTTGCTTTGCGAAAGGATTGTTTTTTTTGTTATAAAACTTAGCAAATAACAGATACATTGCCAAGCCAATAGTTTCCACGCAAGGTCAGTGTAAAAGCTATTGATTGTTTTTCCGTATGTTGCTTACCCATGAGTCTATTAAGCCAACTTTTCCGTTTGTCTTTCGTGGTAAAATTGCCACCAAAAAATTGGGCTTCTTGCCTGATATTCCCTCCTTGCGGCACGAGTATTTCTATCTCCCCAAGCCCGCCACCAATCCAAATATCAATCTCCTTGCCCGATAAATCTTCATTTCTTAGGTCTATTACTGTCTTTCCTAACAAACACTCTACGTATATTTTAAACTGATTTCCTTGAAGTTGGCTTTTGCGAAAATCAACTATCTGCGAACTCATTACTGATAGAAAATTGATAGCTTCGGCACCGATTTGCGAAATTTGCCGCCTATCTTGTCCGAAAACTACTCGGTAGTTGTCATTACTTCGCACAGATGGCAGATGAGACGACTGAGTTGCTTGGACAGTTGTTGCATCTTTCGGAAACAACTGATTTTTTATTTTGGCAGGGAAATCAAATACAGTCATCTCTAAATCTTCAATAGATTTGGCTGCAAGTGCTTCATTCAAACGACTTTCATATTCGGCATCATCAAGATTTTGATTAGAAAAAGCATCTTGTAGCACTGTAATCACTTCTTCACGCTTTTTGGGTAGCCCATAGACTGTTTTCATTCCAAATTGTTTAATAATATTTGTTCAAAAACCTTCTACAAAAGTAATATAATTTTATTTATATTCTCATCTATTGATTATGGTTAAGTAGTTTTTACATACAAAAAAATTGGAGTTTATCCCAATCTGACGGATGGGTTTACTTATCAAAAATTTAAGGATTTCTACTCACTATTTTTGAGCAATGTATGCTATTTGTTTAGAGCCAATAACCTTGTAATTTTGTAATGTCAATAAGATAAGAAATTATCTGATTTGATAAAGATATTATTAAGGGGGTAAATTTAATTTATTGTTATTCAGTCCTTTCGCTTTGCGGGGGGACTGTTTTTTTTATTTATGAAATTTTTTTGTATATTTGTCAATCAAAAATAAATAAAAAGCAATGTCAAAACCACATCGGGGGAGAATACAGGCGCAAGGTGGCGGAGTTGAAAAATCCGAGTCTTGGGCGCAAGATGAACCATTAAGTTTGGAAAGTGGTTTAGGTTTGGTAGACCATCTCAAAAGCCAACTTACTAAAAAAGAGTTAGCTACGAGAGAAGAGGCTTTTGATAAACTTGCCAAATTGGTGAATAAAAATAGCAAAAATGGCATTGACGCACAAGTGGTTGTATCATTTTATGTAGATGAAAATACTACTGATGAAAGGGTTGATTTAGAAGTAAGAAAGGGAAAAGCATTTATCAAAATAGAGAAGTAAGATGAAAGAATTAAGCAAGTTTGATAATTTTTTAATAAACGCAGACGTTTATGACCAAAATGAGTTGTTTTGGCAGGAAATTATCCTAAAAATAGTAGGTGATTTGCCCTGTAATTTGCAATGGATGAATACTGTCCAGAATGGAGAAAAGTGGCGGTTTGGCAATCCTATGTTTACAGCCTATTTTCCTACTTTAAAACGAGGTATTCGCATTATCCAGAAGGACAAAAAAAATACAAAATCCGTTACGCTACTAACTTGGATAAGTGATACTGCCTACATAGAAAATGACACAGAAGTAGATATTTGGGAATTGGTGATTGGTCTGACACTTACTGAAGAAAACTTAGAAGCAAGCCAATATTTGGTGAAAAAGTGGATTGATGAAAATACCTCATTATCTAACATGAAGGAGATTATTTCAGGTGAATTAGCAAAAATATAGAAACTACCATGCAAGTTTCTCCCTTTTAAAGCAAAGTAAAGTAACCAATTCGCCATTATCGCCTTCTATGCACTCCTCGCCTTCGGGAAATTCCTCATCTTTCACTAAAAGAACTGTGTAGATTTTACCTATCGTAACGAGTCCTTCCAAGTGTTCCAAAGCACGTACTTTGATAAGACCTAAGTCGTAAAGGGTTGATTTTAAAATACTATTGAGGGCTTCTTTATAATTTTTATCTTTGATATTTCCTAATTTTTCCGTCAAGGTATGTTGTACTGTATCTATTTGCATAATTTCTCAAATTTTACCAAATTTAGCAATAATTTACTATACAACAACAACAGTTTTACTTATCAAAAATTTGAGTATTCCTACTCACTATTTTTGAGCAATGTATGCTATTTGTTTAGAGCCAATAACCTTGTAATTTTGTAATGTCAATAAGATAAGAAATTATCAGATTTGATAAAGATATTATTAAGGGGGTAAATTATTGATTGGGACAGTCCTTTTGCTTTGCGGAAGGACTGTTTTTTTGTTTTATCTTGAAACAGTGTAAAATAAAATAAATGGAGGGTATAATTTAAGAATGTCTGGGCGAACTAAAATGCAAAAGCTTCGTTCAAATGATAAAATATTATCATTATTTCAATATGCAAAAGAATCGCTATTTTTTTCTTGCCTTCTTTTTACTCTTTGCAAATTCGATGAAGGGACAAACAGCAAAAGACTTTGCAAGCTACTCTAATCAATTTGGCATTCGTCTTTACCAAGAACTAATTAAAGGAAATCCTAACAAAAATATTGTTTTTTCACCGCTTTGTCTTTCCAGTGCTTTGGCTATGCCCTATTGGGGTGCAAAAGGTAAGACTGCGGAGCAATTTGAAAAGGCATTAAATCTGATAAATGATGGCAATTTTCAAGAAAAATATGCTGTTTTTTTAAAAAACTTAGAAAAGGATAGTGATGATTCGCAAGTAAAATTAGCAAATACAATTTGGATACAAAAAAACTTCACGATACAAGATACTTACCAAAACATACTCACAAATACCTTTAAAAGTAAAGCACAAATTGTTGATTTTGAAAAACATAAGACGGAAGCTGAAAACAAAATTAATAATTGGGTAAAGGAGCAAACCAAAGAAAAAATCTTACAACTTATCCCACCCAATAGCCTGCCAAATACTACACGCTTGGTGCTTACTAATACGCTCTATTTCAATGCTCAATGGTTAAGTACATTTGAGGAAAATTTTACTAAAGATGATACTTTTTTTGCACCAAATAAAGAAATCAAGACGGCTTTTATGCATCAAAAAGAAGATTTTTTGTACAGAGAGAGTGATAATTTTGTAAGTATTATACTGATTTTTAAAGAATTACAATACATGACTATCATTATACCTAAAGAGTCTTACCAACTAAGCGAGATAGAAAAATTGCTCACACCAGCTTTTTACCAATCTAATTTTGCCCACAAAATTGATGATTTGTTAGGAGAAAAAGCTGCTTTCAAATCAACCAACATACTACTCAGTCTTCCTCGTTTTCAGATGACCAATGTATTAAACATGAAAGAGCCGCTTGCACAAATGGGTTTGAAACACGCATTTGATATAGATGGAGAAGCCGATTTTTCAGGGATTACGCAAGATGTCCCTTTGGTGATAGATGAAGTATTACACAATACTGTAATTAATCTTAATGAAACAGGTGTAGAAGCAGCATCAGCAACAGCTATTATGTTTTTGGGAAGAGGCGGTGGGAGTATTGAGTTAAAAATTAATCGCCCGTTCTTATTTTTTATCTCTGACGGTAATACAGGAAGTATTCTATTCCAAGGACGATTTGTTAATCCTGAATAGGAATATTAAAAATATTGACAATGAATGAATTATATAAAAAATGAAAGTTAAAAGACAATACTAACGGCTTTTACTTATCAAAAATTTGAGTCTTTCTACTTGCTGTTTTTGAGCAATGTATGCTATTGGTTTATAGCCAACAACCTTGTAATTTTGTAATGTCAATAAGATAAGAAATTATCAGATTTGATAGAGATATTATTAAGGGGGTAAATAAATATTGGGACAGTCCTTTTGCTTTGCGGGAGGACTGTTTTTTTATGTCCAAATAAAAATATTATTCTATCTTTGTAAAAAAACTTTATAAAAACGGCATGATGGATAAAATGAAAATATCGACAGCCCAATTTGAAAACAGAAGCGGAGATAAAGCCTACAATTTATCGGTGATTGAAAAATTGGCAAAAAGAGCAGCAGAAGAAGGCTCAAAAGTAATTGCTTTCCATGAATGTTCTATTACAGGATATACTTTTGCAAGGAAATTAACCAGAGAGCAAATGCTTGACTTAGCAGAATTTATCCCTCATGGAGAAAGCGTTTTGAAACTTACAGAAATTGCAAAAAAACAAAATATTATCATATTAGCGGGACTTTTTGAGAAAGATGCAGACGACAATTTATTTAAAGCATACGTTTGTGTGGATAAGAATGGCTTAGTAGCAAAATATAGAAAATTGCATCCTTTTATAAATCCTTACCTGACTGCGGGAAACGAATATTGTGTTTTTGAGATTGACGGGTGGAAATGTGGAATTTTAATTTGTTATGACAACAATATTATAGAAAACGTGAGGGCAACAGCACTTTTGGGAGCAAATATTATTTTTATGCCTCACGTTACCATGTGTACCCCCTCTACGCGACCCGGTGCTGGTTTTGTAAGCCCTACCCTTTGGGAAAACCGAGAAGCAGACCCAACTTCCTTGAGATTGGAATTTGATGGCATGAAAGGGCGAGATTGGCTTATGAAATGGCTTCCTTCAAGGGCTTATGACAATGCTGTTTATGTCGTTTTTGCAAACCCTATTGGCATGGATGACGACCAATTAAAAAATGGCTGTTCTATGATAATTGACCCTTTCGGGGACGTGCTTGCTGAGTGCCGTTCCTTTGATGATAGCTTGGTAACAGCCACCATCACACCCGAAAAACTCATTCAGGCTGGTGGGCATCGTTATATAAAAGCAAGAAGACCAGCGTTATACAAAGATATTATTGGGCAAGAACATACCTCAGAACAAAAAGTTGTTTGGCTTGACAATAAATAAGACGAGATAAGCCCAAAGAAAATTTTGTTGTGGTATAAATCTGATTATGTACGACTACAATTATTATTTTAATTAATGTTCAATCTTTAAACTTAAACTAAGTATGAATCTAATTGTAAGAAAGCCACAAATTGGTTTCTCTTCTTTTGGATGGCTTATCGTCCAGTTCTTTAATGATACTTTAACTCAAAACCTCACCTTCCCCAAAGAAAATCTTGCCTATTAATACAGCAGTACGTACACAAGCGACAAATTCGTTACATTGCCTATTCCGAAAAACGAGTAAAAATTTTTCTATCATAGCGATACAAGCCCATATTCCTTGTGCTGAACCAAATATTATTGTCTTTGTCTTCAAGTATGAAGTAAACTTCCTTATTAAAAATTTTTGTAAATGTTTTTTCTGTTGGATTACTTGATGAAATTGTTGAGTGCCATAATCCGCCCAGTGTGTCACCCATATTTTTTCCATAGTCCGAAGCAACCCATAAATTCCCAGCCTTGTCTTCTAAAATAGCATTTAAAGAGCCATTAACCAAGTCTTTTGGCTGGTCGTAATCAGTAAATGATTTCCCATCATAAGTCCATACCCCAAAGTGTCTTGTCGCAAGTAATAAATTTCCGTTTTTGCTTTCTACTATATTCCGAATCCAACCTTCGTTTTTAGGTTTAAAACTTTCAATCATTTTGCCATCATAGCGACAAAAGCCTTCGTAGCCGGGCGGCATTCCAGAAGCGAACCAAATATTTCCGTTTTTATCTTCAAGTATATCTGAAACTAATTTCAGTTTTAGGCTATCTTTATTTATAACATTATCATTCGCTAATAAACGGGTAAAGTTGAACCCGTCATAACAATAAACGCCATCGCCAGTGCCGAACCAAATCTTTCCACTTTTATCTTGCAACATACTCCACACTGTATTTTTTGTTGACCATTCAGTATAATAACTGTTGTTGGTTATTACAGGTCTGATGCTAAAACTGATTGGAATACTCATAATTTTATTGCCATCAGAACGACAAATGCCATTGCTTGTTCCAAACCAAATGTTACCAGACTTATCTTCTAATAAAGAAAAAACCGTATTACTACTTAAACCATCTTCCATGGTAAATTGAGTAAATAATTTTCCATCGTATTTATAAACACCTTCTGCTCCAGTTCCAAACCAAAGGTTGCCCTTTTTATCCTGTAAGCCACAACTAACCGTAGTATATTCGTTTGAACCCTGTGTCTTTCTGAGTTTTGGTTGTGCTGTAAGTGATGCTTTAAGGTCGCTTTGGTTGTCGGTTTGTGATTTTGTTTGTCCATTGCAAGAAGTCAAAAAAATCAAAGCTAGCAGCAGAGAATAAACTGGTTTGTTTAGAAAATACTTGGTCATTTGTTGTTGATTTTATTTTTCAAAGTTAAAGTTTTATCCGTTCAAATATAAATGTTCAAAGTTATCACTGTCCCTGTCCTACCCCTCCCTATCAGCACCCATTTAGAAGTAGAAATTTAGGAAAATATATTTAACTTGTAACACTAAATTTTTACGAAGATGAAAAAGAGC
>REAZ01000037.1 GCA_004294445.1 Cytophagales bacterium
AAGTCGCCTTTTTGCTAGTCGGTTTTCTCAGGCGTTCCAAGACCATGAGCAAGACCGTTTGGGACAAATCAAAGCTAAGTTTATGCTTCTTTTGTAAGCTATAAAACAACTTATCTAATTTATACTCTTTGAATAATTTATTGAAAATCAAGTAATAACCATAGCGTTGCACGCCGCATTGTAACGACCTTCCTCTATCATTTCAAGGGCAAGTAAATCTTCTATATTTCCGCCCCCCGCTTGGTAGAGCTTCTTACCAATATTTTGCAAAGCCTCTGGGGTATAATCTTCTACCTTGCCAAGATTGAACAAGATATTTTGAGTAATCTTTTTGCCTTCCCTAACAGCTTCCACGATTCTCAAATAAGTGCCAGAGGGCTTTCGCTCCTTACGTAAATAAGCCATATTGTATCAAAAATAATGAATGGGGAAAAGATAGGAAATAAAAATGAATAATTCAAATCATGCTTTCCCACTACACTTTTTTGTGCTAAAAAATAAAAAACAACCTTAAAACCGCTTAAAACAACGATTTCTCAAAAAATTTAACAAATGCGTGTCAAACTCAAGAAGAAATAGGCTATGCCAAAGACTCTACGGAGTTCCTGCACACCGAATATGCCCTACTCATAGACAAAAAAGGCAGAATAAGAGGTATTTACAACGCTACCTTGCAGGTAGAAATCGGGAAAATAATAGGAGATATTATCTGCGAATTATTGGCAAAAACTATTGTATCCGCCGTTGTCTGATTCCCTCGGACAACTCAGTGAGTAATTTCCAATTCAAATAATTGTATCATTTTTTGTAGCAAAATATCTTCTAATTCTTTCATATCTATCTCTTTGCCAAGTTCTTTGGCTACTGAGGTTACTGCCTTGTCGGAGATGCCACAAGGGACGATGTTATCGAAGTAGCTTAGGTCTGTATTTACATTGAGGGCAAAGCCGTGCATCGTTACCCATCGGCTTGCTCTCACGCCTATCGCTGCTATTTTTCTTGGTTGCTCCTGCTTTTCATGGTCGAGCCATACGCCTGTGAGTTTTTCTATTCTGCCTGCATTGATGTTATATTCGGCAAGGGTTAAAATAATGGCTTCCTCGATTCCTCTGAGGTATTTGCCGATGTCTGTAAAAAAATTGTCCAAGTCAAAGATAGGATAACCGACCAACTGCCCAAAGCCATGATAGGTAATATCTCCTCCCCTATTTATGGGGAAATAGTCTATGTTTTTTTGGGCTAATTCAGTTTCGGAGAGTAGTAAGTTTTTTATGTCGCCGCTTTTCCCTAAGGTATAGACGTGGGGGTGCTGGCAGAATATAAGATAGTTTGAAGTGTGGAGTGTGGGGTTTGGAGGTTGTTGATTTCTGATGGCTATTTTTTGGGCTATAACTTCTTGAAATAGTAGTTCTTGCCTTTCCCATGCAGTTTTGTAGGGAACGGTTCCCCAATGTTGGAATATGGTTTTTTTGTTTTTCATGAGGAAATGGAAAGATTTTAGAACAAAGATAAAAAAAATATAAACTATTTTTTAGCAAGCCTTTTGCTTTTTCTCCTACTTTGTTGGAAATAGAATAATTTTTGCTAATTTAACATTGGCATCATCAATAATATAGCCCCATTTTCGGAATACACTTTAGCAATAGATAGACACATGAAATATTTATACATTATTTGTTTTTTCTTCTTTATTCTCCGCCATGCTTCTGCTCAGGAAGAGGGTGTTATTACTATCGATGATGGTGCTGCGGTTTCCAATGATTACGAAGGGAAAGTAACCCTTAAGCTATTTGCAAGGGGGGCGGTGCAGATGCAGGTGAGTAATAACGGTAGTTTTATTGGAGCAAGATGGCAGGCTTTTTCACCACGAATAGCGTGGAAACTTATCAATGAGGAGGGCATCAAGACTGTGTATGCCAAGTTCAGAGATTCAGAGAATAATTTGATAGCTTCGGTAGAGGCATCTATAGAGTTGGATAGGCAAGCCCCTACCAACCTAAGTCTGATGATAGATAGTGCAAAAAAAATTACAAATATCAAAGACCGCATTGTGAAATTAGACATTGGAGCGGAGGGGGCTGTGCAGATGCAGGTGAGCAGTAGGAAAGATTTTGCGGGCGCACTTTGGATACCTTTCACCAAGCAAAAAATGTGGCAATTACCCGGATTAGATGGGATAAAGTTTGTGTATATCCGTTTCATGGACAATGCGGGTAATATTTCGGACGTGATAGAATCGAGTATTATTCTCGACCGCCTGCCCCCTATGCAGCCAAGAGTGGTCATTAATAACGGCGAAACGTTTACGAACTCTCCCGAAGTAACCCTTTCACTGATGGTCAAAGATGCCTTTGAGGTACTTATTCAGGGCAATGCCAATTGGATTCCGTACACGCCTACGCTCAAGTGGACTTTTGCCGATGCGAGCAATGGCGAAAAAGTAGTTCAGGTACGCTACAGAGATGAAATTGGCAATATCTCAGAACTTGCCTCCGACAATATTATTTTGGACATGGAAGCACCGATTCTGTCGCAAATAGCAGTGAATAATGGGAACAAATACACGCGAGAAAGCACAGTGCCGCTCAGAATATCGGCGATAGGGGCAGCAAAAATGATGATAAGCAATCACGCAGACTACAAAGGAGCTAATTGGCAAAACTATAACAGCACTTTGGCAGGTTGGGACTTAGGAGATACAGATGGCACAAAGATAGTCTATGCCAAATTCCAAGATTTGGCGGGCAACGAAACCGAAACTGTTTCGGGTGATGTGGTGCTTGATAGAATGGCTCCTAAGGCATTAAAACTTGAAATAATTATACAAAACGGCTCTTTGAACGAAGTAGAGCCTACAGTAAATCTCAAAATATATGCCGAAGATGCCAAATATATGATGCTAAGTAATACACCTACTTTTTATGGAGTCAGGTGGGAAAGTTACCGCAGCGAATACGAAGGCTGGAAACTCGAAAATAGCAATTTAGATGGGAATAAAACAATTTACGCCAAGTTCAGAGACCAAGCAGGCAACACTTCGGAAAGCATTTCTGCCAATGTGCGTGTGGATAGAACAGGTCCTGTAGATTGCCAGCTCAAGATAGATAGAGATGCGGAGTTTACCACAAACCGCGATAAAATGGTAACACTAAGCCTACAGGCAAGAGGAGCAACAGAAATGCTCATCAGCGAAGATACTTCTTTTACCGATGCGAAGTGGGTAGCTTACCAAACGAACCTTCAGTACCAACTAACGGGCGAGGACGGACTCAAGCAGGTATTTGCTAAGTTCAGAGATGAAGCAGGTAACGAATCGAAGCAGACAGCCTCAGACAAAATAGTCATGGATAGGGGCAGACCGTATGAAGGAGAAATCATCATCAACCGAGGCGACCTCATTACCAATAACATAGATAAATCTGTTTTGTTGCATCTGAAGGCAAAGGACGCTACTAAAATGATGGTAGCTAACGACTCTACTTTCAAAGGAGCAAGGTGGCAGAGCTACTCCCCCGAAAATATCTCTTGGAACTTAGTTGGGGACGATGGTTTGAAGATAGTCTATGCCAAATTTATGGATAATTCTGGGAATGAGTCTTTGATTTATTACGACTCTATCAGCTTAGACCGCAAACCACCTATCAAAGGGAGTGTGAAAATTTTAGCGGAGAACACGCAAATAAATATACAAACGGTACAGTTAGCACTTTCGGCAGAAGGAGCAGACGAAATGATAATAGCCAATGACTTCAAATTTGCAACAGCCAAATGGGAAACCTATCGCCCCCAAAAGACGTGGACGTTGGTAGGGGAAGATGGGATAAAAGCAGTGTTTGTCAAGTTTAGGAAAAAACCCATTATAGACAGAACTTTCAAAGAAAAACCCTTTGCTAATGAGTCTTCGGTAGTAGCAGATAAGATTGGCTTGGACACCAAAGCACCGCAAAATGGGAGTATTCGCATAGACAATAGTGCTAAATGCTGCACAGACATTAATAAGCACGTACTCGTCAGGCTCTCTACTGCCTCCGCCGAAGAAATGATGGTGAGCAACTTTGAGGACTTCAGGGATGCGAAATGGCAGCCGTACCAATTTTACCTACAAGATTGGGTATTAGATGGCGAAGATGGCGAGAAAAAAGTTTTTGCAAAATTTCGTGATAAAGCGGGCAACGAAAGCCAACCCGTTTCCGCCACTATCCTATTAGACCGCCAAGAGCCTTATGACGTAGAGTTTACTATAGATAGCGGCAAAACTTGCACAAATAACATTAATCATAAAGTAAAGCTACAACTCAAAGCAACAGGAGCCGTGCAGATGGCAATAAGTAATACGCCAAGTATCAGCAATTTTGCGTGGGAAAACTATAAGGAAAGCAAGGAATGGGCTTTGGCGGGAAGAATCGGCGTGAAAACAATTTATGTGAAGTTCAAAGATGATGCAGGGAACGAATCCAAAACTATTTCGGCAATGATTATGCTCGATAACGAACCGCCAAATGCAGGCACTATGCTCATCAATAACGGCAGGACGCTCACCAAAGATAGCAGAATAGCCCTTACTTTTAATGCCCGAAATGCAGATGAGATGCTCATTTCCAATACACCCGATTTCAAAAATGCAGAATGGGAAAATTATATTTCCTCAAAAGCATGGTATTTGGACGGAGGGGCAGGGCTGAAAAGAGTCTATGTAAAGTTTCGGGACAACTGCAAAAATGAATCTATTGTGGTTTCCAAAGAAATTACGCTGGTAACGGAGTAAGGTAAATATTTCTATAGCCTTTTCCCTAATCCAATAATTTTGTTTCCAAAATCTCTTTAAATTTGCGTAAAATAGCGATAATTTGCAGCAAATCGGATGCTTGTGTACTATCAAAAGCAATGGAAACACAATAATTTTTTTCTTCCATCACCACAAAATACCAAAACCTACCTACCACATAACAACCGTAAAGCGGTTTCCCGTTTTTATTTCTCTCTTGTGCTACCAAAAAAGCCTCTATTAATTGGGCTATGGGGTCGCCGTAGGGGTCTTTCTCTTTTTTATATTCCTGAAAGTGAAAGTAAGGAACTTTTACCAAGTCCAAAATTCCTTTTGCAATCATAAAATCGCTCTTAACCTTCAAAAAATGCCCTTCTATTTCGCCTTCTAAGGTTTTTTCATAATAGGTTCTAAACTTTTCGTTTGATCTGAGATTCGCAAGGCTAATGACAAAAGCTATAAAATTCATTTTTAAATCTTCCTCATTCCAAGCACTCATATTTATCATTGCTTCTTGAAGAATAGTTTGAAAAATACTTTCCTCTACTTCGGTGAGTTGTAAGGTGGGAGTATCCAGCCATTCTTTGAGGAGTGGGTGGTTCTGAATCGTTTTCGTTAAGCCAAAAGTATCAATAAGTTCGGCTTCTGAATAGGATTTGGTTTTCTTTGCCATAGTATTTTTTTATTTATGACAAAGATAGTATTTTTTTAAAGAAAAAGGAATCAAACTTTTGTAATTAATCTTACTATCTTTGCCCAAAATCAAAATACCAATTCATGCAAGCAATCATTCATGCAACCACCGTACTCGGTGTGATTCATAACGGAGAAATCGTCATAGGAGCTGACGGACAGGCAACTATGGGAACAACAGTAGCCAAAGGAAATGTCCGCAAAATCAGAAAACTCATGGACGGCAAAATAGTAGCGGGCTTTGCGGGTGCTACTGCCGATGCTTTTACCCTCTTGGAAAGGTTCGAAGAAAAGCTAAATGCCTACGGTGGCAATTTGCGTAGGGCTGCCATCGAACTTGCAAAAGACTGGCGCACTGACCGCTTTTTGAGGCACTTAGAGGCTATGATTATTGTGGCAAATGCTACGGAAATGCTCATTATTTCGGGGTCGGGAGATGTGCTGGAGCCAGATACACAAGTAGCATCTATAGGTTCAGGTTCTATGTACGCACAGTCGGCGGCTTTAGCCCTGAAAGCACACGCTTCGCATCTTACTGCCGAGCAGATAGTCAGAGAATCACTTACTATAGCGGCTGATATTTGTATTTATACCAACCACAATTTCATTATCGAGAAAGTCAAATAAATCATTCTCTTTCCATTGCTTTGGGCTGCGTTGTCCGAGTGAGTCTGCTCGGACAACTCACCTCTGCACTATTACAAAATCTATCCGCCGATTCTCGCCATGTTGTTCCTCTGTGCAGTTCATTTTGCTACAGTCGTACTTCATTTTAGTTGCCCCAAGAGCAACTACGGAAACAATACGGCTTCTATTGATGCCTTTTTTCTCCAAATAGCTAATGGTTGCATTGGCTCGCTGTCGCGAGAGTTCCTCATTGAGTTTGGGCTTGTCCGTATTATCCGTATGAGAGAAAAGATTAACTTTTAAGCCTGAGTATTCCTTCATTATTTTTACTATAGCGTCCAATTGCGTTCCTACTTCATCGTTAAAAGTGACTTTTCCCGCAGGGTAATAGATAGAAGGAAGAACAAAGCTAAGTGGGACGGGTTTATATTTTACTGCCCTCATTGGCATAATGACTTCTACTACTTTCCCTGCTTCCGTTCCTGCCGTTTGTGCCTCTATGAAATCATTTGCTTGATATTTGTCTTTTTCGCACCAAAGTTGGTAGTTGTAAAGCGTATCTACTACAAAAATAGCGATGCCGTTATCATCACTCATGCCCGTTATTTCCTGCCCTGTAGTTTTATTTTTCAGCCCTACTTTAGCCCCTACAATAGCTCCGCCGTCTTCTGTATTCGTTATTATAGCCCTTACTACAGCCCGCCTTTTCGCATTATTATTCTTCTGAAGCGGAATCTGCAAGTCAAAACTTTGTGCATTATTTTTTCTTATGGTACGTACATGATAGGGGAGGCTTGCGTCATAACCGTCTTTGAAAGCCGTAATTTTATAATCTTTGTCTTGCTGCAAATCAAATGAATATTTGCCTTGCATATCTGCATATACCTCTGTCATTTCGTGAGTATTTGTTTCCTCCAGCATCAGTCGGGCATCGGGAATAGATTTATTGATTACTTCCGAAACTGTATCCTTGCCTACAACCTCTACATTGAGCCTGAAGCGATAATTTACTGGCGGCATCATAATATCAATTACTATTGGTTCTGGATTCAAAATACTAAAAGTAGAAAAATCATAGTCTTTTGTAGTTTGAAAGCCTAATTTGCTCATTACCAACTGATAATTTTTTTCATTTTGAATTTGAAAACGATACTTACCACTATTGTCGGTAAAAGAAACCCTGATTTCATCATTTTCTACCTCTCTAATTTTCACCAAAGCTCTTTTGATAGGCTGCCCTGTAATGCTGTCAAATACGTGTCCTGTGAGTTCGAAATTAAACTGCCCATATACATTTTCGCCGCCGTCAGTCAAGTTTCTTGAAACATTCAAAAATAGTACGTTCGCTTGGAAAATATCAAAACTGCCTCGCCTATTGGTAGAGAAATATCCTACCCTTTTGGAAGGACTGACGATAAAAGAAATATCGTCATCTTCTGAATTGATGGGTGAACCTAAGTTTTTTACTTTTTCGAAGAAAGCACCAATTTTGCTCGCTTCATAAATATCGAAACCGCCCATGCCCCCTTCTTTATTAGAGGCAAAGTACAAGTTGCCATCCTCACTATGGTAATAAGGCGTAATTTCATCAGCAGGGCTGTTAATCTGATTACCAAGATTTTGAGGTGTATTCCAAGTGCCATTTTCCTTTTTGAGGCAAAAATAAATATCAGTACCACCATACCCGCCCGGCATATCGGAGGTAAAAAAAAGCATCGTCCCATCTGCCGACAAACAAGGGTGTGCTACCGAATAGCCTTCTGTTTCGGGAATAGGTATCGGAGCTACACTATACCAAACATTTCGGCTTACTTTCCCTTCGTAAAGGCTTGATTTACATTTTTGTACTTCGTGTTTGTTGAAAATATTGATTGAGAGTGCATTTGTTTTGGCAAAAATGATATGCTCCTCTGCATCTCTAAAATACGCCCCTACGATATTGCTCCTAAGCGACTGCCGCACAGCCGCATCTACTCTTTTCTGCTCCCTCATGCTATCGGGGTGAGTAACATAAAAAATACGGGTGCGAGAGAGATTATTCCATGAGGAAATTCCTAATCGCAAAGGATATTTATCTCGTAGGCGGTGAAAAAACAGTCCTTGTTTATAAAAAACGGGAAAAAGTTCTTCATCTTGGCTATTAAAACGCATGGCTTTCACTGCAAAACGATGAGATTCGGAAAAAAACATAGGTGCTTTCCGAGACCGTACATTTTGAGTAGTGGAGTCCACTTGAAAATTAAAAATATTGGGAATAGGCACAGTTTTTTCTTCGTTTTGCTCATATACGGGACGCTGGGCATAGCCAACGAATGGTGAAAATACCAACACGAACAAAAAAACCGCACACCTCCCTGTTTTAGATATTTGCCAACTTATCTGCTTCATTCCCTATATATTTCATTCCTAATGTCAAAGCTATAAGGCTTTAGCTACCTTTACCGCTTTACTTTTTATTCATTTCAAATACCACAGCTACTGCATTTTTACCCGCACTCTTCGCACTGAAGTAAATCTTGTCGCCGCCTGTGAATTTTACATTTTCTACTGCCGTACTGCCAAGAGCTTGGGCTATTTTAGCTTGGTAAGTGCTGCCGCTACTCTGGCTAATTTTGTCATTAAGTGCTTTGTAGTCAATTTTTTCTTTGGTAAAAATCACTGCCATCACATCTTTTGTCCCTACGTTGTCTAACTGCAAAGAATAATCTTTGGGGAACAATCTCGCCCCTACAATGCCCATAAAAGGTGAGTGTTTTTCTGTGTAAGGGAAAAGCACGTAGCTTGTACCATTGGTTTCTTGCCCAAAAACATAAGTATAACACTCTACTTCATTTTTTACTGCTATCTTAAATTTTGTATTTTGTGGTATTACCTTAGTTGTTTCAAAAACATTGCCTCCTTTTGCTTTGAATGGGAAATAGGTAGAGCTTTTGTTTTCCAATAAGCCAATAGCACACTCGAAATCAAATTCACGATTTTTTTTTGGTAAAGGATACATACCATAAGCCTCTCCGTAAAAAGCATTAGTAAAGTATTCAAAATCCTCATATCTCATCCAAAATGTACCTTTATTTCCCCAATTTTCGCCCCAAGAGTTCATAATTTGAAACGCACCGCCCTCGTAGCTATCATCAAAGCCTATTACGCACATTGCATGACCGCCAAAACTTTCTCCGCCGCCATCATCTACAATATGCCCGTCCAAATTTTTCTTAATGGCATTTCTATCTTTCTGAGTAGGTTTCCATATTTCTGAGCCATTGGTAATATCGTAAAAAGTTCCACCTACAGCCATTCCTATCACTACGGGTGCGCCCTGCGAAATATTTTGTTTGATAGCCTCTTTGTCAATTTTATAATCATCATCTTTGAGTGTCAGGCGGTTGTAACCACGCAATTTATAGTTTTTTGCCTTTTGTATTTGCTGATTATTTGGCTCGGTGCTGCAAGACTTGTCGGTATAAGGAAATTCTGCCAAGGACAGCACACCTTCTTCGCTGAGTTTATCCAAAGTTGCCCCAATGTGCGTACCAGTGCAGTTGCCTTGTGTAATTTGGTTATAGACAAAAGAAGGGCTAAAAGCTATTTTATCGGGGTTTCCGCCTGTAGCAGCAGCGTGCAAAATGGTAGCGGCAGCATAGGCACTTGCCCAAGCCGTACAAGAACCTTGACTTCCCTGACTCTTTCTTTTGGGAGCAAACTCCAGCAAACTTACTCGACCTGCTTGCTTATTTTCGGGCAAACTCGTAGCCAAAGGCTCGAAAACCTCTGCCTTGTCAAACTCTACTTTGTCCAAATTGCAACCTTGCGAAAAGGCAGCTTGCTGCTGATTATTTTGACTTTGCTCGTCTGCTGAGTTTTCTGTTGAGTTTTCACTTCCGCCACACGCAAAAAGGAAAAAAGAGAACAAAAAGATAGGAAAGTAGTGCTTTATTGTCTTCATAATATTATAATGTACTTCTGTGTTTAATCCAAATTACTAAACTTGCTTTCCCAAATATATAAAAACTATTTTCAAACTATGCGTTTGTGAAGGCAGAAAAGTTTTAGTAGTTTTGCTTAGGTATTATATTAAAAAGAAAATTAACCCTACCGTATCTCGTCTATGTATTATTTTTTGAATGAAAAACTAATCTTTCCGCCTGTAGATAGAGCTGACGAGCAAGGTATTCTGGCTATAGGAGGCGATTTGTCTGCCGAACGCCTACTGCTTGCCTATAGTTCTGGGATTTTTCCTTGGTTTAGCGAAGATGACCCTATTATTTGGTGGTCGCCTGACCCGCGTTTTGTCATGTATCCCGCCGAGCTAAATATATCAAAAAGCATGGCTCAAGTATTAAGAAAACAACTGTTTAAGATTACTTTTGATACCAATTTCCGAGCTGTCATTACCGCCTGCCAACAGGTAAAGCGAGAAGGGCAAAGTGGCACATGGATTACTGACGATATGCTGGAAGCGTACTGTAATCTGCACTCACTTGGCTATGCACATTCCGCAGAGGCTTGGCAAGAAGGACGGCTCGTTGGCGGAGTGTACGGAGTTTCTTTGGGGAAAGCCTTTTTCGGGGAATCTATGTTTGCTCATGTGAGCAATGCATCCAAAACTGCTTATATTACTTTGGTGCAGAAATTACAAAAAAATAATTTTCAAATTATTGATTGCCAAGTATATACAGAACATTTGGAAAGTTTAGGAGCAGTTAGCATCCCTCGCAACCTATTTCTTGAGCAAATCGGCAAAGCCTTAGCCGAAGACACGATGCAAGGAAGTTGGCAAGGTTTATAAAAAAAGCCTACTCTTTCCATTCTTTTAATTTTTCTTTCGCTCTCAGAGTCGTTCTGATGTTTTGGCTATTGTCTATAATCCATTGGATAGTCGATTTTGCCTGAAAAAGATTATCCAAAGAAAGGTAGTTTTCAGCAATTAAAAACAAGGATTCGTACACCCAAGATGTATGAGTTTGATATTTTTCCCTCACTTTTTGCAATTCTTCATTTGATACCAAATAGTTTTCTTGGTATTTGTAAATAGAACCAATAAGGTACTGTGCTTCGGCGGCGTATTCGTCTGCATTGATTTCTATGACCTTGCCAAATGCGTGCAGGGCTTCTTCGTATTGCTCTTGGGAGAGGTATATCTTCCCAAAGTATAAATAGGCAGCAGCTTGGGAAGACGGTTGGTCTTTTATTTCGTCCAAATAATACATACTCCTTTCATTATTTTTTAGGGCAAAATAGGCTTTTACCAATCCTATTTTGGCATCTATTTTTTCTTCGGCTTCGGCATACTCTGTCAAAATTTTCTTGTATTTGTCAATGGCTTTGTCATAAAATCCAATTTGCAAATCGATGTCAGCAGCCTTCAAAATTCCTTTTTTTAGGTTAGATTTTTCGAAATACGCACTTGCTTTGTCCGTTTCTCCTATGCTTTGGTAACATTGCCCTATCAGAAACTCTGCTTCGTGGGCTGTTTCGGGGTCAGTATTGTTTTTCAAAAAAGTAGTTAATGTACTAATGGCAGCCTTATAGTCATTTTCCTCATAGTAGTTTTTTGCCAGCTCAAAATCTCTCTCCTGCGCCATAGGATTTCCAGAGCGAGGTCTTATATTTCTGCTAATGAGGTAGTTGAGATTAGGAACGGTAATGCCACGCATCTGAAAATCTTGGAGTCTTTGCAGTGCCTGCTCTGAGGGGTCAGTAGCGGGAAATCTTTCAATAATTACTTTGTAATCGCCTATCGCTTTTGTATTTTCAAATTTTTCTGCATAAATATCTCCTCTTTTAAGCAAAACGTATGGCAGTATTTTGGTGCTACTTTGCCCAGTATTTACAGGTTTATCTATTATTTTGCTTAATACATTGATAGCCAAATCTTTGCGAGATTGTTGGGTATAAATCATAGCTCTTTGGTAGTCCACCCAGTCCATAAGCGGGTGCTTTGGCTCTCTTTCTTCAAACAAATTAAATAAGTCTTCTGCATCATTGGTTCTGTTGAGTTCTACCATGCACAATGCACGCTGATAATAGCTATACATAATGTCAGTAGAGCCGTTATCTCTGGCTAACTCATAGTTTTTCAACGCCATAGCATAGTCTTTTTGCTTGAAATAACAGTCGCCAAGTTTGGAATAGGCTTCTACCTGCTGCTTAGGGTTAGGCGAGTTGAGGTATTTCTGAAAATAGTAAATAGCCTCAAGGTAATTATCTTTTACAAAATGGGTGTGGGCAATGCCTAACAAAGTTTCATTGGCATATTCTGTATCTGTTTCCACTTTACTATAGTACACAAGGGCAGAGTCGGGCTGCTGAATTGCCCAAAAAATTTCCCCAAGCATAAAGTAAGTTGCATTGAGCAATTTGCTTTGATGAGGGTAAGTCAAAGACTTTCTTAGTGCATTGCGCGCCTGCAAAAATTCGCGATTATCGAATAGCTCAACAGCCCGATTAAAGGCAAAGCGTTGGTAGGCTAACTGCACTTTTTCATCTTTATTCCTCATCTGCTCTATGTATTGCATGGCTACATTGTAATTGGAAGTATTCAAGTAGGCTTGGTTTCGCATAGTATTGACGAGGGCAAGATTTTCGTCTTTGGGGAAATTTCTTTCATAAAAAGAGCAACCCAAAATGGCATTCTGAACGTTGTCGATTTCGAAATTGAGCTTGAGGTAATGAAAGGCAGCAGATTTTTGTAGTTCTTTGTTAAAATTTAATCTTCTACATTTTTCAAAGGCATTGATGGCGGCATTTTTATCTTTTAACCTGATAGAAATAAAGCCTAACTGATACGCCCCTACCTGTGCCAAAGAGTCTTCGGCATCGGCTACTTTGCCAAAATAAAGTGCCGCAAGTTGCAGTTTGTTTATGTAAGAACTTGTATAGGTTGTGGCTATTTTGTAAAATAAATTCCTGTCTTTTTGCACTTTGCTGTGCTTGATGTACTTCTCGAAATAGGAAAGAGCAAGTACGGAATCTCCCTGCATGAAATAACTATCGCCGAGCAGCAAATCAAAAGCGGGTATGTCTGTTTTCTTATTTTTCAAGATGTAATCAATTACATTTTGATACCTTTTTTGCTTGTAGTAAATAGAAACCAACAATAGCTGTGCATCTTGTTTTGTTTTTTCATCAGATACAGCCTTGAGTATGTCTGCCAATGCGGTAGAATAGTCGCCGCGCTGATATTCTAAATAGCCCGCATAATAGCTCGATAAATAAGCGTATTCATGCTCTCCTCCCTTGATTAGGTTAAAAAATTTGCCTGCTTCTTTATAATCTTTTGTTTGATAGTAGCACATAGCAAACAGATAAATTGTCTCTAAATTTTTTGCATTTGGTTTATTGATGTTCAGCCTTTTAAAATATTTGATTGCTTGGGCGTACTCATTTTGGGCGAACAAATAATTGCCCACTTTGACGTAGGTATCCAATGCTATAGGGTGATTCGGGTATTTTTCTTGGAGCAAGCCTATGTAGTATTCAAAATCGGTATTTTTAAGATATAATGCACACAGAGAGAGATAACTATGTGCGTAAATGTTGTCTATATTTTCTATGTTTTGGGCAATGTGTTGCTTGAATAGTAGCTTGGCAGCAGCATATTTTTCCTTTTCAAAAAGTTCTATACCTGTGGTGTACGCAGTTTCATGAACTACATTTTGAGCCAAAATAGGCAATGCGTTGCTAAGGAAAGTAAGCAACAAAATGGTAAGAAACTTCATAATAATCGGGGTAATGATACTTGTCAATGACAACGGTTAAATGGCAAATTTATTACTTTTTTGCTGACAAAATTGGTAATAATCCTTAAAAAAGTGTGAGCTATTCGTAAAAATAAATACATTTACCGCTCCAATAAATAGCATAAACTATTTTATTATTGCCCTAAACCTAACAAAACAGCTATTTTATACAACCTTAAAATTATTATTTTCTATGTTTTTTATTACTCTCAAAGTTTTCATTAGTGGCGAAATAGCAGAATTATTGAAATTAGAACTTGCCGAAATAGGTTTTGATAGCTTTTGGGAAGAAGATGACAATAGCTTCTTGACTTCTATTCCAGAAGAAAGTTTTGACCAACACGAAACACAAGCCGTTTTGGAACGATACAAGAATTTGACCACGATGAGCTATGAAACGGAGAAAGTGGCGAAGCAAAACTGGAATCAGCTTTGGGAAGAGAGTTATGAGCCTGTTTTTGTGGGAGAGGACTGTGTTATTAGGGCAGATTTTCACCAGCTTTCTCGAAGTTTCAAATACGAAATACTCATTCATCCCAAAATGTCTTTTGGCACAGGGCATCACGAAACTACAGCCCTCTGTGTTGAGCATTTGATAAACATGGATTTAACGGGCAAAAAAGTAGCTGATATTGGCTGCGGCACAGGCATTTTGTCTATTATGGCACTCAAAAAAGGGACTGTGCAGGTAAAAGCGTGTGATGTGGAAGAATGGGCTGTAGAAAACGCCCAAGAAAATATACTGCTCAACGGCTTTGAGCCTAAGACTTTGGACATATTCCAAGGCACAGCCGCACAGATTTCTTCTGGTAATTTTGATGCTATTTTGGCAAACATCAATTTGAATATCCTGCTTGCCGAAATTCATATTTATGCCAAACTACTTGCCCCAAAAGGTTCGCTATTGCTGAGTGGTTTTTATGAGCATGAAACCGAACTCATTGCTACTGAAGCAGGCAGATATGGCTTGCAGCTTCAAAAACAATTAGTAAAAAACAGATGGACAGCTTTGCTTTTTCATCATTTGTAAGGATTGTCAAGGTCTTTCGACCATTGACAAACTTCACTTACATAGGGGCGGGCAGCCCCGTATTGGCTAAGTTTGACGTTGCTTTGCTCAGTAGGATTCCTTTTTCGTTATAAATTTCAGCAGTAGCATTTACTATGGTTTTGCCAGCGCGAATAATTTTGGTTTTGCTAATGACTACTTCGCCCACGCGTGCGGGAGCCAAGAAGTCGATGCTAAGATTGACTGAAACATAGAGATTAGGTAAGCCCAAAGACGCTACATTCATGCCTATAATGTCGTCTAAGATAGCCGCATGAATGCCACCATGCAACATTCCTGCGGGGTTGGTCATTTCGTTGCGTACCACGAAAGACATCTCAACCTCTCCATGCTCGGCTTTGAGCAACGTGCCAGCAAGCCATTGGGTAAGCGGAGGGGCAAAAAAGTTATTCATTTGCTTTCCTATGCTTGCCTGTAGTATTTCTAATAATTTACTCATTGTATTGGATTTTAAAAACAGTAGGTTCGCCTTCGGGTGAATATTAAAAAAACAAGTCTTCACCCGAAGGCAAAGATACTTTTAATTTGCATAGTTGTCAATATTTTTTTTCTTACCTTTGCACATTAAAATTAATTGAAAGAAAAATGGCAAGTAATATCATTGCAATCACAGGTCGCCCTAATGTAGGGAAATCAACCTTATTTAATCGTTTGGTTGAGGAGCGGAAGGCTATCATGGACAATGTGAGCGGGGTTACGCGCGACCGTCATTATGGGCAGGGGGAATGGATTGGCAAAAAATTTACTGTTATCGATACAGGCGGCTACGTACATGGCTCTGATGATATTTTCGAAGAGGCTATCCGCGAGCAAGTAGAAATAGCCATAGAGGAGGCTTCGGTTATTCTTTTTATGGTAGATGCCCAAACAGGTGTTACAGGCTTAGACGAGGAGTTTGCCAATGTACTTCGCAGGTCTAAAAAACCTATCTATGTCATTGTAAACAAAGTAGATATGCCCAATAAAGTGGATTATATTGGGGAGTTTTATAGTCTTGGATTGGGTGAAGTATATCCGCTTTCTTCGCAAAACGGACTCGGTACGGGAGAGATATTAGACTTGGTAGTTAAGCATTTGGAAGAAGAGCAAGAAGACGAAAAACCTGCACTTCCTCGCTTTACCATTGTTGGCAGACCTAATGTCGGCAAATCGTCCTTACTCAATATGCTTCTTGGCGAACAAAGAAGTATCGTTACCGATATAGCAGGTACGACAAGAGATGCCATAGATGCTCATTATAATGCTTTTGGGCATGATTTTATGATTACCGATACGGCAGGGATTCGCAAAAAAGCCAAAGTAAAAGACAATATAGAATTTTATTCTACCCTGCGCTCTATCAAGGCATTAGAAGATGCAGATGTCTGTATTGCAGTTATTGATGCTGTGCAGGGCTTAGAGGCACAAGACGTAAACATTATCAACTTAGCCATTCGGTATGGCAAAGGGGTCGTGATTATGGTAAATAAGTGGGATTTGGTAGAGAAAGATGCCAAAACAGCAAAAATATATGAGGATGCCATCAGAGCAAAACTCGCCCCCAATGATTTTCTGCCTATTATTTTTACCTCTGTCATTAACAAGCAGCGTATTTTCCAGACCATAGAAAAGGCAGTGCAGGTGTACGAAAACAAATACAAAAAAATTTCTACCTCAAAGTTAAATGATACGATGCTCAAAATAATAGAGGACTATCCGCCACCAGCTATCAAAGGTAAATATATCAATATCAAATACATTACACAGTTTCCAGCAAAAACACCTACATTTGCTTTCTTTTGTAATCTGCCCCAGTATGTAGTAGAATCTTATCAGCGATTTTTGGAAAACAAATTACGAGCAAACTTTGATTTTGAAGGAGTGCCTATTAAACTGTTTTTCAGGAAAAAGTAATCTTTTGGCAAAAAGCAAGCACGAATATTATGTTATTTTGTTTTTTTGCTAACTTGGTAGGTATATTTGGCAAAATGACTTTGGGTAATGTCATATTTATAGCAGTTAGATAGCATTATGAAAGCATCAGCATTGGTTGGATTCGTGGTTTTTCTTCTTTTCACAGAAGTAGCAGCTCAAAAAAAAGTAGCTGTCAAAGAGGAAAGCATCAAGGTAGTAATAGACCCTGGGCATGGAGGTATCGACCCTGGTACTGAGCGAAGGACTCCTAATTTCAAAGATGAGAAAGACCTCGTATTGGCAATAGCCCTCAAAGTAGAGGAACTTATCAACGAAAGCTATAGTAATATCAAAGTCATACAGACAAGAAACAAGGACGTTACAGTAAGTCTGGAACAGCGAGTCGCTATTGCTAACGAAGCTAAAGGAGATTATTTTGTGAGTATCCATTGCAATTCGAGTGAAAAAAAACATATTTCGGGTACGCAAATGCACGTACACGACTTCACTTACCGCAAAAGCACCAAATTAGCCCAAATATTAGACGAAGAATTTACCACGCGTGCAAAGCGAAACTCCAAAGGGCTTTTTAACTCCAAAGACCGCCGTTTTAATCTCTACGTACTCCAATATACCAATATGCCCGGTGTGCTTATAGAAACAGGATTCCTTACCCACAAACAAGAAGAGGAATTTTTAAACTCCGACAACGGGCAAGAAATAATAGCAGCAGCGATTTTTAGAGGGATTCGCAATTTCCTCACTCAGTCTGGGCATAAGCTGACAGCCAAAGAAAAAACGGAAGATAAGATATTGGCGAAGAAAGATCCCAAAAATAGGGAAAGCAAAAATAATACTTCCTTAGCAAGCTATAAGGACAACACTCCTCCCAAACTCAAAAATGCTACTGATGGCAAAGTAGTCTATAAGGTACAAATTTCTGCATCTCCTAAGAAAATATCCCTAAATCATGCAGAGTTCAAAAAATTAGACATGAAAATAGAAGAGGCAAAAGCAACGGAAAAAAATGGGGATACTACTTACAAATACACCGTAGGCAATGTATATACTATAGAGGATGCTTTGGAACTGATGGAGTATATCCGCAAAAATGGATTCAAAGATGCCTTTATTACAAAATTTGGGAGATAACTACTTAGATTTTATCTCTAAAAACCAATAAACACATATTTTAATGGAAGACTTACTTCAGAAATTTGAAAATAAAAAGCCCGAAATTGTATTTGAGTGGCATGACTCTGAAACAGAAGCGGCGGGCTGGGTAGTAATTAACTCCCTGCGCGGCGGAGCAGCGGGAGGCGGAACACGCATGAGGGTCGGCTTGGACAAGCGAGAAGTAGAGTCGCTTGCCAAAACTATGGAGATTAAGTTCACGGTTTCAGGTCCTGCTATCGGTGGGGCAAAATCTGGGATTAACTTTGACCCCAATGACCCACGCAAAAAAGCCGTTCTCAAACGTTGGTACAAGGCGGTAGTGCCTTTGCTCAAAAACTACTACGGCACAGGTGGCGATTTGAACATCGACGAGATAGCCGAAGTGATACCAATGACCGAAGAATATGGCTTATGGCATCCGCAGGAAGGCATTGTGAATGGGCATTTTCACCCAACTGACCGAGAAAAAATTAATAAATTGGGGCAACTGCGACAAGGCGTTTCCAAAGTGATAGAAGACACCAACTATACGCCCGCACTTTCCAAAAAGCTCACCGTTGCCGATATGATTACGGGCTATGGCGTAGCCCAATCTGTGGCACATTACTACGAACTTTGGGGAGGGACTCTCACAGAGAAAAGAGCCATTATTCAAGGTTGGGGTAACGTAGGCAGTGCGGCGGGATTCTATTTAGCAAAAATGGGTGTAAAAATAGTGGGCATCATCGATAGAGTCGGCGGGCTTATCAATACAGAGGGCTTCACTTTCCAAGAAATTACAAAGCTACTTCTGGAAAAAGATGGCAATAAGTTAGTTTCTCCTCACCTGATTCCTTTTGAGCAAGCCAACAAGCAAGTGTGGGAAACACCCGCAGAAATTTTTATACCTGCCGCCTCAAGCCGTTTGGTAACACGCAGCCAAGTAGATAGCCTCATCAAAGTAGGCTTAGAAGTAATAGCTTGCGGAGCGAATGTGCCTTTTGCCGATCCCGAAATATTTATGGGAAGTACGGGCAAATATGCTGACCAGCAAGTTTCACTGATTCCAGATTTTATTGCAAACTGTGGCATGGCGAGGGTTTTTGCCTACCTAATGGGCAATGAGGTGGAGGTAACAGACGGAGCTATTTTTGAAGATACAGCCATGACTATTCGCAAAGCACTCCGCAAAGTAAGGGCGATGGGAGAACAAAAAACACTTATTGCACACCATGCTTTCGAGATTGCCTTAAAACAGTTGGTGTAACCGCAGATAAAATAAATTGACCAAAAACAGACATCTTTCCGAAAAAGATGTCTGTTTTTCCAAAAATTCTTTGCTAATTTGGGGTAAACATTTCATAAAAACTATTACTCCCATGCTCGATATTCAAAAAAAACTTACTAACTCATTTTTCATTATCTTAAGCCTTCCTGCTACGGCGATGGGCTTTGCGCTTTCTGTACAGATTTCAGCACTAAGTTGGATTCTAAGTACAAAGTATCAACTTGATATAGAGAGTATTGGCTATGTATGGGCTTCGGGTCCTTTGGCGGGCATTATCGGACAGCTCATTATAGGAGTGATTAGCGACAAAGTTTGGCTTTGGGGTGGTCGCCGCAAGCCCTTTATCCTTTTAGGGGGGATTCTTGCCTCGCTCATGCTCTTAGCTCTCCCCAATATTGATGTGATTAGCCAAACGCTTGGCTTGTCAAGTATTCTTTGGGTAGCCATCATCGTAGCCCTTACCTTAGACCTCGCCATTAATGTAAGTTTCAACCCTACTCGCTCAATAATTGCCGATGTAACCCCGCAGGGAGAGGCTCGCACCAAAGGTTATACTTGGATGCAGACCATTTCAGGAATGTTTGGCGTACTGGCATACGGAATCAGCGTCCTTTTTGATAACTATATCCTTATCTATCTTGGCGTGTTTTTAGTGCTTATTTTTTCATTTGTTCCTCCATTTTTTATCAAAGAGCCTACTGTGCTTGGTCGCTTAGAAGGGAGTGCAAACCCAAAGGAAGAAAAAACAAAAAACTACCTCAAAGACCTCTTACAAATCTATGTTGCTCATGCTTTTACGTGGCTCGGCATACAGACCATGTTTGTGTTTGCTTTTGCTTACTTCAAACAAAAAATGGGTAGTGCAGATAATATGCTTACAGACAATCAGTTAGGGCAGATGATAGGCATTTCTTTTGCCATTCTCAATACGGTAGGGTTCATACTTCCCTCCATCGTTTTAGAGCCAGTTTCTCGCCGCATTGGTAGCGTACGTACGCATACCTTAGCGATTGCGGTGATGGCTATTGGGTATTTGGGAATTGTTTTCTTTGGCAATACACCTATTTTATTTTATAGCCTGATGACTGTAGTAGGCGTGGGCTGGGCAGCAACCGTAAGTTTGCCCTTCGCCATTATGACTGAAAAAATAGACAAAGAGAAAATGGGCTTTTTCATGGGCATTTTCAACCTATCCGTAGTAATTCCGCAACTAATAGTAAGCTTTGTTTTTGGCAAAATAATTGAAAATTCGGCAGACAAAAATATAATATTCATAATTAGTGCTGCTTCTTTGGCTATCTCTGCCTTACTTTGGCTTTTTGTAAAAGAAAACAAAATAGCCGCAACAGAGCAAAGAATAACAAGCAGTGGCGGACATTAACTTTCGCGACGTTTTTTTAAGGAAAAAATAAGTTTTTAAATTTGAACAAACTGACGTATATGATGAAAGAAAAACTAAATTACAAATCACAAATTGCCTGTTTGATATTTTTTATGGCTCTTTTTGCTGGAAGCACAAGCGTTGCACAGCCTCGTAGCACCAAGTCCGCAAGCGATTTGCAAATGGACATCAAAAAGTTAAATGTCTTAGGCTCTGTGCTATACATAGCGGCACACCCCGATGATGAGAATACGCGCCTCATTGCCTACATGGCAAAGCATGAGAATTTTGAAACAGCTTACATGGCACTTACGCGCGGTGATGGCGGACAAAATCTTACTGGTAGTGAGCAAGGGAATCTATTAGGACTGATTCGTACCCAAGAATTATTAGCTGCTCGTGCTATTGATGGTGGGAGGCAATTTTTCTCAAGAGCAAATGATTTTGGTTATTCCAAAAATCCAAATGAAACCTTAAAAATTTGGAACAAGAACCAAGTAATTGCCGATATGGTATGGGTTATTCGCAAGTGGAAACCTGATGTACTCATCACTCGTTTCCCTACTGACGGAAGTGGCGGGCATGGGCATCATACAAGTTCTGCACTTTTAGCTGAAGAAGTTTTCAAATTTGCAGCAGACCCAAATATGTTTCCCGAACAGCTCAAATACGTGGAAATTTGGCAACCAAAACGCCTTTTTTGGAACAAATGGGTGCGTGATAACAAGGAAGATTTGAGCAAATTTTTGAGAGTGGATACAGGCATTTATAATCCGCTTTTGGGGCAATCCTATTATGATTTGGCAATGGAAAGCCGCACACAGCACAAAAGTCAGGGCTTTGGGGCAGGGAAAACAAGAGGTAGCCAACCCGAATACTTACAGTTTATTATGGGAGATTCTGCCAAATCGACCTTCATGGACGGCGTAACTACTACGTGGGCAAGAGTAAAAGGAAGCGGAAAAGTGAGTAACCTACTAAGCGCTGCTTATCAGAACTTTACACCCGCAAACCCGAAGTCTGTCTTGCCAAACCTCATAGCTGCACACAAGGAACTGAAAATATTGATTACAAAAACGACTGACCCAACTGAAATTTATTGGATAAAGACAAAGACTACTGAGTTAGAAGAAGTCATTAAAAACTGTGCAGGTATTTGGTTTGAAATGACTGCCACAGACTATTCAGCAAGTGCTAATGACTCCGTAAATGCCACAGTAAGAGTGATTAATCGCTTGGGAGCAAACGTAAAACTTAAGGGCTTAGATTTGTCTTTTGACGAGGAAAATATGCAGGCAGAGAGCGGCGATAACAAAAAAGTAGATTATACATTGGCTGAAAACATTTTATTAGAAATTAATAAAAAGGTGGTTTTGAATAAAAATGCACAAATTTCTCAACCATATTGGCTGCGAAAACCTGCCCTAAAAGGTATGTACCAAGTAGATGACCAGTTGTTGATTAGCCTGCCCGAAGCACCTTCTCAGCAGTTTGCCTCCCTCGATTTCGAAATAGAAGGCGTGATGATGAGCTTTACTACGCCCCTCATGCACAAGTGGACTCACCGAGTAGATGGTGAGCTTTACCGCAGTTTTGAGGTTATCCCGCAAGTGATGGCAAACGTAAAATCGCCTACTTATATTTTTGCAAATAATAATGCAAAAGACGTTTCTATTCAGTTGAAGGCGGGAAAGAAAAACGCAAAAGGCGTAGTCAGTTTGGAACTTCCGCAAGGCTGGAGGAGCGAACCTCAGCAAATAACATTTGAAATGGTGAAAAAAGATGAGGAAAAAACAGTTAGCTTCAAGATTTTCCCCCCGAAAGAAGGCGGAACATCTCTTGCCAAAGTAAAAATAGATGGTACGGATGCTGTAGGGCTATTGAGATTAGATTACGACCATATTCCTATGCAAACGCTTTTTCCACCTGCCGAGTTTAAATTAGTCAAATTGGATATTATAAACAAAGCCAAAAATGTAGGTTTCTATGTGTCGGAAGCAGGCGATGAAACGCCCGAAGCCCTAAGACAAATGGGCTGCAACGTAGTAGAACTCACAGATGACAATTTTGAAACTACAGATTTGAGTCAGTTTGATGCCATTGTAACTGCTGTGCGTGCCTACAATACGCGCGGGCGACTCAAGTTCCACAACCCGCAATTATTGGAATATGTAAAAAATGGCGGTGTACTCATCGTACAGTATAATGTCAATTTTGGCATGGTAACAAATGATATTGGACCGTATCCGTTCAAAATTTCACGCGACAGAGTTACCGAAGAAGACGCTTTGATAGCGTTCAATAAGGAACATTCTTTGCTCAACTTCCCCAATAAAATCAGCAAAGAAGATTTTGAGGGCTGGGTGCAAGAGCGCGGACTGTACTTTGCAAGCGATTTTGATAGCAAGTACGAAACGCCTTTCATCACCCAAGACACAGGCGAACAAGCCAAAAAAGGAATTCAGATTTCTGCCAAATACGGCAAAGGGTTGTTTATTTATACTGGTTTTTCGTGGTTTAGGCAGCTTCCTGCGGGTGTAGCGGGTGCCTATCGCCTATTTGCAAACATGATTTCGGCGGGACAGCAACCTGCTGGAAAAAAGTAAGAATAACAGCTTAATTTTTCTATTTCCTACTTAGCTTTCAAGAGGCTGTCCTTAAAAGGTTAGCCTCTTTTTTATTTTAAGAGAGGTATTGTACTCAAAAATACTAAGTAGGAATACTCAAAAAATAAATTATTTAGAAAATATTATCAAAATGCTTTATTTTTAGCCCAAAATGAACACAAATACAAGCAAAGTAGCCATTGTTACGGGGGCAGGACAAGGCATAGGATTGGAAATAGCCATTCGCTTGGCAAAGCAAGGAGTACGCATCTTGCTCAATGATATAGATGCAAGTTTGGCAGAAAATGCAGCCAAATTAATCCAAGCCCAAGTAAATACGGAGTGCCTGTTTTGGGCAGGAGATTCAGGAGATATTGCTTTCGTGCAAAGCATGGTAAATGTAACTGTTGCCCACTTTGGGAGTTTGGATATTGTAGTTGCCAATGCAGGAATTACACTATTTGGAGATTTTTTGACCTATACCCCCGAAGATTTTGGGCGCGTAATGCAGGTAAATTTGGCGGGAACGTTCTTTTTAGCACAGGCAGCAGCAAAGCAAATGAAAGCACAGGGAAGAGGCGGTTCTTTACTTTTCACTTCCTCAGTAACAGGGCATCAGGCACACAAAAATTTGTCAGCCTACAGCATGAGCAAGGCGGCAATAGAAATGTTGGCGAAAAACTTGGTAGTTGAACTTTCGCAGTACCAAATTACAGTAAATACTATAGCACCGGGAGCGACACTTACTGAGCGTACCTTAGGAGATGCAAACTACGAGGCTACTTGGGCAAGGATAACGCCACTTGGGAGAGCCGCATCGGTAGCTGATATAGCAGCGGCGGCTTTATTTTTGGTGTCCGACCAAGCAAGGCACATTACAGGGCAAAGTTTGATAATAGACGGGGGTTGGACGAGCGTAAGTCCTTCTCCTTTTGAATAAATGAGATAAAAAAATGAAATATTTGATTGTTGGCTTGGGAAATATAGGGGCAGAATATGCCGAAACAAGGCATAATATAGGCTTTATGGTCTTAGACAAATTGGCAAAGCAGTTTAATGCTACTTTTGAGTCGGGTAGGTACGCTTTTGTGAGCGAAATAAAGCACAAAGGGCGTAGCATTACCCTCGTCAAGCCTACTACTTACATGAATTTGAGCGGTAAAGCATTCAATTTTTGGCTCAAAGAACTCAAAGTGCCATTGGAAAATTGCTTGGTGATAGTTGATGATGTAGCGATTGATTTTGGCAAGATTCGCCTGCGTACGAGCGGCTCAAGTGCTGGGCATAATGGACTCAAAGACATAGAAGCTACTCTGGAAACCCAAAACTACTCTCGCCTCCGCTTTGGCATAGGAAATAACTATCCGAAAGGGCGGCAGGTGGACTTTGTGCTGGGGCGTTTCGACCACGAGGAGCAAAAAGAATTGGCTTTTATCATAGACAATGCCGTAGAAGCTACACTTACGTTCTGTACGGCGGGCATGACTACAGCCATGAATTTGTTTAATAAATAACTCTGTGTTATTTATTTTCAAATTATATTATTATGCAAAAAAAGCGAGTAAAAAATATATTTTGGCTTTAAAATCATTGAGCCGATGATTCACTTCTATTTTTCGCTCCCCTTTGCCCTGAAGACATAGACTTGTAAAGACTGATTATTTCTTGTTGGTTTCCTTAATATATAACTCTATCGCCCCCGTCATAGACGGTGCATTGGGCTGAGGTGCCTGAATATCTAAAATTAAGCTGTGTTCTGTTACTGCCTTAGCCGTAGTAGGACCGAAGGCGGCTATTCTGATATTTCCTTGCTCAAAATCGGGGAAGTTGGTAAATAAGGAATGTACGCCCGAAGGACTAAAGAACCCTATCATATCATACTCTGTAACCTTCAAATCTGCCAAATTACTCGGCACCGTTTTGTAGATAACTGCCTCTGAGTATTTTATACCGCTTTTTTCCATAAAATTAGGAATCTCGTCTCGCCGAATCTCCGAGCAAGGGTACAAAAATTTTTCTGTTTTATGTTTTTTTATCAGCTCTATGAGGTCTGTGGCTGTTCTTTTGCCCGAAAATATCTTGCGTTTGCGAATGACAATATATTTCTGCAAATAATTGGCTTGCTGCTCGGTAATGCAAAAATACTTCATTTCAGCAGGCATCTCTATTTTCATCTCTTCGCATAGTTTGAAAAAGAAATCTACTGCATTTTTACTCGTAAACACTACCGCAGTGTGTTCAAGGATATTTATCTTCTGCTTGCGAAAATCTTTTGCTCCAAGCGATTCTACTTGGATAAAAGGGCGAAAATCTACTTTTACGCCATACTTTATAGCCAATTCGTGATAAGGAGATTTTTCGCTACCGTCGGGCTGTGGTTGGGAAATTAAAATAGATTTTACTTCTTTCAACCTATGATTTGTCAATTTCTCATCTGCCATATTCAATCCTATACTATGCTAATATTAATAAATACTACAAAAGCCTTAAATAAAAAAATGCTAACTAACTATTAAAAGTTTTGCAGATAAAAATAAGGGTAAGTATTCTGAGGCGCAAAGGTAAGCAAATAAATACAATTTTTTGTGGATTGTGCTATTATTTATTCTATAACTCATTAATACGGACTGCAAAAGCATGCAAAAAGCAAAAAAATAGAGTAAGTAATCGATAGAATCTTGAGAAATAGTAGTGGCAATGGAATTAGCCAGCAAAATTACAGAAAGCCAAACCACACAAAAGAGTTGTGAAATAGTCATGTATTCTTGAAAATGCAGATTTACAATACTTCTGTCATTATAAAGCGAGCCTAAAATCCATATCAGAAAATACTTGATAGCTACCAACAGGATAATAATGCCCGTAAGCAATAAAAATGCTTCTACCCTTTCTCCCAATGTATTGGGGATGATCAGAAATGCGGCGTATGAAAGTTTGCTGCTGTAGGTACTCAGGAACATGATAGCAAAGGCTAAGGCAGCACTATAATAGAGTAGAAAAAATAAAAATGAAGGTGTAGAAAGACGTTTTATTTGATTTTTTCCTTTCAAGAATGAATCTAACTCACTAAAAATGAATTGAAAAGAAAAAATGGGTTTTGATGTATAAGAAAATACTGCCATAATAGTCAGTAAGCCTAATGAAGCTATGAGAAGAAAATTCTTATTTGTTTTTGCTTCGCTTGCTCGCTCGCGCACCAAAATACCTGAGTTGGGAAGTGTTTCTGTTTTTTTGTGAGTAGCCAAACTGTCTTCGCCGCCTACGATTTTTTGCTGGGTAATTTGAGTAAGGGGCGGTTTAAGAATAGAACTTTCTGAGAGATAGGTAAAAAGGAGAGAAGTAGATTTCATCATTTTTTGTAGGCTATCTATTTTCAAATGCAATACAGAGGACTCTCGGAAATAATATGATAAATTGTTGTTAATGAATAAGTAAGTATCTTTTTTTCCTAAAATACTCAGGTAAAACTGTGTGTATTTCTGATTTGTCAAAACAAGATAAAGTTGTTTTTCCTCTTTCTGAAGAGTAGGTAAAAAAGGGATATATGTCTGTAGCTTATTGTCGTAGATAGACCATTCGTTTTCTATGGAATAAATAATTAGCTGCTCTCTGACACGCGGAGATTTAGCAAGTAGCTGAAAATCAACTACTCCAAAGCAAAAAAGGAGAAAGAAACAATATCGGAGATAAGAAAACACGCTGTTTTTGCACAAATTTACAAAACACTTCAAAATATCAAAAAATAAACCCATAAATAAAATATACTCTGAAGGAAAACATACAGATAGAGATTACTTTCCACATGTGCTTCCATTGTTTTTTCTACGTCTTCCTCACTCATCATGTCCTCGTCGTAGTGATTGATAAAAAACAAAAAAACTCCTACAAAAACAACTGGGAATATATACATACTCACCATTTTTTCAAATGCTTCAGACATAAAAGAAACAAAATTATGGTAAAAAAATGCACTTAATATTTCGAATTCGTCAAATTTTATTGCTGCTGCATGAGCAAGTAAGTTACATATCCTATATATATAGCAATGAATATTCCTCCCTCAATACGATTGATTTTTCTGCCGCTCCCTGTAAATAAGAAAATGAATAACAAGGTACTTGAAAAAATATTCATGAGTATATCAAAATTTGCCTCTGGGCGAAATGGTAGCTCATAAATTGTAGAGGTAATGCCTAAGATAAAGAAGATATTAAAAATATTACTCCCTACTACATTACCGAGAGCTATATCTGAGTTGCCTCTGTAAGCAGCTATTGCCGAAGTAGCTAACTCAGGCAAAGATGTACCTGCCGCTACTATGGTAAGCCCGATGACTGCCTCGCTCAATCCTGCCGATTTTGCCATCACCACAGCCCCATCTACTATCCACTGCCCACCAAATATTAGCCCAGCCAAGCCTACAACTATATAAGTAACGGACTTCCAAAGAGGCATCACACTAATTTGCTCGCCTTGCTCTTTGCTACTCAAAGATACATCTACAATATAGTACATGAAAACGCCAAAAAAGGCAAGTAGAATCAGACCATCGGTTCGAGTAAGCTGAGATGATGACGCACCATCAAAAAACATATCGTTTGCACAGATGCCCAATACTAAGGCTGCCAACAAAGCTAAAGGAATCTCTTTCCAAGTAGTATTAATGTGTGCATTCACAGGCTTGAGCATGGCTGCAAGCCCCAAAATAAATAATACATTGAAAATATTACTGCCCACTACATTACCTATGGCTATATCAGTCTGCCCACTTGAGCCAGCCAATAAGTTTACCACCAACTCTGGTGCCGAAGTGCCGAAAGCAACAATCGTCAAGCCAATGATGAGGTCGGGGATATTGAGTTTTTTTGCCAATGAGGACGCACCATCCACAAGCAAAGTAGCTCCTAATATCAAAAAACCTAAGCCAAGAACAAAAAGTATATAAGTAAGCATAATATTTTATAGATTTAAGGTGATTAACCATTTTACAATTTTAACACCATTTTCAAAGAAAGCAAAGTATAATGACTAAAACTTTGAAAAATAATCTTAGATTCGCATAATTAAAACTAAAAAACACCCCCAAGTCATATTAGCTGATGAAAATTCTGCACACTGCCGATTGGCATTTAGGACACTACCTAAAGGGACAAGAAAATGATAGAAGCGAAGAGCATGAGTATTTTTTGGGTTGGCTCTTAGAAGTTATTGAAAACTATAGCATTGAGCTGCTCGTGATTGCTGGAGATATTTTTGATACTGCTAACCCACCGCATTGGGCAGAGGAGCAGTATTACCGCTTTTTGGCGGAGGTAACTCGTACGCAATGCAAGAACGTGGTAATTATTGCGGGAAACCACGACTCTCCCAATAAACTTAATGCACCGAAAGAACTTTTTAAATACATGAATATACACGTTGTAGGGAAAGTGCATTACCAAAGAAGCGGAGAGGTAGCCCTACAGCACGAGATTATTCCCATATATGAGCAGAAAAATCAGCCACCTTCTTTGGTTGTTTGTGCTGTCCCCTTCCTCAAAGATGCAGATATTCGCAAATCAGTCGCAAACGAAAGTCTTTCCCAAACAGAAGGTAGGGTAAAAGAGGGAATTTTGAATCATTATCATCAGATAAGCGAACTGATAACAACCTATAAAAATAGCCAAATTCCCATTTTGGCAACAGGGCATTTATTTGCAGCAGGTATGACTTCATCTGAAAGCGAAAAAGATATTCATATTGGGAATCAGGGAAATATAGATGCAAACAAACTACCACAAACCTTTGATTATGTGGCTCTTGGGCATATACACCGACCGCAAAAAGTGGCTAATAAAAATCATATTCGCTATTCTGGCTCGCCTATCCCCCTTAGTTTTAGCGAAAATACGGATAGGAAAATAGTGCTGATACTAAACCTTAACGAAAAAGGACTTACTGATGTTCAAGAAATAAGTGTCCCGCTTACTCGCCCATTGCTAAGACTTAAGGGCAGTTTGCAAGATATTGAAAGTCAGCTTTTAAAAATCAATTTCAATCAGTTCAAATTTGCTGCTTGGGCAGAAGTAAAAGCCGTGCTAAAAGAATATGAGCCTAACTTGAGAGAAAAAATACATGAAATTGGGAATAAATTTAAGATTAGGGATGCAAATATGGTAAATATTCTAAGCATAGGCGTAGAGTACGCCCACAGAAACATAGATACAGATGAGCAAGCTCTTATGTATCAGTCTATCCACGAGATAAAACCAATAGAGGTATTCGAGAAAAAATGCAAGAGTGAAAATATAGATATATACAGCGAAAAATACAAGGATATCTTAGAAGCCTTCAAAGGATTGTTGGAGGAGGTAGAAAAGACACCGTAATTTCTTTTTTTGGGTTTTTATCTTCCCCAATTTTATGCAAGTGAACAAAAATAGTTCCTATGCTATAGTTTCCTAAAGTTCTTTTGAATCAGAACTTTAAACTCTGTTAGTGTTTTAAGTATGGCAATATCAAACAAAAAAAAGACGCTGATTAAATATTTTAAAATTAAAAAACATATCTTTGTCTTTAGAGTTGTTAATTAAAACAAAACATAAAACTCAGACAAGTTAATTTGTTTAATGTCGTAGCAAATTAGGAAAATAAGTAAAAATTTCATTGCTAACGATAAAATAAACAAAGCAATACAGTATTTGATAAAATAAATTTACAATGAGCAACTACCGCTACCCCGGCGCATTCCCATTTCAAACGTACGACCAGCATATTTTTTTTGGAAGAGAAAAGGATGTTGAAAGGTTTATTACATTGCTTAATGTAGAAAAACTGATAGTTATGTATGCCAAATCGGGCATAGGTAAAAGTTCTTTGGTGAATGCAGGTGTCATGCCCAAACTCAAAAACCTCCCTCGTTATGAAAGAAATCTTCGCATCCGTTTGTTAAGCTATAATGCTGATTCCTCTACACATATCGCATCATCTCCCCTCCAGACGCTTATAGGAGAACTTGACTCACAAGAGCATCAGAATTTTTTAGCAAATATTGAAATGAATAATTCTCTGTGGCTTTCTCTCAAAATGATGCAAGCAAATGCTACCCATAAAAAGGGAGCAGTTGTCCTATTCTTTGACCAATTTGAAGAATTTTTTGACTACCCCAAAGAACAGCAAATAGAGTTTAAACAAGCAATAGCGGAAATCCTGCGCTCATCTCCGCCAGATAGGATAGAAAAAGCGGCGCAAGAGCAAAAAGGATTGACAGAGGAACAAATAGAATTTCTTTTTACACCCTTAGAGGTAAAAATTGTCTTTCTGATTCGCTCAGACCGCATGAGCTATTTAGATAGTATGAAAGACTATATCCCTTCTATACTAAGTACTACATTTGAAATCAGACCATTAGATAAAGAACAAGCAAGTAGTGCTATTGAGGAGCCAGCAAAGAAAATTGGAAGTTTTCAAATTCCTACTTTCCGATATACTAAGGAGTCCAAAGAACATATCTTGTCCTTTATAAGTGATGAAAAAGGGCAATATGAGCCATATCAGATACAACTCATCTGCTCGCGATTGGAAAGGAAAATTCTCAAAGAAAACAGTTTTACCGCCGACACACTCATCCAGAAAGAATATATAGGCGACCTAAATGCCCTTATTGAAGGAGTTTACAAAGATGCTATTGATGACTTACCAGAGATGTTCCAGAAAAAATCACGTATTTTGATAGAAAGTAGGCTACTCAAAAACGGAAAGCGCAAGAGCCTTGACCAAGATGAATGTGAGTTACCATTGGAAGTATTAGAACAATTAGAGGACTCAAGGATATTACGCAGAGAGGTAAACCATCTCGGAAACGCTACCTACGAAATAGCTCATGATACTTTCATAGAACCTATAGAACGGCTCAGGAAAGAAAGAGAAGAAAAAGAAAAGGAAGAAGGCGAGCAGAAAAAAATCCAGCAGGAACTCGAAAAAGCAAAGCAAGAGGCAGAAAGATACAAGCTACAGAGAAATAGGGAGAGAAAAAGAACTGCCGTACTTGCTTTTATGGGCGTGCTGTCTATTGCCTTTGCTGTATGGGCTTTGTGGGAAAAAAGGCAGGGAGAGCAAGCACAAGCAAAGTTTTATACGACTCAGTTTGAACTATACAGCAGTAATGGAGATGTAGCTTCCATGGCGATTGAGTATAAGTCGGCGGTAAATTTTTATAATAGTGCATTAAAGATTAGTGGTCAGGATAGTGCTAAAATAGCAGAAGTTAAGAAAAAGAAAAAACAAGCTGAAATAAACGTAAAGAATGAACCGCTATTTCAAAAACTTATTGGAGAGGGACATTCACTTGCTAAAAAAGAAGAACTAAATGAAGCTTTGGTAAAGTATGAGCAAGCACTAAAGCTAGATTACAATATAGCCTTGGCTAACAAATATATAATAGATGCGAAAGAAGACATCGAGAGATCATTTAAAAAATATATGGAAATGGCAGAAAATAATAAAGATCGTGGAGAAATCAGATATTATAAGGAATATTTGGAAAAGGCGAAAAAACTCAAGCCCAATGATGAAAGACTCAAACAATTTGAAAAATAAATCTGCTAATAAAAACTAAATACCCCAAAACATGAAGATACTAATACTAAGGCTAATTTTTGTCTTGCTATTCCTTAGCGGCACTATTGCCGCACGAAAAAGCGATTGTCATTATGAAGATATGATGAAAAAAGGCGAAAAAGCATTCCGAAAAGGAGATTATTTAGAAGCACTTGACAAATTTGAACTTGCTTTGGATGGTTGCGATGAAGTAAACATAGAAAAGTATAGGTCATTGGTCAGAAAGCGAAAAAAAGAAGCACGTGAGGCAATTGAAAAAATGCTTGCAGGCTACAAGGAATCCGAACAAAAAGCCAAAGATGCAGAAGAAGTTGCCAAGCAAGCATTAGCAAAAGCAGAATTAGCATTAGCAGAAGCTCAGCAAGCAAAAAAAGAAGCAGAGCAGGAGAAACTAAAAGCAATACAATATAGCGTGGAGATTAAAAAAAAAGACGAAAACTTTTTGAAAGACCATCAGGAAGAAATAGAGATGGCGTTAAAAAAATATGATATAGAAAAAGCAAAAAATGAATTAAATGAATTGGAGGTATCCAAAAATGTACACCCCAAAGAAATTGACCTTTTAAAGAAAAAAATTAAAGAAACCATTGACCAGCTCATACCCGAAATGGTAGATGTAAAAGGAGGAACTTTTACTATGGGATGTACGGGCAAAGATTGTGATGATAGTCCCGAACATAAGCGTCTTTTGACAAACTTTCGGATAGGAAAATCGGAGGTAACGCAAGGTCTGTGGAAAAAGGTAATGGGCAAGGACAATATACCCTTTCACTTCAATAAATGTGGAGATGAATGTCCTGTAGAATCTGTGAGTTATGAGCAAGTAAGTGTATTTATCAGAGAATTGTGCAAAAAAACAGGCAAAAAGTTTCGTTTGCCAACCGAAGCAGAGTGGGAGTATGCTGCCATCGGAGGGCATAAAGCCAACCAAATAATAGCCAAGAAAAAAGACTTTGAGTATAGCGGTGGCAACAATTTAGGAGTTTATGGGTGGGCAACGGGCAAAAGTACGAATCCTGTAGGCAAGAAAAAACCAAATCAATTAGGTATTTATGATATGAGTGGAAATGTGATGGAATGGTGTGAAGATTATTATGATTACCGCTTCTATAACAAAAGTAAAGGTAAACTTGACCAAGTTCAGCGTCTAAAAATCAATCGAGACGACAGGGTTGTTAGAGGTGGGGCTTTTTATAACGATAACCATCGAGATAATCAACCGCTCTGCAAGGTAACTACCAGATTTTTCCTGCCTGCAAAAACTAAAAGTAAAAATTTAGGATTTCGCTTGGTACAGGAGTTAGATGAGAAGAAGTAAGCAAAAAGCCATTCTTTGCTGTGCTTTAGTGAGTAAAAAATAAACAACGATTTGTCCCCTTAGTTTTTTATGAACTGATTTAAAAATAGAAGTTGATATTAAAGTCTAAGCTTAGTATCGATTTTTTTGCCGTTGTTTGTGTTTTTGCACCAACAACTTTTTTCATTGGTAGTCAGCAGGTTATCAAAAGAAAAAGCAAGCGTTAAGTTAAATTTTCAAATTGAGAGAGTAGCTTTGTAAGTGGAGGCAGTTTTTCATAGCAGGGCTTGCGGGTGAAAAAACACCCGCAAGGGCAAAAATTTGCTTGTTATTGCGGGGTAGTGCCTTTTGAGCATAGTTCTGGTAAGTTTAGGGGCAAAAATAGGGTGTCAAAAATGGCAAACCTCAAACTAA